>NZ_JAKUKB010000013.1:0-141272 GCF_022436665.1 Stenotrophomonas sp. Y6
AGCCAGGTGCTGCAGCTCACCGGCCCGGCGCAGGCGCCGCGCGGCCCCACCCTCGTCGTCGGCCCCGGCACCGGCCTGGGCGCCGCGCTCTGGATTCCCGTCGGCGAGCGCTCGGTCGTGCTCGCCACCGAAGCCGGGCAGGCCGCGCTGGCCGCCGGCACCGAACTGGAAATGGCCGTGCTGCAGCACATGCTGCGCAACCGCAGCCATGTCTCCATCGAGCACGGCGCGCTGTCCGGGCCCGGCCTGCTCAACCTCTACAACGCCCTGTGCGCGGTGCGCGGCACCGCGCCCGTGCACGCCACCCCCGACGCGGTCAGCGCCGCCGCCTGCGATGGCAGCGACCCGCTCGCGGTCCAGACCCTGGAGCTGTTCTGCGGAATCCTCGGCTCCACCATCGGCGACATGGCCCTGCTCTACGGCGTGCAGGGCGGCATCTACCTGGCCGGCGGCATCCTGCCCAAGCTCGGCCCGTTCCTCATCGGCAGCACCTTCGTCGAGCGGTTCCTCAACAAGGGACCCATGGCCAAGGCGCTGCAGCGCATCCCCGTGAAACTGGTCGAGCACGGGCAACTGGGCGTCATCGGCGCAGCCAGTTGGTACCTGCAGCACCGCAGCACCTGAGCACGCTCCCACCCACGCAGCCACGACACCGCCGCACGGGCACGCGCCCGCGCACCGGCACCCCCCAGCAACCGCGGTTCAACCCACAATCACGCCAATGATGAGGAGAGACATCATGAGGTACCGCAAGTCCGTACTGTCCGCCGCCATCGTCACCTGCCTGAGCTTTTCCGCGCACGCGCAGGAGGCCGGCAAGAAGGAGGCCACCGACCTCGACCGCGTCGTCGTCACCGGCATCCGCGCCAGCCTGCAGCAGTCGCTGGAGACCAAGCGCAATGCCGACGCCATCGTCGACGTCATCACCGCCGAGGACGTGGGCAAGTTCCCGGCCACCAACGTGGCCGAGGCGATGACCATCATCCCCGGCGTGACCATCGACCGCGCCTACGGCCAGGGCGAGAAGGTCTCGATCCTCGGCACCGATCCGGCGTTGAACCGCACCCTGCTCAACGGCCAGTCCATCGCCTCCGGCGACTGGAACATGTCCGACTTCCCGACCCGCACCTTCAACTACTCGCTGCTGGCGCCCGAGCTGGTCGGCAAGGTGGAAGTGTTCAAGTCGCCGGAAGCGCGCATCGATGAAGGCTCGATCGGCGGCACCGTGATCGTCTCCACCCGCAAGCCGCTGGACATGCCGGAGAAGGTCAGCCTGTCCGGCCGCGTCAGCTACGGCCGCAACGACCGCGTCGAGAAGACCGATCCCAACGCCTCGGCCGCGTTCGCGTGGAAGAACGACGCCGGCAGCTTCGGCGTGATCGTCTCGGCCCAGGCCTCCAACGAGAGCATCCGCCGCGACGGCATCGAGTCCTACGGCATCGTGCGGGCCAAGGACTACATCGCCGGCGTCGGCGGTGCCCCGGGCTCGGTGACCAACCTGCCGCCGGACTGGTCCAAGCCGCCGGTCAACGGCGTGCAGCCGACGCTGCCGGCCACCTGTACCGGCACCTGCGCCGAAACCCTGTACGCCAACCCGAACGCGGTCGGCCCCAACTCCACCAGCGCGCACTTCTTCGAGCAGCAGCGCGAGCGCAAGACCTACTCGCTGGCGCTGCAGTTCAAGCCGGTGGAGCAGATGAACATCGAGCTGAACGCGCTGAAGATCGACGCCAACTTCGACCACATGGCGCAGTCGATGTTCACCCACCAGGGCAACACCTGGAACAGCCTGAAGACGCTGAGCGACATCACCGTCAAGGACGGGCTGATCACCAGTGCCAGCCACAAGAACGGGCTGGTGGTGTTCGACCTGCAGAACCGCCGCGCCAACGTCGAGTCGTCGACCTACGACGTCAAGCTCGACTGGAACGACGAGCGCTGGTTCGCGTCCACCCATATCGGCCGCACCAAGGCCGACGGCGGCCCGAAGCAGGTGTTCGGCGAGTTCCTGGCGCGCACCGACTACACCTGGTCCATCGCCGACGCCCCGGGCAATCCCGGCAGCGTCACGTTCACCGGCAGCAATCCGTTCCTGAACCCGGACCAGTTCCAGATGGACGGCGGCTGGGGCGGCGACCCGTCCAAGCCCGGCTGGAACACCGGCTGGGGCGGCAACCTGGTCGAGAAGCCGACCGTCGACAAGGAAACCTACGGCCAGGTCGACTTCGGCATCAAGCTCGACTCGCCGGTCTACCTGGTCCGCTTCGGCTACAAGCAGCGCAAGCACGAGACCAGCCAGGTCCAGCAGGGCATCGGCCTGGCCGCAGTAGCCACCTATGGCGACGCCAAGGCCTCGCAGTTCGATCCGCGCGAGCTGCCCGGCAACTACCTCAACGGGTTCAGCGGCTACGGTGACCTGGGCAAGCGCTTCACCATCGATGGCTGGAAGCTGGCCGAGTACATCAGCAGCGGCAAGTGGCTGGCACCGTGGCAGACCATGCCGGTCGTCTCGCCGTTCAGCGCCGAGGAGTTCGCGCGCAACAACTGGTCGATCAACGAGGACATCGGCGCGGCGTACGTGCAGGCCGATTTCAGCTTCGACAAGCTGCGCGGCAACGTCGGCGTGCGCTACGTGCGCACCGACCTGGAGTCGGGCAGCTACGAATGCAACACCGGCCTGGCCGGCTGTACCAAGCCGGAATGGTCGGCCGAGAAGCTGGCGGCGTCGTACGACCCGGTGGTGAAGAAGAACAAGTACAACAACGTGCTGCCGAACCTGAACCTGGTGTACGACGCCACCGAGTCGCTGGTACTGCGTGCGTCCGTGGCCAAGACCATCGCCCGCCCGAACTACACGGACATCTCCTCCTACCTGTGGCTGTCCGACACCGCGCTGACCGGCGGCGGCGGCAACCCGAACCTCAAGCCGTACCAGTCCACCAACGTGGATTTCTCGGCCGAGTGGTACTTCTCGGAGAACGCCATCGTCGCCGGCTCGATCTTCTACCGCGACGTGGCCGACTACATCCTCACCGAGTCCACCCCGGAGACGCACTGGAACCAGAACCAGAACAAGAACGACACCTACCTGGTGGACCGTCCGCGCAATGCCGGCGACGCGAAGATCAAGGGTTATTCGCTGGCCTGGCAGCAGAACTTCGGGCTTGGCTTCGGCATCGTCGCCAACTACACCTACTCCGACGGCGAAGCCACCGGCGGCCGCCCGCTGCCGTTCAACTCGAAGAACCAGTTCAACATCAGCCCGTTCTTCGAGAACGACACCTGGACCGCGCGCGTCACCTACGGCTGGCGTGACAAGTACTTCACCAACGTCAGCGCCGGCCGCCAGCTGTGGACCATGGACTATGCCTCGCTGGATGCGTCCATCGCCTTCCGGATCAACGAAAACCTGTCCGTCGGCCTGGAAGGCATGAACCTGCTGGACGAGCAGTACCACTCCTACTCGGGCGTGGAACAGCTCACCCGCGGTGCCTACCTGAGCGGCCGCCGTTACATGGCCTCGCTGCGCTTCGCCTTCTAAGGGCGGAGCTGCAGGAATACCGATTGCGTTCTTTCTCCTCCAACGGGCCTGGAGCTTTTCCAGGCCCGCTTTTTTTACAGTGGCGGCCGGCGGCCCGCGTCGCAGGCCCCACCGCCCGGACACCGGCGCGGGCCGCCACGCCGCCATCCAGTTCCAGGGAGTCACGATGATCCGAAACCGAACCGCCGCCACACTGATGGCGGCCGCCCTGCTCGCCGCGGCCGCCATTGCCACAGGCTGCACGCCCAGCGCGTCCCCCGCGCCCGCACTGGCCGTGGCCGCCGCCGACGTGCAGGGCGCACCGGTGATTCCATTGCCGGCCGTGGTGCAGCCGGCCGAGGGCCGCTTCGTCGTCGATGCGACCACCGCGGTCCGCGCACCGGGCGATGCCGCCGGCCGCGTCGCCACGCAATTCACCGAACTGCTGGCCAGGACCACGCCACTGCGGCTGGCCGACGGCCAGGGCCCGGGCATCGAGTTCCGCATCGTGCCCGCAGCCGCCGGCACCTCGCCGGAGGCCTACACGCTGCACATCGGCGACGAAGGCATCAGCGTCCAGGCCGGCGACGAACACGGGCTGTTCAATGGCGCGATGACGCTGTGGCAACTGCTCGCCGGGCCGCAGTCCAGCGCGGTGGCGCTGCCGGCGATGCGGATCGAGGACACCCCGCGTTTCGCCTGGCGCGGGCTGATGCTCGATTCGGCGCGGCATTTCTGGAGCGTGGAGCAGATCAAGGCGGTGCTCGACGCGATGGCCACGCACAAGCTCAACACCTTCCACTGGCACCTCACCGACGACCAGGGCTGGCGCATCGAGATCAAGCGCTATCCGCGCCTCACCGAAGTCGGCGGCTGCCGCGTGCCGCCGGGCGAGGCCGGGCGCAGGGCCGACGGCTCCCCCAACCGCTACTGCGGCCACTACACGCAGGCGCAGATCCGCGACGTGGTGGCCTATGCCGCCGCCCGCCACATCACCATCGTCCCGGAAATCGACGTGCCCGGCCACGCCCAGGCGGCGGTGGCGGCCTATCCCGAGCATGGCGTGGTCGATGGCCCCACCGAACCGTCGCACAACTGGGGCGTGAATCCCTACCTGTTCAATCCGCGCGAGGAAACGCTGCAGTTCCTGGAAGGCATCCTGGCCGAGGTGATCGAGCTGTTCCCGGGCCCGTACGTGCACATCGGCGGCGACGAGGCGGTGAAGTACCAGTGGCAGGCATCGCCCGCGGTGCAGGCGCACATGCGCCGGCTCGGGCTGAAGGACGAGGAAGCGCTGCAGTCGCACATGCTCAAGCGGCTGGAAGCGTTCCTGGAGGCGCGCGACCGCAAGCTGATCGGCTGGGACGAGATCATCGAAGGCGGGCTGCCGCCGCAGGCCACGGTGATGTCCTGGCGTGGCATCGAAGGCGGCATCGAGGCCGCCACCCATGGCCACGACGTGGTGATGTCGCCCGGCAACACCCTGTACCTGGACTTCCTGCAGACCAACCTGCCGGACGAGCCGCCGGGCCGGCCGAAGTTCACCTCGATGCAGAAGATCTACGCGTTCGACCCGGTGCCGGCGCAGTTGCCGGCCGCGCAGCGCCGGCACGTGATCGGGGTGCAGGCCAACATGTGGACCGAACACACCCGCACCTGGGAGCGGCTGCAGCACAACCTGTTCCCGCGCATGGCGGCGCTGGCGGAAATCGCGTGGACGCCGCTGGAGCGCAAGGACTACGACGGCTTCCTCGCACGCCTGCCGGTACAGCTGCACCGCTACCGCGCGCTGGGCATCGCCTACGGGCAGACCGCACTGTCGGTGGCGATGCAGCGCCAGGACGACCGCGCCGGCAACCGGGTGCGGGTCGAGCTGTCCAATCCGCTGGGTTATGGCGACATCCGCTACACCACCGATGGCAGCGTGCCGACCTCGCGGTCGCCTGCCTACACCGCGCCGCTGGACGTTCCGGTGCCCACCGAACTGCAGGCCGCGGCGTTCTTCGACGGCAAGCCGCTGGCCGACCGCGCGAGCCAATGGACGCTGGACGCCGCCGCGCTGCTGACCCGCACCGACAAGACCCTGGCGCAGTGCCCGCAGGGCGGCCGCCTGCTGCTGCGGCTGGAGGATGACACCCCCGCCGAAGGCCCGCGCGCGAGCTTCGACGTGACCATCTTCAACCCGTGCTGGTTGTGGGAAGACGCGCAACTGCAGGACGTGGCGTCCATCCAGGTGCGCGCCGGCCGCATCCCCTACAACTTCGGCCTGCTGCGCGAGGAAGAAGCCAAGCGCGGCTTCCGCAAGGCGGTGGCGGCGCATGGCGAGTTCGAGGTGCGCGATGGCTGCGAGGGCCCGGTGCTGGCGTCCCAGCCGTTGCCGCAGGCCACGGACGCCGATGGCTTCATCACCCTGGAGGCGCCGCTGCGGGTCCCGGCCAGCGGTCGCGCCGACCTGTGCATGACCTTCAGCGGCGACACCCGGCCGCAGATGTGGGTGTTGCAGCAGGCGACCCTGCGCACGCGCGACTGAGCCCGCATGGCCGCCGGCGGACAGCCGGCGGCCGCGGGCGGGTCGGCTCACGGATACAGCAGATAGCGCGTGCGCAGCGCCTCGAAACGCTGCAGCGCCGGCTGCCAGCGCGCCTGCATCGCATCGAGCGTGTCGCCGCGCCCGATCGCCTCGCGCAGCCAGGCATTGCCAGCCAGCTTGTCGAAGAAGCCGGGCGTCGCGCCCGGCGCATCGGACTGGAAGCGGAACGCGTCCGGATACAGGTCGTGCAGGGTCTTGACCACCGCCAGCCCGGTGCGGAACGGCAGGAACGCCTCGCGGTCGGTGACGTGGATCTGCACCCCGCCGCAGGCCTTGCCGGCGTGCTTGGAGAAACTCGGGGTGAACGCGGTCGGGCGGAAACGCACGCCCGGCAGGTCGAGCGCGTTGAGCGCATCGGCCAGTTGCCGCGCATCGACGAACGGCGCGCCGAGGGTCTCGAACGGGCGCGTGGTGCCGCGTCCCTCGGACACGTTGGTGCCTTCCAGCAGCGCCGTGCCCAGGTAGACCAGCGCGGTGTCGCGCGTGGGCATGTTCGGCGACGGCGGCACCCACGGCATCGCCCCGCCCGGCTCGGCATCGCCGCGCCGCCAGCCGCGCATCGGCACCACGGTGAGATCGGCGCCGATGCCGAACGCGGCGTTGAACAGCCGCGCCAGCTCGCCGATGGTCATGCCGTGGCGCACCGGGATCGGGAACATGCCGACGAACGAGGCCTGCGCCGGCTCCAGCACCGGGCCTTCCACCTGCAGCCCGCCCACCGGATTGGGCCGGTCCAGCACCCAGACCGGGATGCCATCGCGCCGCGCCGCGCGCAGCACGTTGGCCAGGGTGTACGGGTAGGTGTAGAAACGCGCGCCGACATCCTGGATATCGAACAACAGCAGGTCGATGCCGCGCAGCATCTCCGGCGTCGGTTCGCGGTGCTCGCCATAGAGGCTGTGCACCGGCAATCCGGTGGCCGCGTCGCGCGACGAATCCACGTGCCCACCGGCCTGCACGTCGCCGCGCACGCCATGTTCGGGGCCGAACAGCGCGACCAGCTCGACGTCGTCGCGCGCGGCCAGCAGGTCGATGTCGCTGCGCAGCGCGCGGTCGACGCCGGTCATGTTGGTGACCAAGCCGATGCGCTTGCCGTGCAACCCGGCGGCGCGTTCGCGCAGCAACACCTCGATGCCGGGTTCGGGCCCGTTGCCGGGCGCCGTGGCCGCCTGCACGGGCGTCGCCGCCAGCAACAGTACGCACAGGAAAAGGTTTCTCATGTATCCATGCATGCGTGCGTCGGCAACGGTATCGGCGATGCGCAACGATAGCCGATCATCGGATAATCCGGCCTGGCCTTGGTCCAACCGGAACCCCTGATGCGTCGATCCGCGTGGCTGTCCCTCTGCCTGCTGGCGCTGTGCCAGCCGGCCCGCGCCGGCGGCGACGCCATCGTCCCCTCGCTCATCCCACAACCGGCCTCGATGCGGGTCGATGCCGGTGCCGCGGCCTTCGCCGTGGACGCCAGCACCGTCGTGCAGGCCGAGGGCGACGCCGCGATGCGGGTTGCGGGCCAGCTCAACGCGTTCCTCGCAAAGGCCGGGCTCACGCCGTTGTCCATCGCCGCGCGCGGCCAAGGTGCACGCGGCATCCGCCTGGCTGTCGACCCGGCCAGCAGCATCCCGGCGGAAGGCTATGCGCTCAGCGTCGGCGACGACGGCATCACGATCCGCGCCAGCAGCGAGGCGGGCCTGTTCCATGGCGCGGTGACCCTGTGGCAGCTGCTCACCCAGAGCGAGGCCGCGCGCGTGACCCTTCCGGCGATGCGCATCGAGGACGCGCCGCGCTTCCCGTGGCGCGGCTACATGCTCGATTCGGCCCGGCATTTCCAGACGCCGGCGCAGGTGAAGCAGCTGCTCGACACCATGGCCCTGCACAAGCTCAACGTGTTCCATTGGCACCTGACCGACGACCAGGGCTGGCGCATCGAGATCAAGCGCCATCCGCGATTGACGCAGGTCGGCGGATGCCGCATCCCCGCCGGCGACGCCGGCATCGATCCGGCCAGCGGCAAACCCGCGCCATACTGCGGCTGGTACTCGCAGGACGAGATCCGCGACATCGTCGCCCACGCCACCGCGCTGCACATCAGCGTGGTGCCGGAGATCGACATGCCCGGCCATGCCACCGCGGCCATCGCCGCCTACCCGGCGCTGGGCACCGAGGGCCGGCAGATCCCGGTCTCGGCGCACCGCGGCATCCACGCCAACCTGTTCAACGTGAACGACGCCACGTTCGACTTCCTCGACGGCGTGTTCGCCGAGGTGGCGCAGCTGTTCCCCGGCCGCTACATCCACGTCGGCGGCGACGAGGCCATCAAGGCGCAATGGCGGGCATCGCCGCGCGTGCAGGCACGCATGCGCGCGCTCGGGCTGGCCGACGAGGATGCGCTGCAGAGCTGGTTCATTCACCGCCTGGAAGCGCTCGTGCACGCGTACGGCAAGCGTCTGATCGGCTGGGACGAAATCCTCGATGGCGGCCTGGCGCCGGATGCCACGGTGATGTCCTGGCGCGGCATCGACGGTGGCGTGGCCGCGGCGCGGCAGGGCCACGACGTGGTGATGTCGCCCAACGCCGATCTGTACCTGGACTACCTGCAGACCGACTCGCCGGACGAGCCCGGCGGCCGGCCCAGCCCCCGGCTGATTCCGATGGAAAGGTTCTACCGCTTCGAGCCGGTGCCCGAGGCGCTGGACGCCCCCCAGCGCCGCCACATCCTCGGCCTGCAGGCGAACATGTGGACCACCGACGACGTGCGTTTCGCCGCCGTCGAACACAACACCTTCCCGCGCCTGCTGGCGGTGGCCGAAACCGGCTGGACGCCGAAAGCCGGCAAGGACTACGCCAGCTTCCTGCAGCGCCTGCCGGCCTGGACCCGGCGTTACGCCGCGCTGGGCGTCGGCTACGCAAGTACGCCGTTCCGCGTGCTGCTGGCCGACGCGCCCGCCGGCCACGACAAGGCGACGCTGCAACTGTCCAATCCGCTCGGCTACCCGGTGCGCTACACGCTCGACGGCAGCGAGCCCACGCTGCGCTCGCCGCTGTACACCGGCCCCATCGAGGCCGCGCTGCCGGTGCAGCTGCGCAGCGCCGCCTTCGCCAGCGGCGCCGCGCTGCAGCCGGCGGACCGCTTCGAGGTGACCGCCGCCAGCCTGCGCAGCCGCGGCAACGCCCAGCTGCAGCCGTGCAGCGCCGAAGGCCCGGTGCTGCGCATGCAGGACGACACCGTGCAGGCCGACGGCCGGCGCGCCCTGTTCAACGTCGCCTTCATGCAGCCGTGCTGGCGCTGGGAGCAGGCGCCCATGACCGGCGCGCAGCACATCGAAGTACGCGCCGGCCGCCTGCCCTACGTCATCGACCAGAGCGAGGAAGAGAACGCCCGCCGCCGCTACCTGCCGGCGCGCAGCGCGCATGGCGAACTCGACATCCGCGCCGGCTCCTGCGATGGCGACCTCATCGCCACCGCGCCCCTGCCCGCACGCCCCGACGCCGACGGCTTCATCACCCTGCGCGCGCCGCTGCTGCGCCGCGCCGACAGGACCGAAGCGCTGTGCATCCGCTTCAGCGGCGACTTCCGTCCGGACATGTGGGTGCTGGACCGGGTGACGCTGCGCTAGCGGCGCGCACGGGCGCGGGCGGGCCGCGGCAGGGGCCGTCCGGCTGCGCCGGCAGCTGCGCGCGGCCTACACCCAGACGTCGTTCGCTGCGGTGTAGGCGCCGCCGGCGTCGCCGGTGTTGATCACCCCGCGCGGCTCCACCAGCATGATGCTGCACTCGCTGGACGCCACCGGGCGGTGCTCCACGCCCCTGGGCACCACGTACATTTCGCCAGCGGCCAGTGCGACCGTCCTGTCCCTGAACTCGAGCACCATCTCGCCGGCCAGCACGATGAACACCTCATCGGTGTCCGCATGCGAATGCCAGACGAACTCACCCAGCACCTTGGCGAGCTTGAACTGGTAGTCGTTCATTTCCGCGATGACCCGGGGCGACCAATGCTCCGAGAACCGGGCCAGCTTTTCCTGCAGGTTGATGGCGGTGTCCGGCATGTGCATTGCGCTGTTGTCCAAAGATGAAAGGCCGCCGGCAGGGGGATCTGGCGGGAGAGACCGGCGGTGGCGCGGGATGGCCACCGTGCCCTGCATTGCCGTTGTGGGTCAGCGCCTGCAACCGGGTGCCCCGGCGTGCCGACGCGGCGTGCAGGCCATCGCCCGGATGGCACGGTAGCACCCGCACCGGACCCTCTCAATGCACGGCGCGGGTGCACACGCCTCCGCGGCAAGCACGCCCGATCGCGACGTCGCCTTTGCGTCGGCCATCGCTGGCGCGAGCCTGCGGACGGCGCCGCTGCGCGGGAACAGCCTGGGCAGACGCAGGCGCTTAGCGCTCCCCTGCGCCGTCGCGACGCGGCTGCAGCCGCAGCAGCAGATCGCGCAGCGGAGTGAACATCGTCGCCAGGCCCGCGGCCACGCCGAGGGTATTGGCCAGCGCGTCGAGCGGGTCGGCGCTGCGGGTGTCGGTCAACGCGCCCTGCGCGAATTCGATGCATACGCCCATCGCCACCAGCGCCAGGCCCACGGCCAGCAACGCGCGGCCACGGCGGAACAACTGCACCGCGCTGGCCGAGAGCAGGAAATAGGCAATGAAGTGTTCGGCCTTGTCGCCGTTCTCCGGCAGCGGTGGCAACGGCGGCGGCGGAATCAGGCACACCACGGTCACGCCCAGCACCGCCAGCGCCCACAGCCCGATCCAGAACGGCAGATGGCGCAGCGGTTTGAACAGCGGGCCGCTCACAGGCGCCAGGTCAGGTCGCCCATCGCGAAGGCGGCCGACAGGTCGACGTCGCGGCTGAAGCCCATCACCTGGAAGCGCTCGCCCATTTCGGTGGGCAGGGTCAGCCGCTTGAACTGTTCGCGCAGACGCACGCGCCCGACCTCGTCGGTGCGTTCGTCGGCCTCCTCGAGCAGGCCGGTGATGCCGTTGCCGAACAGGAAGCCGGCCTGGTGGCAGTAGCCGGCCAGGTCGAAGCCGGCGCCGGTGCCGGCCTCGGCCAGGGCGGTGAAGTCCACCGAGGCGGTGATGTCCTGCAGGCCCGGCCACAGGTACACGTCGTTGTGCACGCGGTGGCGGTAGAACGCGCGCAGGGTGCCGTCGCGGCGGTCGTCCTGGTAGAACTCGGCACGGGTATAGCCGTAGTCGACGAACAGCATGGCGCCGCGGCGCAGGCCGCCGGCCACCGCCTGGATCCAGTACGGCAGCTGCGGCAGCAGTTCCGAACGGTAGCCGTCGGCGAACGGGCGTTCCAGGTAGCGCTCGAGGTGGCGGACCGCCGCCGACAGCAGCATGTCCGCCGGCTGCGCGCCGCGCACGAAGCGGCCTTCGCCGTCGAGCTCGACGGTTTCCTCGTAGACCTCGCCCTGGTCGATGAGGAAACGCGGCGTGGGCAGCGCGTCGATCACCTCGTTGGCGAACAGCACCCCGTCCCATTCATCCTCGAACGGGCGGTCCAGCCATTCCACCCGCGCGAACACCGCCGGGTCGAGCGCGCCCTGCAGGCGCTGGCGCTGGCGCTGGCGCAGGTCGGCGCTGGGCTCGAGGATGGCGTAGCGCGCAGGCAGCGCGTCCAGCCCGGCCAGGTGGCGTAGCGCGGCCTCGGCGAACGCGCCGCTGCCGCCGCCCAGTTCCAGCACCCGTGCCTGCGTGCCCAGCTGGCGCAACACCGGCGCCAGCGCGTTGGCGGTGGCCGCGGCGAACAGCGTGCCCAGCTCCGGCGCGGTGACGAAATCACCGGCGGCGCCGAACTTGCTGGCGCCGGCGCTGTAATAGCCCCAGCCCGGCGCATACAGCACCAGTTCCATGAACCGCGAGAACGGCATCGCGCCGCCCTGGGCGAGGATCTCCGCGCGCAGGTGCGCGGCCAGCTGCTCGCTGTGGGCCAACGCGTCGGATTCGGGCAGGGGCAGGTCGGAATGCATGGGACGGCGGTTTGCGGAGACAATGCACAGGATAGCCGAGCGAGGAAAACGCAGATGACGGATCCGCAACGGGTGGCTTTGGTGACGGGCAGCGCGCGCCGTATCGGCGCGGTCATCGCCCGTCACCTGCACGCCCATGGTTACCGGCTGGCGCTGCACGCGCACCAGTCGGGCGAAGAACTGCAGGCGCTGGCCTTCGACCTGGAGAGCGAGCGCCCGGGCAGCGTGCTGGCGGTGCAGGCCGACCTGCGCGACCCACGGGCGCTGCCGGAGCTGGTCGAGGAGGTGGTGGCGCATTTCGGCCGGCTCGACGCGCTGGTCAACAATGCCTCCAACTTCTTCCCCACGCCGCTGGGCCAGGTCGAGGTCGAGCAGTGGGACGAGCTGTTCGCGGTCAACGCACGCGCGCCGTTCTTCCTGGCCCAGGCCGCCGCCGGGCACCTGCGCCGCCAACGCGGGGCTATCGTCAACCTGACCGACCTGCACGCCAGCCAGCCGCTGCGCGACCACCCCGCCTATTCGGCGGCCAAGGCCGCGCTGGAAATGACCACCCGTTCGCTGGCGCTGGAGCTGGCGCCGCACGTGCGGGTGAACGCGGTGGCGCCCGGCGCGATCCTGTGGCCGGAACAGGGCAAGAGCGAAGCCGCCAAGCAGAAGCTGCTGGAACGCACGCCGCTGGCGCGTACCGGCACCCCGCACGAGATCGCCGCGGCGGTGCGCTGGCTGCTCGACGATGCCGGTTACATCACCGGCCAGACGCTGCGGCTGGACGGTGGGCGCACGCTGACCTGAGCGATGGCGGCGGCGGTCGCGCCGATGCCGGCCCGGTTCAGCGGCAGGAACCAGATGCGGGCGACGCCTGGCCAGAACCGCCGCCGCGGCCCCGGCGGCGCACCGCGTGGCTTTCCGCGGTGCCGCGGAAAGCGGGCCACCGGCCGTCGGACGGCGCGCTCAGTCCGCCAGTTCGACGGTATCGAACACGTCGCCATGCTGCGGGTGTGCCTGCCACATCTGCCGCAGGCTGAGGCCACGGACCGGGTCGATGAAGTCCGGCGCGATGTCGGCCAGGGGTTTGAGCACGAAGGCGTGCTTGAGCTCGGGCCGGGGAATGCGCAGGTGCCCGGGGCCTTCCACCACCAGGTCGCCGTAGTACACCACGTCGATGTCCAAGGTGCGGTCGCTGAAGCGCGGCCCGCTGCGGTCGCGGCCGTGCGCGTCCTCGACCGCATGCAGCCAGTCGTCCAGCTCCAGCAGCGGCATGCCGGTGTCGAGCATGACCGCGTTGTTGAGGAAATCCGGGCCGTCGAAGCCCACCGCCGGGGTGCGGTAGGCCGGGGAAACGGTGATCTGCCCGAAGCGCCCGCGCAGCACCCGCAGCGCCGCCTGCAGGTGATGGTGCGGGCGCACGTTGCTGCCCAGGCTCAGTAGGACGGTCGTCATCGAAGGGGAGGCGCGGTGTTGCGCCAAACGGTCGGAATCGGGACGCACATGATAGGGCTTCGGGCCAGGAACCAGTGCAGCGGAAGCAGGAACCAGGGAGGGTGCAAGCAGGGGCGGTTGCCGCGGCGGTGACCCGCTCCCGCCTTCCCCCACGGGTTCCTGGCTTTTCCCCTGCTTCCTACCCCGTGCCCAGCGCGTCGGCCACGACCCGGAACACGCGCCGCATCTCCAGCGGGCGCGGCAGCACGTGCACGCTGATGCCGGTGGGTACCAGGCCGTCGGCGAACGCTTCGTTGCGGTTCTCCTCCAGCACGATGGCCGGCCCGCGGTAGCCCATGCCGTGCATCTCGGTGAGCAGCTGCCCGGCGGACAGCAGCGGGATGCCGCTGTCGACCAGTACCGCGTCCGGCATGCCGGCCTCCTGCAGGTGGCGCATCGCCGCGGCACCGTCGGCGGCCAGCCGCAGCCGGTAGCCCTGGCTGGCCAGCGCGTTGCCCAGCAGCGACAGGCGCGTGGCCTCGTCGTCCACCACCAGTATCCGCTGGCCACGGCCGGCCGGGACCACCGGCATGGCGCTCTCCTCGCGCTCCACCACGGCGCCATGCAGCGGCAGCAGCAGGTCGAAGCGGGTGCCCTCGCCCGGGCGGCTGGACACCGCAATGGTGCCGTCCAGGCTCTCGACGATGCGCTTGCACGACACCAGCCCCAGCCCGGTACCGCTGGCCTTGGTGGTGAAGAACGGGCTGAACAGGCGCTCCACGGTCGCCGCGTCCATGCCGATGCCCTGGTCCTGCACGCGGATGCACAGGCGCTCGCCGTCGGTGGTGGCCACGCGTTCGGCCACCAGGCTCAGGCGGCCACCGTCGGGCATGGCCTGGATCGCGTTGAGCGCCAGGTTGAGCAGCACCTGCTGCAGTTCGGTGTAGTTGCCCTCCACCGCCAGGCGCTCGTCGCGCACCTCCAGGTGCAGGTCGATGTTGCCCGGCAGGCTGCTCTTGAGCAGCATGCCGACCCCCTGGAACAGGCGCTGCAGGACGATGCGCTCGCTGGGCAGCCGCGAGCCGCGCACGAACGACAGCATCGACTCGACCATCTCGTGGCCGCGCCGCCCGCACTCGGCGATGACGTCGGCCAGCCGCACCACCTTGGGGTCGTCGCTGCGGTCGCGGATCAGGTCCGGCACGATCAGCAGCGGCTGCAGGATGTTGCGCAGGTCGTGGCTGAGCCCGGCCGCCAGCAGCGCCAGGCTTTCCAGCCGCTGCGCGCGCATCAGCTCGTCCTCGACCCGCAGCCGTTCCATCTCGCGCCGCGCCTCGCGGATGGCGCGTGCCACCGCCGAGGGCAGCCGTGCCGGCTGGTGCTTGATGATGTAGTCGTTGGCGCCTTCGTGCAGCGCCTGGACCGCGGTTTCCTCGCCCATCGTCCCGGAGACGAAGATGAAGGGCACCAGCGGATGCGTCTCGCGCAGGATGCGCAGCGCCTGGTAGCCGGAGAAGCCCGGCATGCTCAGGTCCGACAGCACGATGTCCGGCGTCCACTGCGCCAGCAGCGTGCGCAGCTCCGGCTCGCTGTCGACCCGCTCGAAGCTGCATTCCAGCCCGGCTTCGAGCATCTGGTCGCACAACAGTTCAGCGTCCTCGGCCGAATCCTCGACCAGCAGGATGCGCAATGGACCCAACGGCGTCCCTTTGTTGGGCATGGCGGCTTACTCCAGCTCCGGGGCCTGGTTGATGACCGCCCAGAAGGTGCCGAGCGTCTTGACCGCGTTGAAGAACTGGTCAACGTCCACCGGCTTGACCACGTAGGCATTGACGCCCAGGTCCCAACTGCGCGCCAGGTCGCTTTCCTCGCGCGAGGACGACAGGATCACCACCGGCAGGCGCTTGAGCTCGTCCTCGGCGCGGATGCGCTGCAGCACTTCCAGCCCGTCCATGCGCGGCATCTTGATGTCCAGCAGCAGGACCGCCGGCAGGCCCTCCTCGCGGTTGGCATACGCCCCGCGGCGCATCAGGAAATCCAGCGTCTCCACGCCGTCCTCCACGTGCACGATGGGATTGGCCAGGCGCGCGTCGCGCAGCGCGTCGATCGCCATTTCGGCGTCGGCGGGGCTGTCTTCGGCGATGAGGATGGTACGCAGGGGACTCATTCGGGTGGACCTCAGCTGTGCGCCTCGGGCGCAGGGGGTGGCAGGATGAAATGGAAGGTGGCGCCCTGGTCGACCTGGGCCTCGGCCCAGATGCGGCCGCCATGGCGGGTGAGCACGCGGCGCACGCTGGCCAGGCCGATGCCCGTGCCGGGATAGTCGCTGGCCTTGTGCAGGCGCTGGAACACGCCGAACAGCTTGCCGGCGTACTGCATGTCGAAGCCGGTGCCATTGTCGCGCACCGTGAACTGGTGGCTGCCGTCGGGCAACTGCTGCGCGGACACCTCGATCAGCGCATGTTCGCGGCCGGCGGTGTATTTCACCGCGTTGCCGAGCAGGTTCAGCCACACCTGCCGCATCATGTTCTCGTCGGCCACCAGCACCGGCAGCGGGCCAATGTTCCACTGCACGTCGCGCACCGCGCCGTCGGCACCGGCTTCGGCGCGCAGGTTGGAATCCAGCAGCGCGCGGGTGTCGGCGACCAGCGACTGCATGTCCACCGCCTGCAGGCGCATCGCGCCACGGCCCAGCCGCGAATAGACCAGCAGGTCGTCGATCAGCGCCGCCATGCGCCGCGCCGAGTCGCCGATCACCTGCAGGTAGTGGCGCGAGCGTTCGTCCGCGTCCTCGCCCAGGTGCCGCGCCAGCTTGTCGGAGAAGCCGGCCACGTGCCGCAGCGGCGCGCGCAGGTCGTGCGACACCGAATAGCTGAACGCCTCCAGCTCGCGGTTGACCTCGGCCATCTGCTCGACCTTGCCTTCCAGCTGCCGGTTCAGCTCCTCCACCCGCAGCTGCACGGCACGCTGCAGGGTGATGTCGCTGACCGTCATCAGCACCACTTCGTCGTCGCTGTCGGGCAGCGGCATGCGCCTGGCATTGACCAGCATGATCCGCACCAGGCCGTCGACGCCCCGCTGTTCATGCTCGTAGTCCCACAGCTCGCGGCCGCGCAGCAGCACGTCGGCCAGGCGCTGGTGGATGATGGGGTCGGCCCAGGCGCCATCGCCGATCGACTGCAGCAGCTGGCCGTTGGCATCGCGGCCCTCGACGCCGTACAGCTCGGCGAACGCGGCGTTGTGCAGCACGATGCGCTGCTCGGCGTTGAGCAGCACGATGGGTTCGCGCACCGTCTGCAGCACCGCGCTGGCGCGGGCGCTGGCCTGCAGCAACCGCTGCTCGGCGCGGGTGCGGCGGCCGATCTGCCGCTTCAGCAGCCACAACACCAGCCCCAGCAGCAGCAGCTGCGCGGCCAGGGTGCTCCAGGTCACCAGGGTGGACAGACGCTGCTGGCGCTGCGCCGCGGCCACGCGCTTGGCCAGCAGCTGCTCCTCGTGGCGCTGCAGCTCGACGACGATGTCGCGGATCGGATAACTGAACGTCATTTCCTCGATCAACTGCCGCTGGCGCGGCGAATCGACGCTGTCGGCGATCTGCTTGGCCAGCGCCATGCGCCGTTCCAGCATGGAGGTGATGCGGCCGATGCGCACCAGCTGCTCGGGGCTGTCGCTGACCAGGCTGGACAGCTCGCCGACGGTCTGCCCGACGTCATCGGCGCGCCGCAGGCGTTGCCGCAGCGCGTCCGACGACACGCCCTTGGACATGGTCAGCGCGGCCGACTCCACGTCGCGGATGTCGGCCTGCAGCACGTACAGCCGCGCGCTCACCGCCTGGGTGTGCGCCACCCAGTTGGCGGCATTGACGCTGTCGCGCGAAAGCTGCAGCAACAGCAACGAGGGCACCACGACGATCAGCAGCGCGGCGAGCGCCAGGCCGGCAAAGCGCCAGCGGTCCCAGCCCTCGTCGGTGAATCGATAAGCCATCCTCATTCCTTAAGCCTGTGGCCGGTACGAAAACCGGGATCAGCGTGAACGGTTTCCCAGGGACGCCAGGCCGTTGGCAGGCAGTGCCGCGGGCACGGCTCCCCTGGGACTGGAGCCGGCCGAGTGCATGCGAACCGGTACGCAAGCATTGCATGATTCGGCGCCGGAGTGAACGCGGCGCACGCGGTGGTCGTCACGGCTGCGGCGCTGCCCCGGCAATCCGCAGCGCCTGCGCCTCGACGCCGCGCACGCCCCTGACCGCGGCCACCCGCTCGAGCACGCGCTCGCGGGCCAGTGGGCTGTCGACCACGCCTTCCAACGTGACGATGCCCGCCGTCGTGTTCACCCGCACGTCGACCGCGGCATCGCGCTGCAGCGGTACCAGCGCCGCACGGATCCGCGTGGTGATCCAGGCATCGCTCATCGGGTCGGTTTCCGGCGCTGGCGGTAGCGGCAACGGCCCCGGCGCTGGCAGCGCCTGCAACGGCAATGCCAGCGACAGGCCGCACCCGAGTGCGGCCAACAGCATCCACGTGCGCGCGTGCGTGCTCATCGTCCCGCTCCTCCGCATTCATTCAGCATCGTTGGCCGCCTTCACCGCATGCCCGCCGAACCCGCTGCGCATCTGCGCCAGCATCCGGTCGGCGAAGGAGTTGGCTTCGCGCGAGCGCAGCCGCTCCAGCAGCGAGAGCGTGATGACCGGCGCCGACACGTCCAGCTCGATCGCCTCGCTGACCGTCCAGCGGCCCTCGCCGGAATCCTGGACATAGGGCGCGATGCCTTCCAGCTGCGGGTTGTGCCGCAGCGCATCGGCGGCAAGGTCCAGCAACCACGAGCGGACCACGCTGCCGTGCCGCCAGGTCTCGGCCACCTGCGCCAGGTCCAGGTCGAACTCGCGCTTCTTCTGCATCAGCGCGAAGCCCTCGGCGTAGGCCTGCATCATTCCGTACTCGATGCCGTTGTGGACCATCTTGCAGAAGTGCCCCGCGCCAACCGGCCCCACGTGCGCCCAGCCACGCTCCGCTGCCGGTGCCAGCACCCGCAGCGCCGGCGCCAACCGCGCCAGTGCCGCCGGCTCGCCGCCCAGCATCAGGCAGTAGCCTTCCTGCAGGCCCCAGACGCCGCCACTGGTGCCGCAGTCGACGAACGCCACCCGCGCCTGCTGGCAGCGCTGCGCGCGGCGCAGCGAATCGCGATACCAGGAATTGCCGCCGTCCACGACCAGGTCGCCCGGCGACAGCAGCGGCAACAGCTGGTCCAGCAGCGCGTCGACCGCGCCCGCCGGCACCATCAGCCACAGCGCGCGCGGTGCCGGCATTGCCTGCACCAGCGCTTCGAGCGAGGCGGACGTGGCCACGCCGGCCCCGGCCATGCGCTCGCGCGCGGCCAGCCCGGGGTCGAACCCGGTCACGCCGATGCCCCCACGGTGCAGGCGCTGCGCCATGTTGGCGCCCATGCGCCCCAGCCCGATCATGCCCAGTTCCATGTTCAACCTCGTTCGTCGATGTCAGCGGGTACCGGCGCACAGTCGCGCAACTGCGCCTGCAGCCAGCGGTGGTACAGCGTGGTGTGCAGATTGTGCAGCGCCAGGTCGATGCTGTACGGGGTGCGCGGGTTGCGGTCGAGCAGGCGCGCGATGTGGTAGCCCAGCGGGCGGATGCCCTTGGGGTGCACGTAGAGCATCAGCCCGGCGTAGACCGGGTCGGCCAGCACCTGGTCCATCTGCGCCAGCAGCGGCCGCTGCGCTTCGGGAACGGCGTCACGCAGCGCCGGGTCGCGTTCGTGCAGCAGCCGCTCGAAATAACGCCGGCCGGCGCGGGGCAGCTGCCGCGACAGTTCCCACAGGCGCCGGTTCTGCCCGTCGTAGTAGCTGAAGCCGCCGTGCCGCGCCAATGCGTCGGCCGCCTGCGCGCTGACGTCGGTGATGACGAAGTTCTCGGCCTGGTTGTTGATGTCGTCCAGGTAGCGCTTGTCGAACACGTGCTCGATGAAGCCGGGCACGCCCATGAACGCCTGCCGCCCCAGGCGCGCGGTGCGCACCGCCTTGCCGTCGGCGAAGAACTCGCCCGCGTTGGCCCCCAGCAGGATGCTGGGCGTGTCGTGCAGGGTGAGGAAAGTGCCGATCGACAGCTCGCCCGGGGCGAATTCGCGGTCGAAGCCGGCGTCGCCATAAAGCTCGCGCTGGGTGGCCAGCTGTGCGACCTGGCGGCCGACGCCGCATTCCGAGCGCACGCGGCCGCTGTAGAACGCCTCGATCGCTGCGGAATTGGAACCGGCCGGCGCATAGCCGCGGCCGAAGCTGCGGAAGCGCTGCCAGCCCTGCGCGCGGGCGCCGCCGGGCCCGAAGCCGATCCAGCCCAGCTGCAGCGCGGAGAAGCGATACCCGCGGTTGTCCTGCAGCTGCGTGGCGGCGCGGCGGGCGGCATCGCCCAGTTGGAAGGCGTAGGCGCACAGGGTCGCGGGATGCCCGAGCAGGTCGCGCTGCAGGCGCTCACGCGACGCACCGGCGTAGCCGCGCGGCACCTGTACCTGCAGGTCGCCATGGCGGCGCGCGTCGTCCAGCGAGGCGCGCCGGCAGGGTTCGCCCCCGTGCACCACCGGTGCGGTCACGTCGCTTTCGCGTATCTGCCAGCCCAGCCGCTGCAGCAGCGACGGCAGGCATGCGGCGCCATCGGCGGCCGTTGCCGGCGGCGCCAGCCCCAGCGCCAGCGCGCAGCCGCCCAACCAGGCCGGGACACGACGGACACGCCTCACCGCGTGGCGTCCCCGGGAGCCGCCGGGGCCAGGTACTGCTGCAGGCGATCGAAGAAATGGCGGTAGAACACCGGATCCTGCACGGTGCTGCTGGCCACCCGCACCAGCGAATCGTCCTTGCCGCCGAACGGCAGCGACACCGAGCCCAGCGCGCCGACGCCGACGCTGGCCGAGGTCGGCGATTTCTTCAACGCGTAGCGGTCCTGGACCGCGCTGGCGAACACCTGCGCGCGGCCATCGCCATGCGCCGCGCAGGACACCCGCAGCACCAGCTGCTCGTGGAGTTCTTCCCGGGGCTGGAAGTTCTTGTTGGCCTCGACGCTGTCGGCGCCGGCGCGGGTGATCGCATACCCCTGCCCCAGCAACGCGCGGCGCGCGGCTTCGCACGCCTGCGCCGGGCTGGCGTCGATGTCGCGGGTATAGGTGTCGCCGGAGTCGAACGACTCGCGCAGCAGCGTGGTGTCGGCCGCGCGGCCACCGCAGCCGCCGAGGACGGCGCAGCAGGCCAGGACCAGCACGACGCGTGAACGATGCCTGTGCATGGCGCCTCCACTTGCCGAAGGCCCCGAGCATAACGCCGCCGGCGTGCAGGCACGCTGACGGCGGCTTGAACGCGGGCGGGCGCCCCGCCCCGCGCTCAGTCGGCCCAGCGGCCAGGGCCGGTGGACTGCGGCAGTACCTGCGCCGACAGCGGCCGGTCCTTTTCCAGCAGGTTCACCGCGTCGGCCAGGATCGACGCCGACTCCTTGAGCAGCGGATCGGGGCGCTTCTCGGCGGCCTTCTCGCGCGCGGCGTCCTTGACGATGTCCCGCTCGTTGCCGGTCAGGCCGTCGTCGCTGCCATCGTCGGCCAGCGGGTCCAGCGGCAGGCCCAGCTGCCGGCGCACTTCCTGCCGCTGCTTGCGCTGCGCGTCCTGCCTGTCACGCTCGGCACGGCGCTCAGCCTCGTTGAGCGAGACGTACTTCTTCTCCGCTTCGGTGCGGAACTGCTGCACGTCCTCTTCCCACCACTGGAACTCGCGGTCGCCGCGGATGCGCGCGGCATGGCGGGTTTCCAGCTTCGGCAGGATCGGCGCGAAGTTGCCGTACTGGGTGTGCGGCACCGCGGCGATGCGGGTCCACGGCAGCGCGTTGTCGTAGGTGCTCTCGCCGAACTCGCTGGCATCGACGCTGGCCGGGAACGCCAGGTCGGGCACCACGCCCTTGTGCTGGGTGGACGAGCCGCTGACGCGGAAGAACTGGGCGATGGTCAGCTTGACCTGGCCGAAGCGCTCCTTCTCGCTGGCCGGCCAGCGGTCCAGCGGCACCACGTTCTGCACGGTGCCCTTGCCGAAGGTGGTCTCGCCGATGACCAGGCCACGGCCGTAGTCCTGGATGGCACCGGCGAAGATCTCCGAGGCTGAAGCCGAACCGCGGTTGATCAGCACCGCCAGCGGCCCGTCCCAGGCCACGGCCGGGTTGCGGTCGCTGTTGACGGTGACCCGGCCGCCGGATTCGCGCACCTGCACCACCGGCCCCTGTTCGATGAACAGGCCGGTCAGCTCGATCGCCTCGTCCAGCGAACCGCCGCCGTTGTTGCGCAGGTCCAGCACCACGCCGTCGAGCTTGTCGGCCTTGAAGCCGGCCAACAGGCGCGCCACGTCGCGGGTGGCCGACGCGTAGTCGCTGGCGTTGCGGCGGCGGCCTTCGAAATCCTGGTAGAAGGTCGGCAGCTTGACGACGCCGATGCGGCGCGCGGGCTCGCCGGCCGCGCCGGGGATGGTCATGGTCTCGCCCTTGGCGGCCTGTTCGGCCAGGCGCACCTTCTGCCGGGTCAGGGTCACCATGCGGTGCTTGCCGTCCAGGCCTTCGGCGGCGGGAATGAACTCCAGCCGCACCTGGGTGTCCTTGGCGCCGCGGATCTTGGCCACCACGTCGTCGATGCGCCAGCCGATCACGTCCTCGACCGGGCCCGAGCGGCCCTGGCCGACACCGACGATGCGGTCGCCCGGCTTGAGCGTGCCGTCCACCGAGGCCGGGCCGCCGGCGATGATCTCGCGGATCACCACCACGTCGTCCTGGCGCTGCAGCTGCGCGCCGATGCCTTCCAGCGACAGCGACATGGCCTGGTTGAAGTTCTCGGCCGTGCGCGGGGTGAAGTAATCGGTGTGCGGGTCGACCGCGCGGGTGTAGGCGTTCATGAAGAAGGAGAACACGTCCTCCCCCTTCACCTCGTTGACCGACTTGAGCAGCGTCGCGTAGCGCTTGTCCAAGGTCTTGCGGATGTCGGCCGCCGGCTTGCCGGCCAGGCGCAACCGCAGCCAGTCGTTCTTCACCGACTTGCGCCACAGCTCGTCCAGCTCGGCGCTGCTCGCCCACGGCACGTCCTTGCGGTCGTAGTCGAAGCGCTCGTTGCTGGTGAAGTCCGGCTCCTGCCGGAGCAGGCGCCGCGCATAGGCGACGCGTTCGCTCACGCGCTGGCGGTAGACCGCGAACACCTGGAACGCCGGGTCGAGTTCGCCCGTGCGGATCGCCGCGCCGGTCCGCTCGGCCAGCGGCGCGAAGCGCTCCACGTCCTCGCGGGTGAAGAACTGCTTGCCGCTGTCCAGCGATTCCAGATAACGCTTGAACACATCCTGCGCGGTCGCCGCGTCCAGCGGACGCGGGCGGTAGGCGTAGCGGCTGTCGGACAGCAGCCCGTAGACCAGCTTGGAGGTGGTGGCCTGGTCGAGCGTCGCGGCGGACGGCAGCGCCGAGGTGTCGGCGCGCGCCAGCAGCGCGGCCGGTGCGGTCAGCGCGAAGGCCAGCAGGAAAGCGGGTACTCGGTAGTTCATCAAAATACTCGTGGCACCGGGCGGTGGAATGAGACTGCGGATGACTCGGACAACGGGACAGTGCCGGAAGTTGCAGCGCTTGTCATCCGGACCGCCCACAGCCTAGCGGCCCGACCGTAGCGCAACGTGAACCGTGCCGGGGCACCGCGGCGGCGGCCACCCCGGCCACGGCCACAGTGGTCGTTCCCGCAAGGGCAAGCGCGGTGCCCGGCGATCGCCCGGCGGCCGGGGCGAGGCTCCCGGGCCAGGGCGCGGCCGGGGCGGCGGAACCGGAAAAGCAGGCCTGTGCCACGTGGCCGGGCCGCGCGGCGCGGGTACCGGCGGCGGCACGGCGCCGTGCCACCGCAGGGTGGCACGGGTCAACGGCCGGCGGCGTGCGCCGGACGCGGGTCAGCCGACCCCGGCGCCGGCGGCCTGGCGGTCGGCGTGGTAGGACGAACGCACCATCGGCCCGGACGCCACGTGGTGGAAGCCCAGCGCGTAGCCGTACTCCTCCAGCGCCTTGTACTCGTCCGGTGTCCAGTAGCGCAGCACCGGGTGGTGATGCGGGGTGGGCTGCAGGTACTGGCCGATGGTGACCATTTCCACGTCGTGGGCGCGCAGGTCGCGCAGGGTGGCCTGCACCTGCTCCAGGGTTTCGCCGAGGCCGAGCATGATGCCGGACTTGGTCGGCACGCCCGGGTGCTGCGCCTTGAACTTCTGCAGCAGGGTCAGCGACCACTGGTAGTCCGCGCCCGGGCGCACGTTGCGGTACAGGTCCGGCACGGTCTCGATGTTGTGGTTGAACACGTCCGGCGGATTGGCCGCCAGGATCTCCAGCGCGCGCTCCATGCGCCCCTTGCCACGGAAATCCGGGGTCAGGATCTCGATCCGGGTGCCCGGGCTGAACTCGCGGATGGCGCTGATGCAGTCGACGAAATGGCCGGCGCCGCCATCGCGCAGGTCGTCGCGGTCGACGCTGGTGACCACCACGTACTTCAGGCCCATGTCCTTGACCGTCTGCGCCAGGTGCAGCGGCTCGGCGGCGTCCGGCGGCTTGGGCCGGCCGTGGGCGACGTCGCAGAACGAGCAGCGGCGGGTGCAGACCTCGCCGAGGATCATGAACGTGGCGGTGCCGTGGCCGAAGCACTCGTGGATGTTGGGGCAGCTGGCCTCCTCGCACACGGTCACCAGGCGGTTCTCGCGCAGCTTGGCCTTGAGCTGCTGGACGGCGTTGCCGGAGGGGATGCGCACGCGGATCCACGACGGCTTGCGCAGCACCGGGGCCTCGGCGAACTGCACCGGCGAACGGTTGATCTTGTCGCCACCGAGCTGCTTGGCGCCGGCCTGCAGCGGCGCGGACGGGGTGTCACCCTGCAGGACCTGCAGGGGAATGGAGCGGTGGGAGGATTCGTTCATGGCGTTCCGGCGGCGTCAGGGCCGCATGGTCAGGTCGGGCAGTCCGGGATCGTCGCGCAGGTCCAGCCCGAACTGCCGGGCCAGGTGGGACAGCAGCACCGGCTTGACCGCCGCGATGCCCGAAGGACCGCCCAAGTCTAGCACCGAGGTCACCTGCATCCCGGCATAACCGCAGGGATTGATGCGGTGGAAGGGCTCCAGGTCGAGGCTGACGTTGAACGCCAGCCCGTGGAAGCTGCAGCCACGGCGCACGCGGATGCCGAGCGCGGCGATCTTGGCGCCGCCGACGTACACGCCGGGCGCGCCTTCCAGGCGTTCGGCGACGATGTTCCACTCGTCCAGGGTGTCGATGATGGCCTGCTCGATGCGGCACACGTAGTCGCGCACGCCGATGCCCAGCCGGCGCAGGTCCAGCAGCGGGTAGACCACGATCTGGCCGGGGCCGTGGTAGGTCACCTGGCCGCCGCGGTCCACGTGCAGCACCGGGATGTCGCCCGGCGCCAGCACGTGTTCGTCCTTGCCAGCCTGGCCCAGGGTGAACACCGGGTCGTGCTCGACCACCCACACTTCGTCGACGGTGGCGTCGTCGCGGGCGTCGGTGAAGCGCTGCATCGCGTGCCAGACCGGCGCATAGGCCTGGCGGCCGAGGTCGCGCAGCGTCGCCACGCGGACCCTGCCGCCGCCTGCCGCCGCGGCCGCGGCCGCGCAGGCGCCTACAGCGTCCACTTCACTTCCGGGTGGTTGCGCAGGGCCACGTGCGCGGCGTCGTACTGGGCGCGGCTGTCGGCCTTGAAGGCGATGCGCACGGACACGTACTTGCCGTTGGACGAGTGCTTCCAGCTGATGCGCTCGTTGAGCACATCCACGCCCGCCTGCAGCAGCAGCCGCGGCAGCTCGTGCTCCAGCCCGATGTTGGCCGCGCCCATGGCGCTCAACTCGAAGGTGCCGGGAAACTGGAAGCCGTGTTCGGGGTTGTCGGACTTGATTTCCATGCCCGCCATTATCGGGGCGCGGGCCGGCAAACCCAAGGTCCGGGAACGCGGAAGGGCCGCTGCGGGCGGCCCTTCCGTGGAAAGCTGCGTTGTCGCTGGCGCCGGTGCATGTGCCGGCCAACGGCCGGCACCTACCCGAAGCGTACCGGCCGCGGCCGGTACCCTCGCTTATTTGGACAGCTCCAGCAGGGTCGAGGAGACCCAGCCCTTGTTGCCCAGCTCGTCCTCGACTTCCCACATCACGCCTTCCTTGTTGCCGGTGGGGTACAGCATCATGCCCGGATCCAGCGAGCGCACCGGCGCGCCGGTGCCCTTGGCGTTGGCCAGCAGGCGGCCCGGGCGGGTCACCGTGACCGCCTGCTGGGCGTTGGCCGCCGAGGCGTTCTCCGGCAGGCCGCCGAGCTGGGCGACGATGTCGGTATAGGCCTGCAGGTAGGCCATGGTGATCACCTGGCCGATTTCGGTATTGGCATAGCCGCCGACGCCGGCCGCACCGAAGCCGCCGCCGCCGAACAGGCCGCCGCCGGCACCGAAGCCGATGTCGCTCTTGCGCGCCGAGCCCTCGGAGATCGCCACCTGCTCGGAGGAGCGCACGTCGGTCACGGTCAGCACCACGTCGGCGGTCTTGCTGCGGAAGTTCAGGCCACCGACGATCGCGCCGGCCTTGCCGCCGATCAGGCCGCCCAGCAGGCCGCCGATGGCGTTGCCGCCGGCGTTGCTGTTCTGGGACACCAGGTCGGGGATCATCACGTAGTCGGCGGCCTTGATCTGGCCCTTGCCGACGTTGGAGCGGCCGCGCAGGTCGCCGCTGGCGGCCAGCTCACGCTCGAACTGGCCGGCGGCCATGCCGGCGCCGCGGTCCACCAGGGTGAAGCAGCGCGAGCGGCTGACGAACACCTTGATCAGCCGCGACGGCGCCGGCAGCTGCTGGCCGGTCCACCAGTTGGTGGCGTCTTCGGGCTCGATCACCGAAATGGTGCCGATCGGGCGCTGGCACACCGGGATCTGGGCGGCCGCCTGCTTGCGCTGCTCCTGCGCCTGGGTACCGGTGTTCTTGAACGACGCCTGCGCCGGCTGGCTGGACAGGACCGCGGCGACACCCACGGTCAGGGCAGCCGCCATCAGCGGCGAAAAGACATTACGCATAGTGTTGTATTCCCCGTTAACCTGCGCCGCGTGGCGGGCGCGTTCCTTTGGTCTGAAAACCCAGCGACAGGGTCCTGGTCCTTGCAGGCAGCCAGTATGGCAAGCGCGGAGTGGTCGGCGGCGATGCTACCGCAGGGCCATGACGCTTTCCAACCGGCACCGGTCACGGTTCGCGGCGCCCGCCGGCGGCGCTGCAACGATGTGATCCGCGATCGCCACTGCGCCCACCCGGCCCGCGCCGTTAAGCTGCGCGCACTTCAACGACCCGGATCCGAGCGCATGCACACCCGCCTCCGGCTGTCCCTGGCGCTGTCCCTGGCGCTGGCCGGCAGCCCCGTCAGCGCCGCGCCCCCGCCGCCCGATACCTGCAGCGGCAGCGCGCTGCACGACCACCCGCCCGCGGTCAATTTCCGCGTGGACAACGACCTGTTCGGTGGTGCCCACCAGGACCAGGGCTATACCAACGGGGCCATGCTGACCCTGGTCTCGCCGAACCTGGCCGACTACACCGACGACCCCTGCCTGCCGGCGCCGGCACGCTGGATCAACCGCCACCTGGAGCGGTTGCAGCCGGGCGGGTTCGAGCAGCAGAACATGATCTTCAGTGTCGGCCAGGGGCTGTTCACGCCGACCGACAGCAGCCGCGCCGACCTGATCGCCGACGACCGCCCCTATGCCGGCGTGCTGCTGGTCAACTTCGGCTACAACGCCCGCAACGGCGACCGCCTGCGCACCACCCAGCTCGCGCTGGGCATGGTCGGCCCGTCCGCACAGGGCAGGCAGGTGCAGGATGCCGTGCACGGCGTGCTCGGCGACGAGAAATTCAGGGGCTGGAAGAACCAACTGCACGACGAGCCGGTGCTGCGCCTGCTGCATGAACGGATGCGGCGCTGGCCGGCGAACAACGCCGCCGGCTGGGGCTGGGACGCGATCAGCCACTGGGGCGGCGCCCTCGGCAACCTGGCGACCTACGGCAACGGCGGCGGCGAAGTCCGCTTCGGCTGGCAGCTGCCGGACGATTTCGGCAGCTCGCCGCTGCGTCCGGCGGGCGAGAACACCGCGCCGACGCGCGGCGGCAGGGCGGCCGGCTGGTCCGGGCACCTGTTCGCGACCGCCGATGCGCGCTGGGTGCTGCGCGACATCACCCTGGACGGCAACACCTTCCGCGACAGCCACCGCGTGGACAAGCGCGCACTGGTCGGCGAGATCGGCTACGGCGTGGCGTTGATGCGCGGCAAGTGGAAGTTCGCGCTGGCCCGCTACCACCGCAGCCGCGAATTCGAGGGGCAGAAGCAGCGGCCGGTGTTCGGCAGCTTCACCATCAGCCGCACGCTGTGATCGCCACGGCCGGCGCCGGCCCATCAAAAAAGCCGGCTTGCGCCGGCTTTTTCGTGGACAGGGTCAGGACTTCCACCACATCATGAAGGCGTCCCACAGGCGCTTGAAGAAGCCGCCCTCTTCCACCGCCTGCACCGCCACCAGCGGCGATTCGGCGACGACCTTGCCGTCCAGCGTCACCTTCACCGTGCCGATCTGCTGGCCGGCGGCGATCGGTGCGACGAGCTGCTTGGGCACGTCCATGCTCGGCTTGAGGTCGGCGTAGCGGCCGCGCGGCACGCTGACCAGCAGCGGCTGCGCCACGCCCAGCTGCACCTCGTCGGCGGCGCCCTTCCACACGTGCTGGGTGGTCACGGCCTTGCCGGTCTCGTACAGGCGGTGGGTCTCGAAGAAGCGGAAGCCCCAGTTCAGCAGCGCCAGGCTGTCATCGGCACGCTGCTTCTCCGACGCGCCGCCCATCAGCACCGCGATCAGCCGCTGGTCGCCGCGCTGGGCCGAACTCAGCAGGCAGTAGCC
Organism: Stenotrophomonas sp. Y6; assembly: GCF_022436665.1. NCBI lineage: Bacteria > Pseudomonadati > Pseudomonadota > Gammaproteobacteria > Lysobacterales > Lysobacteraceae > Stenotrophomonas > Stenotrophomonas sp. Y6. The sequence continues at coordinate 28,445 of NZ_JAKUKB010000013.1, forward strand.
GGCCGCCGAGGTATGCCCGGTCTTGATGCCGTCCACGCTCGGGTCGCGCCACAGCAGCAGGTTGCGGTTGGGCTGGGTGATGTTGCCTACGGTGAATTCCTTGATCTTGTTGTAGGCGTAGGTTTCCGGGTAATCGCGCACGAAGGCACGGCCCAGCAGCGCCAGGTCGTAGGCGCTGGACTGGTGGCCGTCGGCGGTCAGGCCGTGGGCGTTGACGAAGTGCGAGTCCTTCATGCCGATCTTGGCGGCATAGTTGTTCATCAGCGCGGCGAAGGCTTCCTGGCTGCCGGCCGCATGCTCGGCCAGGGCGATGGCGGCATCGTTGCCCGACTGGATCGCCATGCCCTTTTCCATGTCCTCCAGGCGCGCGGTCTGGTTGACCGGGAACCCGCTGTAGCTGCCATCGGTACCGGCGCCGCCCTCGCGCCAGGCGCGCTCGCTCATCATCACCTGGTCGTCGGGCTTGATCTTGCCGTTGCGGGTCTCGGCGGCCAGCACGTAGGAGGTCATCACCTTGGTGATGCTGGCCGGCGGCAGCGGCATGTGGATGTTCTCGCCGGCCAGCACCTGCCCGGAGGCGTAGTCCATCAGCACCCACGCGGTGGAGGTGGACGGCGCCGGCGCGGGCGGGATCGCCACCTGGGCGGGGGCGGCGGCCGGCGCCGGGGCCGGGGTGGGCGTCTGGGCGGAGGCCAGGCCGATGGCGAACGTCGTGGCCATGGCGGCGGCGGCAAAGCGGAATTTCATCGGAAAGCGGTTCCTGTCGGGACAAGGAATGGAAAACAGGCGGTCATTGTAGGGCGTGGTGGCGGCATCGCACCGGCATCAGCGCCCGATCAGCGTGGCTTCCATGCCGTGTATCGCAGTCAGTCGCGGACGATCTGTGGCCTGCCGAAGCCCAGACCGGTGATGCGGCCGGCAAGTTCCGCCGCCTTGGCCACGTCGTCGGCCGGCACGCGCAGGCGCCACAGGGTGCGTCCGCCACTGACCACGTCGCTGAGCGTGGCGCCGGCGATGCCGGCCGCACTCAACTGCCCCAGCGCGCGGGCGGCGTTGTCGCGGCTGGAAAAACTGGCGACCTGCAGCAGGATCGCGCCCAGCGCGCGTGCCGCGGCATCGGGCGCGGGCGTGGCCGCCACCGGTGCGGCGCCAACCGGCGCCGCCGATGACGATGGGCCGGGGGCCGCCGGCAACGCCTGCACGGCCACCGCCTGCAGCGCCGGACCGGCGGCGTGGACTTCGGCCGGCCGCGGCGTTGCCGGTGCCGGCGCGGCGGCCGGCAGCGCCTGGACCAGCTGGTCCATGCGGCTGGGCGACGGCGGCGCGGCGGCGGTGCTGCCGGCCGTCGCCGCGGCGCGCGCGCGCGCCGGGCGGCGCGTCTCGCGCGAGGCCAGCAGGTTGTCGCTGCCGGGCGTCAGCCCGCGTACTTCCACCCGGCCGGTGCCACGCTGGGTGATGCCCAGCCGCACCGCGGCGGCATAACTGAGGTCGATCACGCGGCCATCATGGAACGGGCCGCGGTCGTTGACCCGCACGATCACCGACTCGCCGTTGTCCAGGTTGGTGACGCGGGCGAAGCTGGGCAGCGGCAACGTCTTGTGCGCGGCGGTGAACTGGTACATGTCGTAGACCTCGCGGTTGGAGGTCAGGCGCCCGTGGAACTTGGCGCCGTAGTAGGAAGCCGTGCCCTGCTCGACGTAATCGTCGACCCGCTCCATCACCCGGTATTCCTTGCCGAGCACCACGTACGGCGAGCGGTTGCCGATGGCCGAGCGCGGCTCGTCGCTGACCACCGGTTCCGGGATGCAGGCTACGTCGGGCACGTAGTCGGGGGTGCTGTCCTTGACGCCCGGGCGGTACAGGCCGCCGGCACTGTAGTGGCCGCGCGTGCCGGGATCCTCCTGTGCCTTGGCGTAGGGCGAACCCTCGGGGCAATGCGCGGGGCGCCCGCCGCGGCCCTGCACCACGCTGCCGTGCGTGGCGCCATGGCCGCTACCGGCGGACTTGGACTTCGGTGGCGCGCTGCTGCAGGCAGCCAGCCCGAGGACGATAAACGCAGGGACCAGCCACTTGCTGTTCATGCCGGCGGCAACTCCTGTCCGGCGATGGCCTGCGACAACTGGAACACGGCCATCGCGTACATCTTGGAAAGGTTGTAACGGGTGATCGCGTAGTAGTTCTGGAAGCCCAGCCAGTACTGCTTGCCGTCGCTGCCTTCCAGGGTGATCGGGGTGGCGGTGGCCCCGGCCGCGCGTACCGGCACCCGCGGGTGGTAGCCGCGGGCGGCCAGGGCGTCGAGGCCCAGGGTCGGCGTCCAGTCGACGGGGTTGAGTTCCTCGCGGCCGGCGTCGAGCGTGGCCGGCACCGCGACCGTGCCGCCGCGCACCCAGCCGCCCTTCTTCACGAAGTAGTTGGCGATGGAGGCGAACACGTCGTCGTAGCTGGTGAACAGGTCGCGGCGGCCATCGCCGTCGCCATCCACGGCATAGTCCAGGTAACTGGACGGCATGAACTGGCCCATGCCCATCGCGCCGGCGTAACTGCCCTTGAGCGCGGCGATGTCCAGCTTCTCCTGCGCGGCCAGTTCGAACAGCTTGGCCAGTTCGTCGCGGAAGAACAGTTCGCGGCGCACTTCGCGCTCGAGCTTCTCCGGGTCGCCGCTGCGCGGGTACTTGAACGCCAGCGTGTACAGCGCATCGAGCACGCGGTGGTTGCCGGTGTTGGCGCCGTAACTGGTCTCCACGCCGATGATCGCCACGATCACTTCGGCCGGCACGCCGCTGCGCGCCTGCACGCGCTGCAGGGCATCGCGGTGCGTGGCCAGGAACCTGCGGCCGCCGTCGATGCGCGCCTGGCTGATGAACATCGGCCGGTACTCGTTCCACGGCTTGACCCGTTCGGCCGGGCGCGCCATGGCGGCGATGATCGGTTCGCGGATCTGCGCCTGCGCCAGCACCGATTCGATGTAGGCCGGGTCCAGCCGGTAGCGCGCGGCGGTATCGCGTACGAAGTTGGCGCGCGCGGTCTCGAACGGCACCGGGGTCAGGTCCACCGGCGGCAGGTCGGACCTGCGCTCGGGGACGGCTTCGGCCGGCGTACCGCCGGTGCCTATCGGTTTGCCCGCCGCGGGCGGAGCGGGAGCAGGCGCCTGGGGCTGGGTCGCGCAGGCGACCATGCCCAGGGTGAGACAGCAGACCAGAACACGTCGAATCATCAGCCGAGATTAACAGGTCATTGATGAATTTCCATCAATAACACCATGAATCGCAAAGGGATTGGAAGTGCCCGGGACGGGCGGCCCGGGAGCCGGCGGTAGTCCATGCGACCACCCGGCAACTGAATGCGCTGCCAGCGGAAAGTACCGGCGCGGCGCCCTGCCCGCTCCCCCTCCGCACCCGGCGCGGAGGGCGGCCCGCTGCACGCACCGGCCTGTCCGCACCTGCCGCGACCGAGCGCACGTTTCCTGCCGGCCACGCGCGAGCCGGAACGCGCCGCACCACGCCAGCGGACGCCAGAAAAAATCTGGGCACCGGCTGCACCCCCCATCCCAGTGGGTGCAGCCGGTGCCCGGACCGGATCGCGACACGTGCCGGGCGTCTCCCCACGCCCGGCCGGCGGATCCCGGCCTTGCCGTCCCGCGGATTCGCAGGCCGGCCGCCACGGCGCGACGCGTCCGGTGGCGGGGAGCATTGTGACGCTTTTGTTAATTCCGGTGTTTGATCGTGATCAACCCTGGCCGGACCGGCGTCGCAGTTTCCGCCGGCTCAGCCGTGGCCGCCGTGCACCGGGTTGTAGCTGCGCGCGGCCATCACCAGGCCGAACCCGGCCAGCAGCGACACCGCGGCGGTACCGCCGTAACTGATCAGCGGCATCGGCACGCCCACCACCGGCAGCAGGCCCGAAATCATGCCGCCGTTGACCAGCGCATAGACGAAGAACGACAGGCCGGTGGCGCCGGCAACCAGCCGCGAGAAGCCATCGCGCGACTGCGCCGCGATCCACAGGCAGCGGCCGATGATGAAGATGTACAGCGCGATCACGATCGCCACGCCCAGCCAGCCGAATTCCTCGCTCAGCACCGAGAACGCGAAGTCGGTGGTCTGCTCGGGAATGAAGTTCAGGTGCGACTGCGACCCCAGCCCCCAGCCCTTGCCGGTCAATCCGCCCGAGCCGATGGCGATCTTGGACTGGATGATGTTCCAGCCAGCGCCCAGCGGATCGTTGTCCGGATCACGGAAAGTGAGGATGCGATCCTGCTGGTAGGGACGCAGGAACGAGAACCACGAGATCGGCGCGAACAGCACTACCGCCAGCGCGCTGCCGCCGACGGTGCCGGCGGTGATGAACCACCACCATGGCATGCCCGACAGGTACAGGACGAAGACGCCGCTGGCGGCGATCAGCATGGCGGTACCCAGGTCCGGCTGCAGCATCACCAGCGCGGTGGGCACGCCGATGATCAGGCCGGCGACCAGCACCACCGGTATCCGCGGCGGCAACGGCATCCGGTGCAGGTACCACGCCACCATCATCGGCATGCTCACCTTGAGCAGCTCGGCCGGCTGCAGGTAGAACAGCTTCAGGTCCAGCCACTGGCGCCCGTACTTGCCGGTGCCCAGCACGAACACCGCCAGCAACGGCAGCATCGACAGCGCGTAGATCATCGGCGTCCAGGCGCGGATGCGCAGCACCGGCACCCGCGCGATCGCCCACATCGCCACCAGGCCCACCGCGAAGCGCGCGCCCTGGGCCATCACCAGGCCGCTGCCGCCGGCGCTGTCCAGCACCGCCAGGCCCATGCCCATCAGCGCGCACAGCGCCAGCAGCAGCGGCCAGTCGAGGCCGCGGGTAAGGCGCTGCGCCATCTCCAGCAGCCAGCGCAGGAAGTCCCTCATCGCCGTTCCTCCTGTACCGGTTCCGGCGACGATGCCGGTGACGGCGCCGGTACCGGTGTCGGGGACGGCTCGCCCGCCGGCACTACCGTGGGAGCGGGGGCGGAGGTGGCGGAACCGGTATTGGCCGCCCCTTCGACCACGCCGCTGGCATCGACGGCCTGCTGCACCTCGGGCATCACCCCGAGCAGCCACGCATCGAACACCTTGCGCGCGATCGGCGCCGCCGCCGCGCCGCCATAGCCGCCGCCCTCGACCGCGACCGCGATGGCGATGCGCGGGTCCTCGGCCGGGGCGAAACCGATGAACAGCGCGCGGTGGCGCAGGTGCATCGGCAGGCTCTTCGGGTTCACCGCGGCGGTGCCCTTGCGGCTGACCACCTGCGCGGTACCGGTCTTGCCGGCCATCAGGTACGGCGCCCCGGCCGCCACCCGCCAGCCGCTGCCGCCCGGCTGCATGGTGCCCATCATGCCTTCGCGCACGGCCTGCAGGTTGCCGGGATTGGGGCTGATCGGCCGCGGTGCGGGCTGCGGCAGCGGCGTCCAGTCATGGTCGAAGCCGACCTTCTGTTCGACCACCAGGTGCGGCCGGCGCAACTGCCCGGAGGCCAGCCCGCCGACGCCGCGCACCAGCTGCAGCGGGGTCACTTTCCACAGGCCCTGGCCGATGCTGGCGTTGACCATGTCGCCGGGATACCAGCGCTCGTTGCGCAGCCGCGCCTTGGCCGCCGGCGACGGCAGGATGCCGCCGATCTCGCCGGCCAGGTCGATGCCGGTGGGCTGGCCGAAGCCGTAGTGGCCGCCCATGTACTGGTCATAGCGCTCCACGCCCATGTCCACGCCGAGCTGGTAGTAGTAGGTGTTCACCGACTGCGAGATCGACTTGCGCAGGTCGGTCCAGCCGTGGCCGCCGCGATTGGCGTCGCCCCAGCCGCGGCTCACGCCCGGCAGGTAGAACATGCCGCGCGAGAGGATCTTGTCCTCGGGCCGGCGCAGGCCGCTGTCGAGCCCGGCCAGGCCCAGGAACGGCTTGACCGTGGAGCCCGGCGCCACGCCGCCCAGCACCAGGCGGTTGAACTGCGGCCGCGAGGGGTTTTCGTTGAGGCGCTTGAAGTCGGCGTGGGAAATGCCGTTGACGAACAGGTTGGGGTCGTACGAAGGCAGGCTGACCATGGCCAGGATCTCGCCGGTGCGCGGGTCGATCGCCACCGCCGACCCTTCCTGCTCGCCGAACGCGGTCACCATCGCCTGCTGCAGGTCCACGTCGATCGACAGCCGCAGGTCGGCGCCGGACTGCGCCGGTACCCGGCCGAGCGTGCGGATCGCCCGGCCCTGCACGTTGGTCTCCACCCGCTCGTAGCCGATCCTGCCGCGCAGCCGGTCCTCGTAATAGCGCTCCAGCCCGGACTTGCCGATATGGGTCAGCGCCGCATTGCCCTCGCCCAGCTCCTGCAGGTCCTTGTCGTCGACCCGGCCGACATAGCCGATGACATGCGCCAGCAGGTCGCCGTAGGGGTAGCGGCGGGTCAGGTACGGCTCCAGCTCCACCCCCGGGTAGCGCCAGCGGTCGACCGCGAAGCGCGCCATTTCCTCGTCGCTGACGCGCAGCTTCAGCGTCACCGGCATGAAGCTGCGCCGCGCCTTGCGCGACTGGTTGAAGCGCTCGATGTCCTCGTCGCTCAACGAAAAGATCGCGCGCAGCCCGGCCAGCGTGGCGGCCATGTCCTGGACCTTGTTCGGGGTCACGTCCAGGCGGAACGCCGGCACGTTCTCGGCCAGCAGGCGGCCCTTGCGGTCGTAGATCAAGCCGCGCCCGGGCACCACCGGCCGCGCCTTGATGCGGTTGGCTTCCGAGCGGGTGGCGTAGACGTCGTGGTCCAGCACCTGCAGCTTGAAGTACCAGCCGGCCAGCACGCCCAGCCCCAGCAGCACGCCGAGGAAGCCGACCGCCGCACGGCGCCGGAACTGCTCGACCTCGGCCTGCGGGTTCTTGTGCTGGCGCCGCCCGTACATGGCTCAGGGCCCGCGCTTGCCCAGCCGCGCGGCGTCCAGCAGCACGTAGATCGGCAGCCACAGCAGCATGCCCGGCAGCGGCGCCCACCAGTAGCTCCACGGCAGCAGCGGCTCGGCGGTGAACAGGTGCACGGCGGCGCTGATGATGCGGTCGTTGAGCAGCAGCCCGCCGATCGCCAGCGCCTGCTGCGACAGCGGGAAGAAGCGGATGCGCGCGCGGAAGCGCTGCAGGATGAAGGCGAACACCACCAGCCGCAGCGCCTGCTCGCCGAGGATCCCGCCATACAGCAGGTCGGCCAGCAGGCCGATGATGAAGGCAAAGCCCAGCCCGACCCGCTCCGGGGTCTCGATCACCCAGTAGCCCAGCACCAGCGCCAGCCAGTACGGGCGGATGGGCTGCAGCAGTTCCGGCAGCGGCACCAGCCCCAGCAGCAGGGCCAGCGCGATGCTGGCGGGCAGTACCCAGCCGCGGTTGCGCAGGCGGCTCATGGCCGGGTCTCCTGTGGAAGCGTGGGCGCGCGGTCGGAGGTCGCGGGGCGGGGCGAAGGCGGGTTGGCGGCGGGCGCGGCGCTTTCCGGCGCCGGCGGGGTCGGGCGCGGCGCATCGGCCGCGCCGCGCTGCGTTGCCGCGGCCGCGGGACGCGGGCCGCTACCCCCGGATGTCCCGTTGTCCGGCGCCGGACGCGGGCCGGGCACCGTGTCGCCGCCGCCCGGCGGCTCCAGGCCGCTGGTCACCGGCATGCGCGGGATCTGCGGCACCGAGCGCAGCAGCAGCACGTCGCGGCCGCGGTCCAGCTTGGCCGCCGGCTCCAGCGCGCCGACCAGGAAGGCATGGGTATCGTCCGGCCGCAGTTCCACGATCCTGCCCACCGGGAAACCGGCCGGGAAACGCCCGCCCAGCCCGGAGGTGACGATCTCGTCGCCCACCTCGACCCCGGCGCTGAGCGGGATGTCACGCAGTTCGAGGCGGTCGCCGCGGCCATAGGCGATCAGGCGCACGCCGTTGCGCGCGACCGTCACCGGCACCGCGTGGTCGGGGTCGGTCAGCAGCAGCACGGTCGAATGCAGCGGGGTCACCGCGATCACCTGCCCCATCAGGCCACCGGCATCGATCACCGCCTGGCCGATGTGCACGCCTTCGCGGCTGCCGGCATCCAGCACCAGGCGCTGCTTCACCGGGTCCAGGTCGATATCCAGGATCGGCGCCAGCTGCACGTCCAGCCCGGCGCGCTCGGCCACGTTCAGCAGCTCGCGCAACTGGGCGTTGTCCAGCGCCGCGGTCTGCAGCCGGGTCAGGCGCGCGTTGGCCAGCAGCAGCTGGTTGCGCAGTTCGCGGTTCTCGGCGACCAGCTGGTTGTGGCTGGCGGCGTTGTCGCGCACCGAGGCGCCCAGGCGCCCGGGCAGGCCGGCCAGCGCCCACACCGGCTGCACCGCCACCGCGGCCTGGGTGCGCAGGCGCGACAGCCAGCCGCCCTGGTCGTCCAGCACGATCAGGGTGATCGCCAGGGCCAGGTAGGCCAGCAGCCGCAGGGTGCTGCTGGCGTCGCCCTGTCGGGAGGCTACGGGGGGACCGGCATAGGGCGGCACGACGGACTTCAGCTGGAAAAATACGGGAGAAGGATGCGACGACGCCCCGGCGGTGCGATGCCCGGCGCCTGCGCGCCAAGGGCACCGCGCCGCAGAGGCGCGGGCGCGGTAGCGGGCCGGTGCGGCTTATTCCGGCGCAAAGAACTCGTTGCCGTGCATGTCGACCAGCTCCAGCGCGCGGCCACCGCCACGCGCCACGCAGGTCAGCGGGTCGTCGGCCACCTGCACGTGCAGGCCGGTTTCCTCGGAGATCAGCCGGTCCAGGTCGCGCAGCAGGGCGCCACCGCCGGTGAGCACGATGCCGCGCTCGGCGACGTCGGCGCACAGTTCCGGCGGCGTCTGCTCCAGCGCCAGCTTGACCGCCGAGACGATCCCGGACAGCGGTTCGTGCAGGGCCTCGAGCACCTCGTTGGAGCTGATCTTGATCATCTTCGGCACGCCCTCGGCAAGGTTGCGGCCGGAGATTTCCATCTCCTGCACCTCGGCCTGCGGGTAGGCGCAGCCCAGTTCCACCTTGATGCGCTCGGCGGTGGCTTCGCCGATCAGCATGCCGTGGTTGCGGCGCACGTAGTTGGTGATCGACTCGTCGAAGCGGTCGCCGCCGATGCGGACCGAGGCCGAATAGACGATGCCGTTGAGCGAGATCACCGCCACCTCGGTGGTGCCGCCACCGATGTCGATGACCATCGAGCCGCGCGCCTCGGTGACCGGCATGCCGGCGCCGATGGCCGCCGCCATCGGCTCCTCGATCAGGTACACGTCGCGCGCGCCGGCCTCCTCGGCCGATTCCTTGATGGCGCGGCGCTCGACCTGGGTCGAGCCGGCCGGCACGCACACCAGCACGCGCGGGCTCGGGCGCAGCACGCGCGACTTGTGCACCTTCTTGATGAAGTGCTTGAGCATCGCCTCGGTGTAGGTGAAGTCGGCGATGACACCGTCCTTCATCGGGCGGATGGTGGTGATGTGCCCCGGGGTACGGCCGAGCATCTGCTTGGCCTCGGCGCCGACGGCGGCCACCGAGCGGGTACCGCCGATGGCGCGGTCCTGGCGCACGGCCACGACCGACGGCTCGTTCAGCACGATCCCCTGCCCGCGCACGTAGATGAGGGTGTTGGCCGTGCCCAGGTCGATGGACAGGTCATTGGAGAACATGCCGCGGAGCTTCTTGAACATCTGGGGAGTGATCCTGAGGGCGCGCGCCCACGCCGGATGGCGAAAAAATGGGCAGAAAACGAGGTTGGCTAGCCTATCAACCCACCCCGGCACGGGCAAGGAAAATCCATGCCCGCAGCGGGTTTGGAGGCACTCGCCGGGGTTCGCCGGCGACACGTGCTTCTGGTCGCGCGCCGCCGCAGCCGGTACCCTTATGCACTTTGGCGCGCGCCCGCGCCACCCCGCCTGCGCCCGCACGGCGGCGGTTCCCCTTTACCCGTATAGGCCCGTTCGCGATGTCCGCTCTGATCTGTGGTTCCCTTGCCTTCGACACCATCATGGTGTTCCCGGACCAGTTCAAGAACCACATCCTGCCGGACAAGGTGCACATCCTGAACGTGTCCTTCCTGGTGCCGCGCATGCGCCGCGAGTTCGGCGGCTGCGCCGGCAACATCGCCTACAACCTGCACCTGCTCGGCGGCAACCCGATCCCGATGGGCACCGTGGGCTCGGACTTCGGCCCGTACCGCGAGCATTTCGACGCGCTGGGCATCGACCTGAGCCGGGTGCGGGTGATCGAGGAACTGTTCACCCCGCAGGCGTTCATCACCACCGACCACGACAACAACCAGATCACCGCCTTCCACCCGGGCGCGATGATGCGCTCCTACGAGAACCACGTGAAGGACGTGCCGGGCGTGACCCTGGGCCTGGTCGGCCCCGACGGCCGCGAAGGCATGATCCAGAACGCCATCGAATTCAAGGAGATGGGCGTGCCGTTCATCTTCGACCCGGGCCAGGCCATGCCGCTGTTCAACGGCCCGGAACTGCGCACCTTCATCGAGCAGGCCGACTACGTGGTGGTCAACGACTACGAGTCCAACCTGCTGCAGGAGCGCACCGGCTGGAACGAGAAGGAGATCGTCGGCCGGGTCAAGGCCTACATCACCACCCGCGGCCCCAAGGGCGCGGTGATCCACACCCCGGACAGGAGCTACGACATCCCGCCGGCGCACGAGCGCCGCGTGGTCGACCCGACCGGCTGCGGCGACGCCTTCCGTGCCGGCCTGATCTTCGGCATCCAGAAGGGCTACGACTGGCTGACCATCGGCCGCATGGGCAACCTGATGGGTGCGCTGAAGGTGGAGCACCCCGGCACCCAGAACCAGCGCTTCGACTTCGACGAGTTCAACGAGCAGTTCAAGCAGCAGTTCGGCTACGCGCTCTGACCCGGCCGCCAGGCCACCTGCGGAAACGGCGCCGGAAGGCGCCGTTTTTCGTGGTAGGTGCCGGGCTTGCCCGGCACGCAGCCATTGCCCGCAAAGCCCCCGTGCGGGGCAAGCCCCGCACCTACGGACTACCTCCGGGCCCGCGTTCTGACCGCGAGGCCGGGACACACCTGCGGAAAGGGCGCCGCCATTCGTGTAGGTGCCGGGCTTGCCCGGCACGGGGCCCTTACCCGCAAAGCCATCATGCGGGGCAAGCCCCGCAGCTACGGATCACCTCCGGGCCCGCGTTCTGACCGCGAGGCCGGGACACACCTGCGGAAAGGGCCCCGCTCTTCGTGTAGGTGCCGGGCTTGCCCGGCACGGGGCCGTTACCCGCAAAGCCACCATGCGGGGCAAGCCCCGCACCTACGGATCACCTCCGGGCCCGCGTTCTGACCGCGCGGCCGGGGCTCATGCGCGCGGTTCGTAGCGGGCGGCCTCGCGCTCCAGCCAGGCCGGCAGGTCACGCCTGCGCACGCCTTCGCGCCTGGCCCGCTGCAGGCAATCGAGCATGTAGCACCGCTTGCCGGCGTCGTCGCCGGCCAGCGACAGCGCCAAGTCACGGTCCATCCAGCGCCGGAACAGCAGGTACAACGCCACGTGCAGGGCAATGGCCAGCAGACTGACCACGAGCACGATCGCCAGATCCATCACCGCACCTCCGTCGTTGCCGGCAACACCTTCGCCCCACGCACCTGCGCCAGCTCCTGTTCCAGGGTGAGCTCCTGAGGCCCGCGCCGCAGGTGGCCCGCACGCAGTACGCTGCCGCCGGCCAGGTAGAGCAGGTAGGCCTCCCCGGAGCGCAGTGCGACGTTGCGGAACTCCGCCGACGGCAGGCAGCCGATGGCGTCGAGCCGGTTCGCCGGCGCCACCTGCAGCGCCGCATCCCCTGCCCCCTTGATCCACTGGCGTACATGCACCCGGGCATCGTCCGGAGTGAGCGCCACGACGTCGGCGATCACGATGGCGTCGGCCTCGGCGGCCAGCGTGGCGGCCAACGTCTGTTGCTGTCGCAGGTCCCCGGCCACAAGCCGGCGCTGCATGTCGGCGGGCAGGCTGCCGCAGGCGAGCGCCGACGCCTGCGGCAGCCACAGCAGCGCGACCAGCACGCATGGCCAGTACGCGCGCGGCGCGCCACGGCGTCGCGGCATGCAGCCGGCATCCCTGCGCATGCCGCTCAATCCCAGCCCGCGGGCATCTGGCTGCCATCCAGGCCGCCGGTCTCGAAGACCGCGGTGCGGGTGCCGCCGGCCTTCACCGGGAATTCGATGCGCACCACCGTGGCCTTGCGCGCCAGCCGCCACAGGCCACGGTTGTCGGTGATGAACATGGCGATCGCCTCGTCGGTATCCGGGCGGTACGCGGCCATCCGCCGTGGCGCCTGGTCGTCCACCGTCACCGTGACCTGGCAGCTGCCGTAGCAGGCCTTGGCGAAGTCGCCGGTCTGCAGCACCAGGTAGGCGTGGCGCTTCCATTCCGGATGGTCGCGGAACACCAGCTGCACCACCTTGGGGCCGGTGCCGTCGACATCGACCCGCTCCTTGCCCTGGATCATCGCCGAGCGCTGCACGCCCTTGCTGCCCACCGATACCTGGTTGTAGCTCCACAGGCCCTGCATGCGGCGCAGCTCGCGCGCGGCCTCGGCCTTCTGCTTGACCTCGGCGAAGCCGGGTTCGATGCGGCGGGCGGCGTCCGAATCGGGGAACTGGTCGAGCAGCGCGGCGCCATGGACGCGCGCCTTCTCCCATTCGGTGGCGGTCACCGCCGCGTCGTAGAGCCTGGCGATGCCGTCGGCATCGGCCTCGCGCCGGGCACGCTCCTGGGCGGCGGCGGCGGCCTGCTGCTGGCGCTCCGCTTCCGGGTTGCTGCAGGCGGCCAGGGCGACGACGCACAGGGCGCCAAGGGTCAGGGGTTTCATCGAGCGACTCCGCGTGGACAGGCGCGGCAATGCCGCGCGGTGGCGCCCACTTTAAACATCCGCTGCCGCGAACCCCAGCCCTGCCGCTGCGGTGCCCGCCCTGGCCCAGACAGAAACGGCGGGCCCGGGGGCCCGCCGTTGTCGGTTCTGCTGCTACACGCCGGTTACGGCTTGGGCGCGGCCTCGGCCTTGGCGATCATGTCGGCCACCGAGGCGGTGGTGATCGGGTGATAGCCCGGCTTGGCCCTGGCGAATACCTCCTTGGCGAAGGCCAGGCCTTCCGGCGTCTTCAGCAGCTCGGCGTAGATCGGCAGGATCAGCTTGCGACGGCCGACCTTCTGGATGAACTCGCCGGCGGCCGGCTGGGCCTGGGTATAACCGCTGCGGATGGCCAGCGGATACCAGCGCATGGCGATCTCGCCGTTCGGGGTGCCGGTGAAGTGGTAGCCCTTGTCCAGCTGTTCGAGCTTGGCCACCGGCACGGTCTTGCCCAGGCCGTCGATGAAGCGCACCCACTCCTGGGTGGTCCACTGGCTGGTCACCTGGTTGCTCGGCAGCTGCTCGCTGCCCAGCCAGGCGATGCGCGCGGTATCGACCACGGCGAAGCCGCGCGAACGCGCCTTCGGTGCGAACGACGGGATACCCGGTTCTTCCAGCCACGCGTGCAGTTCGGCGTCGCTCACCGCGGTCGGGTTCTTCGGCAGCAGGTTCTTCTTCAGATACTCGACGAACTGGTCGGTGTTGGCGCTCTGGAAGGCATGGTCATCGAACCAGCCGCGCAGGAACGGATCGAACACTTCGCGGCCGAAGCGCTGCTCCAGGAACTGCAGGAACCACGCACCCTTGACGTAGGCCACCTGGCTCAGCGCGTCGTCCGGGTCGCGCTCGGTCAGCGGCGGCAGCGCCAGCGCCTGGTCGGCCGGGCTCATGTCCTTCACTTCGTTGAGCAGGTCGGTCTGGTCGATCTCGCGCTCCATCTCGGCCGCCTCCTGGCCGTACAGCGCTTCGGTGATGCGCGCCTGCACGTAGGTGGTGAAGCCTTCGTTGAGCCAGATGTCCTTCCAGCTGGCGTTGGTCACCAGGTTGCCCGACCAGCTGTGCGCCAGCTCATGGGCGACCAGCGAGACCAGCGACTTGTCGCCGACGATCACGGTCGGGGTGGCGAAGGTCAGGCGCGGGTTCTCCATGCCGCCGAACGGGAACGACGGCGGCAGCACCAGCATGTCGTAGCGGCCCCAGCGGTATTCGCCGTACAGCTTCTCGGCGGCACCGATCATCTTCTCGGTGTCCTCGAACTCCTTGGCCGCCTTGTTGACCATGGCCGGCTCGGCCCACACGCCCGAGCGCGGCGAGATCGGCTCGAACACCAGGTCGCCGGCGGCGATGGCCAGCAGGTAGGACGGGATCGGCTGCGGCATCTTGAACGTGTAGTCGCCGTCACGGGCCGCCTTCGGGTCGTTGTCGGCGCTCATCAGCACCATCACGTCCGGGCGGCTGGCCACGTGCGCGCTGTAGGTGAAGCGCACGCTCGGGGTGTCCTGCAGCGGCACCCACGAGCGCGCGTGGATGGCCTGCGACTGGCTGAACATGAAGGGCAGCTTCTTGCCCTCGGTCATCGACGGCTCCAGCCACTGCAGGCCCGAGGCGGTCGGCGCGGTGTGGTAGGTGATGCGCACGCTGGCCGGCTGCTCCGGGGCCTGGATGGTCAGCTTGCTGCCGAACACCTTGTCCGCCGGCGCCAACTCGAACTGCAGCGGCGTGGCGGCGCCGTCGGCGGCCAGCGCCTCGACCTTGGCGATGCTCAGTTCACGGGTGTCCAGCACCAGCTGCCTGGCGGCCTTGTCCTTCCACTCCAGCGCATAGGTGGCGGTGCCGCCGATCTGCTTCTGCTCGAAATCGACCTTCAGGTCCAGCGCCAGGTCCTTGATGACGACCTTGTCCGGCTCGGCGTAGGAGCTTTCATCGTGGCTGCGGCTGACGGTGTTCACGGCGGCGGCGGGCTTTTCGGCGACGGGGGCGGCGACGGGGGCGGCGGGGTCCTTGGCGCAGCCGGCGGCGAGCGCGACGGCCAGGGGCAGCATCAGGAAGGGTGAACGCATGGGATTCCTAGGGAGCTGAGGAGTGAGTGAAGAGGAGTGAGAAGTGAGAGAAGGCAGAAGCAGGAGCGCGGGCAAATCCGCTGTCTCTTGCTGCTCACTCCTCTTCACTCACTCCTAGATCTTGTAGCCGGAGTGGATGGCGACGATGCCGCCGCTGAGGTTCTTGTAATGGCAGCGCGCGAAGCCGGCCTCGGCCATCATCGCCTTGAGTTCTTCCTGCGGCGGATGCTTGCGGATGCTCTCGGCCAGGTACTGGTAGCTGTCACCGTCGCCGCGCGCGAACAGCTTGCCCAGCCGCGGCAGCACCTTGAATGAGTGGAAGTCGTAGATCGGCTTGAACCAGTCGGCGGTGACTTCGGAGAACTCCAGCACGCGCGCCTGGCCGCCGACCTTGAGCACGCGGTACATCTCGCGCAGCGCGGCGTCCTTGTCGGTGACGTTGCGCAGGCCGAAGGAAATGGTCACCAGGTCGAAGCTCTGGTCCGGGAATGGCAGCGCCTCGGCGTTGAGCTGCACCCACTCGAAGCCGGACACGTGGCCGCGGTTGGTCAGGCGGTCACGGCCCACCGACAGCATGCCGGCATTGATGTCGCCCAGCACCACGCTGCCCTCGGCGCCGAGCCGCTCCTTGAGCAGCACGGCGATGTCGCCGGTACCGCCGGCCAGGTCGAGCACGCGGTCGCCCGGCTTCACCTGGGCGGTGGCCACGAAGTAGCGCTTCCACAACCGATGGATGCCCAGACTCATCAGGTCGTTCATCAGGTCGTAGTTGTCGGCCACCGACGTGAACACCTGGCCGACAAGCTTCTGCTTGTCCTTGGCCGGCACGTCGCGGAAGCCGAAGTGGGTGGTGCCGCTCTTGTAGGGGGATTCGCTCATGCGGCCGATTATCGCACTCCCGCGGCGGCGGCGCGGCGGGCCCCCGGGAAGGCGCCGTTATCATGGCCGGCCACCCGACGGATCCCTGCCCCGATGATCGCCACGCCCGACTACCGCGCCCTGCTCGACACCGCCATCGCCGAGGCCCGCCAGGGCCTGGCCGAGGGCGGCATCCCGATCGGCGCGGCGCTGTACCACAACGATGGCCGCCTGCTCGGCTGCGGCCACAACCGCCGGGTGCAGGAGGGCGACCCCTCCATCCACGGCGAAACCGACGCCTTCCGCAAGGCCGGCCGCCAGCGCGGCTACCGCGACACCATCATGGTCACCACCCTGGCCCCGTGCTGGTACTGCTCCGGGCTGGTGCGCCAGTTCAACATCGGCACCGTGGTGGTCGGCGAATCGGTCACCTTCGCCGGCGGCATCGACTGGCTGCGCGAGAACGGGGTCAGGGTCATCGACCTGAACGATGCCGGCTGCATCGCGATGATGCGCGGCTTCATCGCCGACAACCCCGAGGTCTGGAACGAGGACATCGGCGAGTAAGGTGCCACGGCGCCCGCGCAGGACCGCGGCCGCGCCGCGCGCGGCTGCTCCGTTCGGCCGCCAGCGCGCCGGGTGTGACGCAGTCCACATCCAGGCAGTTCCGCCATCGCACTGCCACCCCGGCGTCATCGACACCGGCTATGCTCGGTCATGCAGGGGGCACTGCCATCAAGGTGACGCGATGCATATTCCGCCCGTACACGGACGCCATCGGGAATCGCTGCGCCAGGCCGGCGAACGCCTGCGCGCCCACTATGCCCGCCATCGCCGCTCCGCCGCCTTCTGGGACGCCTACCAGCAGATCCAGAACGAGCTGGCCGCCGCCTTCCCCGAGCACCGCGCCGAACTGTGCAACCGCATGGCCGCCTTCGCCCAGCGCCTGGGGGCGGTGGAGGAGGCGCAGCTGGTGGATGCGGCGGTCCGCCCGGACTGACCGCCAGGGCACGTGACGACGCCGCCGGGGCATGCCCCGGCGGCGCCATGCCGGCGCGGCGACCAGCGCCGCGCAGCGGTCAGGCCTGCGGCGGTTCCCCGTTCGCGGCCAGGCGGCGCCGATTGAACAGGCGCTGCACCACCACGAAGAACAGCGGGATGAAGAACAGGCCAAGCACGGTGCCGGCGATCATGCCGCCCAGTACGCCGGTGCCGATGGCGCGCTGCGCGCCGGAACCGGCGCCCGAAGCGATGGCCAGCGGCAGCACGCCCAGGCCGAACGCCAGCGAGGTCATCACGATCGGGCGCAGGCGGTCGCGTACCGCATGCATCGTCGCCTCGATCACGCCCGCGCCCTTCTCCAGGTGCTCCTTGGCGAACTCGACGATCAGGATCGCGTTCTTCGAGGTCAGGCCCACCGTGGTCAGCATCGCCACCTGGAAATAGACGTCGCGCTCCATGCCGCGGAAGGTGTTGGCCAGCACCGCGCCGAGGATGCCCAGCGGCGCCACCAGCAGCACCGCCGTCGGCACGCTCCAGCTCTCGTACAGCGCGGCCAGGCACAGGAACACGATCAGCAGCGACAGGGTGTACAGCAGCGGCGTCTGCGCACCGGCCTCGCGCTCCTGGTAGGACACCGCGGTCCACTCGATGCTGAAGCCCGGCGGCAGCTGGCTGGCCAGCTTCTCCACTTCGGCCATGGCGTCGCCCGAGGCCACGCCCGGCGCGGCCTCACCCTGGATTTCCAGCGCGGACACGCCGTTGTAGCGCTCCAGCCGCGGCGAACCGTAGTCCCAACGCTGGCTGGCGAAGGCCGAGAACGGCACCATCTGCCCGGCGCTGTTCTTCACCGTCCACAAGTTGAAGTCCTCCGGGTTCATGCGGAAGCCGTCGTCGGCCTGCATGTACACGCGCTTGACCCGGCCGCGGTCGATGAAATCGTCGACGTAGCTCGAGCCCCACGCGGTGGCCAGGGTGCTGTTGATCGCATCCAGCGACAGCCCGTGGGCGCCGGCCTTGGCCACGTCGATGTCCAGCCGCAGCTGCGGGGTATCGTCCAGGCCGTTGGGGCGGACGTTGGCCAGCTTGCTGCTCTTGGCGGCCATGCCCAGCAGTTGGTTGCGCGCGTTGACCAGCGCCTCGTGGCCCTGCCCGGTGTTGTCCTTCAGGAAGAAGGTGTAGCCCGAGGCGGTACCCAGCTCCGGCATCGCCGGCGGCGGGAAGGCGAAGATGAAGGCGTCCTTGATCTGCCCCAGCGCGGCCATCGCGCGCCCGGTGACCGGGCCCACGCCCTGGTCGGCGGTGCGCTCGTCCCAGTCCTTGAGCTTGACGAACGCCATGCCCGAGTTCTGGCCCATGCCGGAGAAGCTGAAGCCCTGCACCGAGAACACCGATTCCACCGCGTCCTTCTCGTTCTGCAGGAAGTGGTCCTCCAGCTTGTAGATCGACTCCAGCGTGCGCTCCTGGGTGGCGCCCACCGGCGCCTGCACCAGCGCCATCAGGATGCCCTGGTCCTCGTTGGGCAGGAACGAGCTGGGCAGGCGCATGAACAGCACCGCCATGGCCACCGCCAGCGCCGCGAACACCGCCATGAACCGCCACGGCCGCGCCAGGATCCCGCGCACGCCGCGCTGGTAGGTCGCGCTGGTGCGGTCGAAGCCATTGTTGAAGCCGTTGAAGAAGCGCCCGGCCAGGCCGCGGTGGGCGACATGGTGCTGGCCCTTCTTCAGCGGCTTGAGCATGGTCGCGCACAGCGCCGGGGTCAGCACGATCGCCACCAGCACCGACAGCGCCATCGCCGAGACGATGGTCGCCGAGAACTGGCGGTAGATCACGCCGGTGGAGCCGCTCATGAACGCCATCGGCACGAACACCGCCGACAGCACCAGGCCGATGCCGACCAGCGCGCCGGTGATCTGCCCCATCGACTTGCGCGTGGCCTCCAGTGGCGACAGCCCTTCCTCGGACATGATGCGCTCGACGTTCTCCACCACCACGATGGCGTCGTCCACCAGCAGGCCGATCGCCAGCACCATGGCGAACATGGTCAGCATGTTGATCGAGAAGCCCAGCGCGGCGAGGATGCCGAACGTGCCCAGCAGCACCACCGGCACCGCGATCGTCGGGATCAGCGTGGCGCGGAAGTTCTGCAGGAACAGGTACATGACCAGGAACACCAGCACGATCGCCTCGAGCAGGGTCTTGACCACGCCCTTGATCGACACCTTCACGAACGGCGTGGTGTCGTACGGGATCACCGCCTTGAGCCCGTGCGGGAAATTGGCCGCCAGCTCGTCCAGGGTCTTGCGCACGCCTTCGGCGGTGTCCAGCGCGTTGGCGCCGGTGGCCAGGGTGACGGCCAGGCCGGAGGCCGGCTTGCCGTTGTAGCGGGTCACGAAGTCGTAGGTTTCCGCGCCCAGCTCCACCCGCGCCACGTCGCCCAGCCGCAGCGTCGAGCCGTCGGCCTCGGTGCGCAGCACGATGTCGCGGAACTGCTGCGGGGTCTGCAGCCGGTCCTGCGCGTTGATGGTGGCGTTGAGCTGCTGGCCCTTCACCGCCGGCGCGCCGCCCAGCTGGCCCACGGCCACCTGCGCGTTCTGCGCGCGTACCGCCGCGCTCACCTCGTCCACCGAGACCCGGTAGGTCTGCAGCTTGTTCGGGTCCAGCCAGATGCGCATGGCGTACTTGCCGCCGAACACCTCGATCGAGCCCACGCCCGGCACCCGGCTGAGCGGGTCCAGGACGTTGGAGCCGACGTAATCGGAGATGTCGTGCTCGTCCATGCTGCCGTCCTCGGACACGAAGCCGACGACGTTGAGGAAGCCCGAGCTGGACTTGGCGACGTTGATGCCCTGGCGCTGCACTTCCTGCGGCAGCAGCGGCATCGCCAGCTGCAGCTTGTTCTGCACCTGCACCTGGGCGATGTCCGGGTTGGTGCCGCTCTCGAAGGTCAGGGTGATGCTGGCCTGGCCGTTGGAAGAGCTGTTCGACGAGAAGTAGATCAGCCCGTCCAGGCCCTTCATGTTCTGCTCGATGATCTGCGTCACCGAGTCCTCGACCACCTTGGCCGACGCACCCGGGTAACTGGCCGAGATCGATACCGCCGGCGGCGCGACCTCCGGGTACATCGAGACCGGCAGCTTGAGCATCGCCAGCGCGCCGGCGAGCATGATGATGATGGCGATGACCCACGCGAAGATGGGCCGATCAATGAAGAAGCGAGCCATGGATGTCTCCGCTTACTGCTGGGCGGCCGGCGCGGCGGGTGCCGCGGGCTTGGCGGGCTCGGCACCCTTCTCGGTGGCCTGCACCGGCATGCCCGGGCCGATCTTCTGCAGGCCCTCGACGATGACCTTGTCGCCGGCCTTCAGGCCGTCCTCGACCAGCCACTTGTCGCCGATGGCACGGCTGACGGTGACCGCGCGCTGGGCGACCTTGCCCTCGCCATCGACCACCATCGCGCTCGCATTGCCCTTGGGGTCGCGGGTGATGCCCTGCATCGGCACCAGCAGCGCGTCCTGGCGCACGCCGCTGCCCAGCACCGCACGCACGAACATGCCCGGCATCAGCACCTGCTCGGGATTGTCCACCCGCACCCGCAGGCCATAGCTGCCGGTGCCGGGGTCGACACTGACCTCGGAGAACTCCAGCGTGCCCTTGTGCGCGTAGGTGCTGCCGTCTTCCAGCACGATGTCCACCGGCAGCCCGGTCGCGCCCTGCAGGCGCCCGGCGGCCAGCTCGCGGCGCAGCTGCAGCAGCTCGGCCGAGGACTGGCTGACGTCGATGTAGATCGGGTCCAGCTGGTTGATGGTGGCCAGCGCTTCGGCCTGGCCGGCATTGACCAGCGCGCCCTGGGTGACGCTGGACTTGCCGATCTGGCCGCTGATCGGCGCGGTGATGCGGGCATAGCCCAGGGTGACGTTGGCCGCGTCCAGCGCGGCGCGGGCGGCACCGACGTCGGCCTCGGCCTGCTTCCAGGCCGCCTGCGCGTTCTCGTCGTCCTGCACGCTGATCACCCGGCTCTTGACCAGCTCGGTACTGCGCCGCGCGGCCAGCCGCGCGGCGTTGGCGCTGGCTTCGGCGCGCGCCAGCTGCGCCCGCGCGCTGTTGGCCTGGGCACGGTAGGCGGCGTCGTCGAGCTGGTACAGCGGCTGGCCCTGCTTGACCACGCTGCCCTCGGTGAACAGGCGCCGGGCGACGATGCCGCTGACCTGCGGCCGCACTTCGGCCACCTGGTAGCCGGTGGCCCGGCCGACCAGTTCGCGGGTCAGGGTGACCGGCTCGGCCTTCAGGGTGACGACGGTGACCTGCCCGGGGCCACCACCCTGCTGCGGCGGCTGCCCGCCACAGGCGGCCAGTGCGCCGGCGACCAGCAGCGACAGGAGGACGGGGCGGAGAATCGATCGACTCATGGCGGGGAAACTCGGCAGTAAGGAAGGAAGCCATGCGACCGGGCCGGCCCGCCCTGGACGGCGGCCACCCGCGGCGGCGCACAGGAAGGGCCTGCGCACGTTACCGCGATCGAATGACGGCAAAAGAGCGCGGAAGGATACATACATGCATGTCTGTTTGTAAATTGGTAGAATTCAGACATGTTTCATGTCAGTTGTGTGCAACGGCACTGCGATGGCGCGTAAGAGCAAAGAGGACGCACAGGCGACCCGCGAGGGCATCCTCGACGCGGCGATCGCCTGTTTCCACGAACACGGGGTGGTGGGCACCACGCTGGCGATGATCGCCACCCGTGCCGGCTATACCCGCGGCGCGGTGTACTGGCATTTCCGGAACAAGACCGAAGTGCTGGAGGCGATGATCGAGCGCGACCGCATGCCGTTCGTGCAGCGCCTGCAGCGCACCTACGCACCGCAGCGGCAGACGCCGATCCTGGACCTGCGCGAGGTCATCCGCGTTTCGCTCGCCGAACTGGCCGGCGACCCGCGGCAACGCAGCCTGATGGAGATCCTGCTGCGCAGCGAGCAGTCCAGCGAAAGCCTGAGCATCCAGGCGATGCAGCGCCAGAACTCGCAGGAGGAGCTGGACATGGTCACCCGCACCCTGGAGCGCGCGCGCGAACTGGGGCAGCTGCGCCCCGGGGTCGACGCGGCCACCGCCAGCCGCATGCTGCACATCAGCCTGACCGGCGCGCTGTACAACGCCATGGCGCAGCCGGAAGAGTACGACCTGGAGCGCGACGGGCTGATGGTGATGGACGTGGTGCTGCAGGCCTACGTCCGCGAGGGGGTGTTCCAGCCGGGCGTGTTTCCGGCGCACGACGACAGCGCGGGCTGGGATGCCTGACGCCCCGCCCTGGCGGCGCCCGGAACGACGACGGCGCCCACAGGGGGCGCCGTCATCGCACAGGCGATGGGGTTACAGGATGTAGCGGCTCAGGTCCGGGTCCTGCACCAGTTCGCCCAGGTGCCGGTCGACGTAAGCGGTGTCGATGGCCAGGGTTTCACCGTCGCGGTCCGGCGCCTCGTAGCTGAGCGTGTCCAGCAGCCGTTCCAGCACCGTGTGCAGGCGGCGGGCACCGATGTTCTCCTGCCGCTCGTTGACCTGGAACGCGATCTCGGCCAGGCGCTCGATGGCGTCGGCGGTGAAGCTCACCTTGACCCCCTCGGTGGCCAGCAGTGCTTCGTACTGCTTGGTCAGCGCCGCCTTCGGCTCGGTAAGGATGCGCACGAAGTCGTTCTTGCTGAGCGCGCCCAGCTCGACACGGATCGGGAAGCGCCCCTGCAGCTCCGGGATCAGGTCGCTGGGCTTGGCCAGGTGGAACGCGCCGGAAGCGATGAACAGGATGTGGTCGGTCTTGACCGTGCCGTACTTGGTGGACACGTTGGAGCCTTCCACCAGCGGCAACAGATCGCGCTGCACGCCTTCGCGCGAAACATCGCCCCCACCCACGTTGTCGCCACGCTTGGCGACCTTGTCGATCTCGTCGATGAACACGATGCCGTGCTGCTCGCACGCCTCGATCGCGGCCGTGCGGATGTCGTCCTCGTTGACCAGCTTGCCGGCCTCCTCTTCGACCAGCAGCGGGCGTGCGGCCTTGATCGTCAGCGTGCGCTTGTTCGACTTGGCGCCGCCCAGGTTGGCGAACATCGAACGCAGCTGCTGGCCCATTTCCTCCATGCCCGGCGGGGTCATGATGTCCATGCTCACGTTGGCGGACATCTCCAGCTCGATCTCGCGCTCGTCCAGCTCGCCGTTGCGCAGCATGCGCCGGAACTTGATGCGGGTCTCGCTGTCGGCCGCCGACGGCTCGTTGCGCGCGGCATCCGCATCGAAGCCGATGCCGACGCTGCGCCGCGGCAGCAACGCGTCGAGGATGCGGTCCTCGGCCTTCTCCTCGGCCTGGGTGCGCACCCGCACCTTGGCCTGCTCGCGGTACAGCTTGACCGCGGTGTCGGCCAGGTCGCGGATGATCTGCTCCACGTCCTTGCCGACGTAACCGACTTCGGTGAAGCGGGTCGCCTCGACCTTGACGAACGGCGCATTGGCCAGCGTCGCCAGGCGCCGCGCGATCTCGGTCTTGCCGACGCCGGTGGGGCCGATCATCAGGATGTTCTTGGGCATCACCTCGTTGCGCAGCTCGGCCGGCAGCTGCATGCGCCGCCAGCGGTTGCGCAGGGCAATGGCGACCGCACGCTTGGCGTCGTGCTGGCCGACGATGTGCCGGTCCAGCTCCTGCACGATCTCGCGCGGGGTCATGGTGGCGGAGGAAACTTCGATCTTGTGGGTCATGGCTCTACCTGGAAAACGAGGGCGCCGGAGGGGGGCGGGAGTCGCGGGCTGCAGGGGATGCCGGACGCAGTGGAAGCGGGATGCCGAACGTGGCCCCCAGCCGCCTGCGGGTCGCGTCCGGCAGGTGCCCTCAGAGTTCTTCGACCACCACGTTGGTATTGGTATAGATGCAGATGCCGCCGGCGATGTTGATCGCCTCGGTGGCCACCGCGCGCGCGTCCATCTGGGTATGCGCCAGCAGCGCGCGCGCCGCGCTCAGGGCGTAGGAACCGCCGGAGCCGATGGCGATGATGCCGTCTTCCGGTTCGATCACGTCGCCGGTGCCGCTGATGATCAGCGAGGTTTCCCGGTCGGCCACGGCCAGCAGCGCCTCGAGCTTGCCCAGGCGGCGCTCGGTGCGCCAGTCCTTGGCCAGCTCCACCGCCGCGCGGGTCAGCTGGCCGTGCTTCTCCAGCTTGGCCTCGAACAGCTCGAACAGGGTGAAGGCATCGGCGGCGGCACCGGCGAAGCCGGCCAGCACCTGGCCGTCGCGGCCGAGCCGGCGCACCTTGCGCGCATTGCCTTTCATCACCGTGTGGCCCAGCGTGACCTGGCCATCGCCGGCGATCGCCACGTGCTCGCCGCGACGCACGCAGCAGATGGTGGTGGCGTGGAAAACATTCGGGTTCTGGCTGGGATCCATTGGGGCCTCCGGGGTGTCACGGCAACAATGGGGGCAGTGGCCGACGGTTCAAGCAGCCGCCCGCGGGCGGCCACAGCTTGATTCAGGTCAAGCGGCGGCCCCACCCTCATGGCGGCGTGGCCCGGCCACCCGAGGAACACCGTGATTCCCTACCCGCTGCTGCTCACCGCGCACCTGTTCGCCGCACTGATGTTCGTCGGTGCGGTGTTCTTCGAGGTGCTGATCCTCGGCAGCGCCCTGTCACAAGTGTCGGCGACCCGGCAGCGCATCGAGGCGGCCATCGCCCGCCGCGCGCGCCGGGTGATGCCGTGGGTACTGGCGGTGCTGTACGCCAGTGACCTGGGCATGGCCTGGCATTACCGCGCGGCGCTGGCGCAGCCGCTGGCCAGCCGTTTCGCGTTGCTGCTCACGCTGAAGATCGCACTGGCGCTGAGCGTGCTCGGCCACTTCGCCGCGGCGATGGCCACGCGCGGTCACGGCCCGCGCATCGAACGCCGCTTCCGGCGCATCCACCTCAGCGTTTTCTGCCACATGCTCGGCATCGTGCTGCTGGCCAAGGCGATGTTCCATCTCAGCTGAGTGCGCGGATCCGCGCCGGCACGCCCGGCATGGCACAGGCAGCCGCCATGGCGGGCGCTGTGCAGGTGCGCCTGCGCGATGCCCGGGTCGTCCAGCTGGCTGCCCAGCCACGCCCCCACCTGCACGCCCTCCCTCACCTCGGCGGCCCCCCGGCAGTCGGCGGGGTCGCAGGCGCGCACCGACAGCAGCCGGTGCGCGACATGCGGCGGCACCTCGTTGGCCGCCAACCGCGCCGGCATCGCGCCGCGGCGGATGAACACCGGCGCGCAGACGCGGTACGGCGACGCCGCGGGCGGGTGCCGGTACGACACCAGCAGCAGTTCCTCGCCGACCGCGGCATCGCGCAGGCTGACGCGACAGGGGAAACCGCGCGCGCTGTCGGCGATGTGGCGCACGGCGTGGTGCGCCGCCAGCCCGGCGTCATCGAGATCGAACAAAGGCCGCAGCGATGCGGGATCGATGCCGGACAGCACCAAAGGGGCCATGGCGCTCAACGGGAAGCGGGACAGGCACGCAGGATGCCGCCGCGATGGCACCCCGGCCGGCCCTATCCAGACGCGGCATTGCGTCCGTGCGGAAGCGCTGCTCAGTCCGACGGGGAGCTGCGCCGCTTGGCGCGCGGATGCGCCGCGTCGTAGACCTTGGCCAGGTGCTGGAAATCCAGGTGGGTGTAGATCTGGGTGGTGGCGATGTCGGCATGGCCAAGCAGTTCCTGCACGCCGCGCAGGTCGCCGGACGACTCCAGGATGTGGCTGGCGAAGCTGTGCCGCAGCATGTGCGGATGCACATGTTTGAACAGCCCCTGGCGCTGCGCCAGCTGCTTGATCCGGATCTGCACCGCGCGCTGGCTGATCGCGCCGCCACCGCGGCCGGGGAACACCGGGCCGTCGTTGCTGCCGCC
Source organism: Stenotrophomonas sp. Y6 (assembly GCF_022436665.1). Classification (NCBI taxonomy): domain Bacteria; kingdom Pseudomonadati; phylum Pseudomonadota; class Gammaproteobacteria; order Lysobacterales; family Lysobacteraceae; genus Stenotrophomonas; species Stenotrophomonas sp. Y6. Next base: position 54,135 of record NZ_JAKUKB010000013.1, read on the forward strand.
ACTGTCCTTGCGCCACGCCAGCAGTGCCGCCAGCGCGTGCGAACCGACCGGCACGGTGCGCTCGCGGTTGCCCTTGCCGTGCACCAGCACCATCGCGCTGGCCAGGTCGATATCGCGCCAGCGCAGCGCGCACAGCTCGCTCAGGCGCAGGCCCGAGGAATAGAACAGTTCCAGCAGCGCGCGGTCGCGCAGGCCCAGCGGCGCGTCGGTCGGCAGCTCGACCAGGCGCACCGCCTCGTCGGCATCGAGCACCTGCGGCAGCTTGCGCGGCGCCTTGGGCGCGCGCAGCCTGGCCGCCGGGCTGCTGCCGATCGCGCCGCGCTTGAGCAGCCAGGCGTAGAAGCTGCGGATCGCCGACAGGCGCCGCTGCAGGCTGCGCGGCGACAGGCCGCGGCGGTGCCCGGCGGCGATGAATGCGCGCAGCTGGTCGGTTGCCAGCGCCAGCGGTTCGCCGGCCCCCTGCGCATCGCACCACTGCGCCAGCGCCGCGAGGTCGCGCCGGTACGCATCAAGGGTGTGCGCGGACATGCGCCGCTCGACCTGCAGGTAGGACAGGAAAGCTTCAACGGCGTTCATCGCCGCGGCCATCTCAGCCGGCGCGGAACCGCTGCAGCGCCACCACCAGCGATTCGCCCATCATGCGCAGGAACAGCGTGCCCATGCCGGGATAGAAGCGGTTGGGGTCGTGGCTGCCGACGGCGATCAGGCCGACGCCCGGCAGCGGCAGCAGCGCGGTGGACATCACCTCGCCGACCCGCTCGCCATACAGCACCTCGTTCTTCTCCGGCTGCAGGCGGCCGCAGATCGGCTCGCCATCCTGCAGGCAGTCGTGGAACGGCGCCAGCCGCGCGTCGCCGGCGGCGATGACCTGCAGCCATGGCGCCTGTTCCAGTTCCGCCACCGGCTGCAGGCTGACGATGCGCACCAGGTCGCCGGCGAAGTCCTCCTCCAGCGACGCGGCCATCGCGCGCAGGGTGTCGGCGGCGCTGCCCTGGCGCATCAGCGCCAGGGTCAGCTGGTGGGTGCGCACCGCCAGGCGCTCGTTGACCTGCGCGTTGGCGCCCAGCTCGGCCAGCCGCCGCGACAACTCGCGGTTCTTGTCGCGCAGCACTTCCAGCTGGTAGCTGGCCAGCGACGCGGTCGGGCCGTCATCACGCGGCACCACCAGGGTCAGCGCCAGGTCGGGGAACTGCTTGAGGAAGGTTGGATGACGCCGCAGCCAGGCCGCGACTTCATGCGCGCCGATCTTCTCCAGGGTTTCGTTCATCCCATCCACTCTCCATCGAATACGAAGGCCGCCGGGCCGGACATCACGATCTGCGCGTCATCGGCCGGCCACTGGATGCGCAGGTCGCCGCCGGGCAGCGACACCACCGCATCGCGCGCCAGCCGGCCACGCTGCATCAGCACCACCGCCGCGGCGCAGGCGCCGCTGCCGCAGGCCAGGGTCTCGCCGACGCCGCGCTCGAACACCCGCAGGCGGATATGCCCGCTGTCCAGCACCTGGGCGAAGCCGACGTTCACCGACTCCGGGAACGAGGCATGCTGCTGCAGCAGCGGACCGATCCGCTCCACCGGGGCGGCGTCGATCAGGCCCACTTCCAGCACCGCGTGCGGGTTGCCCATCGACACCGCGCCGAAGCGCACGTTCTCGCCCTGCAGCGGCACCACGTATTCCTCGCGCGCGCGCGGGAAACCGATCAGCGGAATCGACGCCGGCGCGAACCCGGGCCGGCCCATCGCCACCGCGTAATGCCCGGCGTCCAGCCGCTGCACGACATGCGTGCGCAGCGGGCTGTCGATCAGGAATTCCTCCCCCTGCGCCGCGCCGTCGCGTACCAGCCAGGCGCCCACGCAGCGCGCGCCGTTGCCACACTGCTGGGAGGTGGAGCCGTCGGAGTTCCAGATCCGGTATGAGGCCACCGAGCCGGCGGCGCGCGGCGGCTCGATGGTCAGGATCTGGTCGCAGCCGACGCCACGGTGGCGGTCGGCCAGGCGCGCGGCCAGCCCGGCATCGGGCGGTGGGGTGCCGTCACGCAGGTCCAGCACCACGAAATCGTTGCCGGCACCGTGCATCTTGCTGAAACGCAGGCGCGGCGTGGCCGCCCTATTCATGATCGTGGCCGTCGGCCTTCGCGTCCTGTGCGGGGCCGTCGGCCTGCGGCTGCGGGGCGGGCTTCACTTCCTGCTCTTCCACCGGCACCGGCTTCTGCGGCATCACCAGCGGCCCCTTGTTGCCGCAGGCGGTGAGGACCAGCAGCGCACAGGCGGCTGCAACGAGCATCGGAAGGCGGGACGTCTTGTTCATGGCCCGAGTATATCCACTCGGCGGTCAACACAGCCGCGCGCCCACGCACCCGGGCTCACTCTGCCGGCGGCAGCGGGCGCGTCCACAGCCAGGTGCAGACGCAGGCCATGCTGCCGATCGATATCGCCTTCACCCAGGCCAGCGGCACGCACCACAACATGATCAACGCGCAGGCCAGCATGGTGAGGGTGGCCATCCATTTGCCCCTGCGGCTGACCGCGTCGTGCGCCTGCCAGTCGGCGATGGCCTTGCCGAAGCGCGGATGCGACAGCAGCCAGCGGTGCAGCCGGGCGGAGCCGCGCGAGGCGGCCCAGGCCGCGATCAGCACGAACACCGTGGTCGGCAACCCCGGCACGAAGATGCCGACGATGCCCACCCCGAGGCTGGCATAGGCCAGCAGCCACCACGCCCAGCGCAGGCGTGGCGGGCGCGGTCCGCGCGGGGTGGGCGGCTCCGGCACGTACGCCGCTGCCGTCAGTGCGCCACGTCCAGCTGCGACAGCACGAACGCGTAGGCCTCGGCCAGCTCGTGGTAGCGCTGGAAGCGGCCGGACTTGCCGCCATGGCCGGCTTCCATGTTGGTGCGGAACACGATGGGATGGGTGCCGGTGTTGACGTCGCGCAGGCGCGCCACCCATTTGGCCGGCTCCCAGTACTGCACCTGCGAATCCCACAGCCCGGTACCGACGAACAGCGCCGGATAGGCCTGCGCCCGCACGTTGTCATAGGGCGAGTAGCCGAGCATGTAGTCGTAGTACGGCTTCTGCTCGGGGTTGCCCCACTCGTCATACTCGTTGGTGGTCAGCGGGATGCTGGCGTCGAGCATGGTCGTGACCACGTCCACGAACGGCACCTGCGCCACCATCACCCGGTAGTCGGCCGGCGCCTGGTTGGCGACCGCCCCCATCAGCAGGCCGCCGGCGCTGCCGCCGGCCGCGGCCACCCGGTCCTTCGCCGCGTAGCCCTGCGCCACCAGCGCGCGGGTGACGTCGATGAAGTCGTTGAAGGTGTTCTGCTTGCGCAGCAGCTTGCCGTCCTCGTACCAGTGGCGGCCCATTTCCTCGCCGCCGCGGATATGGGCGATGGCATAGACCACGCCGCGGTCCAGCAGGCTGACCACGCTCTGGTTGAAATGCGGATCCATCGACATGCCGTAGCTGCCGTAGGCGTACTGGTACAGCGCGGCGGTGCCGTCCTTGCGGAAGCCCTTGCGGTAGACCAGCGACACCGGCACCCGGGCGCCGTCGCGCGCGGTCACCCACACGCGCTCGGTCTGGTACAGCGACGGGTCGTAGCCGATCACCGGTTGCTGCTTGAGCTGGCGCCGCTCGCCGGTCTTCACGTTCAGTTCGTAGGTGGTGGCCGGCGTGGTCAGCGAGGTGTAGCTGTAGCGCAGCCAGTCGGTGTCCGGTTCGGCGTTGACCGACAGGCCCATCGAATACGCCGGCTCGTCGGCCCTGACCAGTTCGCTGCGGCCGTCGGCGAACAGCAGGCGCACCCGCTCCAGCGCCTCGGCGCGTTCGGCGATGGCGGTGAAGCCGTCGAACAGCTCGAAGCCTTCCACCAGCACCTGCGGGTCGTGCTTCACCCAGTCGCGCCATTGCGCGCGCGAGGTGGCGCCGTCGGCCGCGGTGACCAGCTTGAAGTTCTTGGCGCCGTCGGCATTGGTCCGGATCACCCAGCGGCCGTCGAAATGGTCGGCGTCGTACTCCACGTCGCGCTCGCGCGGCGCCAGCACGGTGAACACCGCCGGGTCGGCGGCCGGCGCGTAGCGCAGCTCGGAGGACACGGTGCTGTCCACGCCGATGGTGATGTAGCGGTCGTCGCGGGTGCGGCCCACGCCCATGTAGAAGCTGTCGTCGTCTTCCTCGTAGACCAGCGCGTCGCTGCTGGCCGGGGTGCCGAGCACGTGCTTCTTCACGCGCACCGTGAGCAGGGTCTCCGGGTCGTTCTCGACATAGAACAGGGTGCGGTTGTCGTCGGCCCACACCACGTTCGGCGACACCCCGTGGATCACGTCCGGCAGCAGCTGCCCGGTGGCGAGGTCCTTGAAGCGGATCACGTACTGGCGGCGGCCGACGTCATCCTCGGCCCAGGCCAGCAGGCGGTTGTCCTGGCTGACTTCCATGTCGTCGACGGCGAAGTAGCCCTTGCCCTCGGCCATGGCGTTCAGGTCCAGCAGCACTTCTTCCGGCGCCTGCATGTCGCCCTTGCGGCGGGCGTGGACCGGGTAGTCCTTGCCGGTCTCGTAGCGGGTGTAATACCAGTAACCGCGTTCGCGGTACGGCACGCTGGCGTCGTCCTGCTTGATGCGGCCGACGATCTCGGCGTAGAGCGTGTCCTGCAACGGCTTGAGCGGCGCCATCAGCGCATCGGTGTAGGCGTTCTCGGCGTTGAGGTAGGCCAGCATCGCCGGGTCCTTGCGCGCATCGTCGCGCAGCCAGTAGTACACGTCCTCGCGGACCGCGCCGAACGGCGCCCTGACCTGGTGGGGACGCTTTTCAGCATCGGGGGGGACGGGCGGGGAAGCGGCGGCGGTATTCATCATCAGGCTTGCGACCAACAGGCAAAGGACAGGTTTCACGGCACGGGCTCCATGGACGGACACGTTGCCGCCCGGGCGATGGCCGACAGTGTGCCATGGACGTCGCCGCGGGCACGGCCTGCGCGCGGCGGCCTATGATGGCGGCGATGAACACCGCCGCCCCCACCCCGTCCGGCTACAGCCGGCGCAGCCACGAGATCGCCCCGTTCCATGTCATGTCCCTGCTGGCCCGCGCCAATGCGCTGGAGCAGGCCGGCCACGACGTGATCCACCTGGAGATCGGCGAACCCGATTTCACCACCGCCGCGCCGATCATCCGCGCCGGCCAGGCCGCGCTCGCCGCCGGTCATACCCGCTACACCGCCGCGCGCGGCCTGCCGGCGCTGCGCGAGGCCATCGCCGGCTTCTACCGCGGCCGCTACGACCTGGAGATCGACCCGGAACGGATCCTGGTGACCCCGGGCGGCTCGGGCGCGCTGCTGCTGGCCTCCAGCCTGCTGGTCGACCCGGGCCGGCACTGGCTGCTGGCCGACCCGGGCTATCCGTGCAACCGCCATTTCCTGCGCCTGGTCGAGGGTGCCGCGCAGCTGGTGCCGGCCGGCCCGGACAGCGGCTACCAGCTGACCCCGGCGCTGGTCGAGCGGCACTGGAACGATGACAGCGTCGGCGCGCTGGTCGCCTCGCCGGCCAATCCCACCGGCACCACGCTCGATGCCGCGCAGCTGGCCGCACTGTCCGCCACGCTGAAGGCACGCGGCGGACACCTGGTGGTGGACGAGATCTACCACGGCCTGACCTACGGTTTCGACGCGCCCAGCGTGCTGCAAGTGGACGACGCGGCGTTCGTGCTGAACAGCTTCTCCAAGTACTTCGGCATGACCGGCTGGCGCCTGGGCTGGCTGGTGGCGCCACCGGCGGCGGTGCCCGAGCTGGAGAAGCTGGCGCAGAACCTGTATATCAGTGCGCCGTCGATGGCCCAGCACGCGGCGCTGGCCTGCTTCGAGCCGGAAACCATCGCCATCTTCGAGCAGCGCCGCGAACAGTTCCGCCAGCGCCGCGACTACCTGCTGCCGGCGCTGCGCAGCCTCGGCTTCCGCATCGACGTGGAGCCGCAGGGCGCGTTCTACCTGTACTGCGACGTAAGCGCATTCACCGACGATGCGCAGGCGTTCTGCGCCCACTTCCTGGAGACCGAGCACGTGGCGTTCACTCCGGGCCTGGACTTCGGCCACCACCGCGCTCGCCAGCATGTGCGCATCGCCTATACCCAGGACGTGGCGCGGCTGCAGGAGGCGGTGACGCGGATCGCGCGCGGGCTGGAACGCTGGAAGGCCCAGCGCCCGGGACGAGGAGCGGGTGAACAGAAGTGAGGGGGAGTCAAAGCAGCCCCACGCCAACCGGCCTGCGCGCGGTGCGTCAGCATGCCAAAGCGCTCAGGGATCAAGTAAATCAACCTGCAGGATCATGGGGACGCACCTCGGGCTCCCTGACTTCCTGCAACGGACCGACATCCACGCGACTCCGCCATCCCTTGAAATACTGTTCCGACATTTTGTTGAGCGTCTCCACGGCCCGAGTTGCAGGCGGACATGATTGACTGACCGCGTCAACGTCGCCTGCCAATGCGCCCGAGTTAAGCCCGGCAATGCATAGCCGGGGGCTGTACGCCGCATTGCCGGCAACCGCCCTTATTTCACGGTCGTACCTCGTCTTGGCACGTACCGCCGCGACATCGTCCCGGTATTGCTCCCGCAGCTTGGCGTAGAGCACTTCCGCCCTGCCTCGCTCATCGACCGGCATGGCGGCATACACCGATCTCATGACAGCCTTGAATGTCGGATCATCACGCTCCGCAGCCAGTGTCAGCCATGCCAGGCCCAGGGGTCGATCCTTCGCGACTCCCTCGCCGTTGAAATAGGCAAGGCCAAGGGAGTATTGAGCGGGCTTGCTGCCCCAGCCCGCGGCGAGCAGCAGAAACTCTTCACCTCGCCGATAGTCACCCTTTTCCCACATCTTGAGGGCAAGGCAATAATTGACTTCTCCGGGTAGAAACCGGTAGACCGCCCCGTTGCACTCCAGGGCTGGCGCCGGATCTTCAGACGCAGATACCGAAGGCTGGGCATGCGCGGCGGCAACCGCCCCTGCAATCAACAGGAGCCACAACGATGGCTTCATATTCACCAGCATATTGCGCCTCCCGTTTCCTACTACCAGGGACATGGAGTGGCATCACGTTTTAGGCGTCGCTCGCATCGAGAACCTGACTGCGCAGGGCGAACCACATTGGCCCAGAGTGCCGCACATTGGAATTGCGATCCAGAGCCGGACAAGCCGACGCCACCTTGCGGTGGCGTCGGCTTGATACCTCATTTACCGCCCAGCTGCTCCCACAGGAAGCTATAGGCCAGCGCCGACATGTGCGCGGCCTGCGCGTTGTTGGCCGCGCCGCCGTGGCCGCCTTCGATGTTCTCGTAGTAGGTCACGTTCTTGCCGGCGTCGATCATCATGGCCGCCATCTTGCGGGCATGGCCCGGGTGCACGCGGTCATCGCGGGTGGAGGTGGTGAACAGCACCGGCGGGTAGTTCTTCGCCGGGTCGAACAGGTGGTACGGCGAGAAGGTCTTGATGAACTCCCAGTCCGCGGTGTCCGGGTTGCCGTACTCGGCCATCCACGAGGCACCGGCCAGCAGGTGGCTGTAGCGCTTCATGTCCAGCAGTGGCACCTGCACCACCACCGCACCGAACAGCTCCGGATACTGGGTGAGCATGTTGCCGGTCAGCAGGCCGCCATTGCTGCCGCCCTGCACGCCCAGGTGCCTGGCGCTGGTGATCCCGCGCGCGACCAGGTCGCTGGCCACGGCTGCCATGTCCTCGTAGGCCTTGTGCCGGTTCTGCTTCAGCGCGGCCTGGTGCCAGCGCGGGCCGTACTCGCCGCCGCCGCGGATGTTGGCCACGACATACACACCGCCCTTGTCCAGCCATGCGCGGCCCATGCCGCCGGAATAGGACGGGGTCAGCGAGATCTCGAAACCGCCGTAGCCGTACAGCAGGGTCGGGTTGGAGCCGTCGCGCTTCATGTCCTTGCCGTGCACCACGAAGTACGGCACGCGGGTGCCGTCCTTGCTGGTGGCGAAGTGCTGCTCGATCACCTTGCCGCTGGCGTCGAAGAACGCCGGCATGGTCTTGAGCACTTCCGGCTGCTGGCCGATCTGCGCCAGCGACAGCGTGGTCGGGGTCAGGTAATCGGTGACGGTCATCCACACCGCGTCGCTTTCATCCGGATCCACCGCGCCGACGCCGATGGTGCCGAACGCCGGGGCGCCGACGAAATCGCTGCGGGTCCAGCCATCCTTGCCGTGGGTCAGCACCTGCAGCCGGTTCTTGACGTCATCGAGCACGTTCAGCACGACATGGTTGCGGGTCCAGGCGGCGCCGGCCAGCGAGGTGCTGTCGGTGGGCGCGAACAGCACGTCGAACTCGCGCTTGCCGGCCATGAAGTCGTCGAACTTCGTCGCCAGCAGCGAGCCGGCGGCGTAGGTCTTGCCGCCCACGGTCCACGGCTCGCGCAGTTCCAGGGTCAGCCACTCGCGGCGCACGCCCTTCTCGGCCGAATTGGGCGCATCGACCTTGGCCAGCTTGCCGTCGGCACCGAGCAGGAACAGCTCGTTGTTGTAGAAGGCGATGGTGCGGCTGACGAAGTCGCGCTCGAAGCCCGGGGTGTCGTCATGCATCGCCGCGATGTACATGTCCTGCGGCGTGCCTTCGTACACCGGGGTGGCCGCCGACATCGGCGTGCCGCGCTTCCAGCGCTTGACCACGCGCGGGTAGCCGGACGTGGTCATCGAGCCGTCGCCGAAATCGGTGTAGACGAACACGGTGTCCTGGTCGATCCAGCCCAGGCCGCCCTTGGCCTCCGGGCGGAAGAAGCCGTCCTTGATCCACTCCTTCTTCGACAGGTCGAACTCGCGGGTGACGTCGGCGTCGGCACCGCCGCGTGACAGCGCGATCAGGCAGCGGGTGTACTGCGGGCGCAGGCAGTTGGCGCCGTGCCATACCCAGTTCTCGCCTTCGGCCTTGTTCAGCGCGTCCAGGTCCAGGACGGTCTCCCACAGCGGCTCGGCCTTGCGGTACTCGACCAGCGTGGTGCGGCGCCACACGCCGCGCTCATGCTGCTTGTCCTTCCAGAAGTTGTAGTAGTAGTCGCCGATCTTCTCGACGCCGGGGATCTTGGCGTCCGAATCCAGCACCGCGCGGATGCCGGCCTCCATCTCCTTGAACTGCGGGCTCTGCGCCAGCCGCGCCTCGGCCTTGGCGTTCTGTTCCTTCACCCACGCCAGCGGCTTGTCGCCGGTGACGTCTTCCAGCCAGGCGTATTTATCCTGGCCTTCATCGGCGGCCATGGCGGCTCCGGACAGGCTGGCGGTGAACAGGCCCGCGGCAAGGCAGGCGGAAGAGAGTCGGGACATGATGGCTCCATGCGGTCATAGGCCGCGCACGCTAGCACAGCCGCCCCGCGGGCTTCCCCTGTCGAAGGTCAGGCCGCGCGTACCGCGGCGGCCGGGCGCGCCCGGCGCAGGCGCCGCGCCTGCGGCCGCTGCCGGCTGCCGCTGCGTTGCCGCCGGTTGCGCCAGGCCGCGGGCAGGCGGAACCGGTACAGCGCCCACCATGCGCTCAACGGCATGCCCAGCAGCCACAGCGGCAGCCAGCCGATCCAGGCATTGCTGCCGCGCATGGCCGGCCACACCAGCACCAGGGCCAGCCCCGCGAGCGCGGCCTGCCTGACGCAGCGCAACACGCGCGGATCGGGATGTTCATCGGAAGTACGGCGGGACGAGACAGCCATGACATGCTCCGGTAACGGGTTCGGGCGCATGCTGCCGGGCATCCATCTCAGGGGGTGCGACCGGGCATTGACGCGTCCATCGCCGCCCATCGAACATGCTGGCGTCATCCACCACGGCGCTCCACTCCGCAATGCGACCCTTTCCTGCGTTCCTGTCTGCCTTGTTGCTGAGCCTGACCCTGCCGCTGGCGCCGGCCCTCGCACAGGACGCCGCGGCGGCCGCTCCCCAGGCCGAGGGCATTGCCGACGGCCCGATCGACCTGCAGAGGTTCATGGGGCGCTGGTACGTGATCGGACGGGTGCCGAACTTCGTCGAGCGCGGGCATGTGGCCAGCGTCAACACCTACACCCTGCGCGGCGACGACCGGGTCTCGATCCGCTACCAGTACCGCGATGGTTTCACCGCGCCCGAGGAGGAGCTCGACCTGCGCGCGCGGGTGGACGAGGACAGCGGCAACCGCCGCTGGCGCACCTGGTTCTACAAGGTGGTGCCCACCCACACCCGCGTGCTGGAAGTGGCGCCGGACTATTCCTGGGCGCTGATCGGCTACCCGGGCCGCGAAATGGCGTGGATCTTCGCCCGCGAGCCGGACATGGACGCCGCGCTGTACCGGCAGCTGGCGTTGCGCCTGCGCGACCGCTACGAGGTCAACACCGACAAGCTCAAGCGGGTGCCGCAGCATCCGTCGCAGGTCGGCAAGCTCGGCTTCGAGGTGCCCAACCGCGACTGAGCGGCGCCGCCGGAGCCGGGGGCTTTGACCTGCGTCAATCGCCGCGCGCCGGCCGCGGCCTAGCATGGCTGTCCTTCGACCGGGACAACGCCATGCCCAATGCCCCTGCCCGTCCTTGCGCTCCCCGGCCGGCGCGACGGCGATGAACGCGCAGCTGCAGCGCCGCGGTACGCCGGCATTCCCACGGCACGCAGGCGACGGCGTGGGCCGCGCGCGGCCGCTGCTGTATTCATGCCCGGGCTGCTCCCGCGCGACGCAGGTGGCAAACCACCTGGCGCTGCGGCCGGACCGCGCCGGCCAGGCGGGGATGTCCTGCATCGCCGGGATCGGGGGCGGCGTTGCCGGTCGGGTCCGCACCGCACGCAGCCGACGCCGCATCCTCACCCTGGACGGCGGCGTGCTGCAGTGCGTTTGCGCCTGCCGGGCGAACGCGGGCGCGGTCGCCGGCACTCACCTCGTCCTGTCCAATCACGGGGTGAAGCAGCACAGGCACGCCGATTTCGATGCCACCGGGGCCGAAGCGCTCCATGCCACGCAGGTGCTGGCGGCCGTGCGGGCGCTCAACCAGGAAAAAACGCATGGCTGAACAGGCACGTGGGCTGGCGCCGGTGCGGCTGGCCATCGATGGCGTGGACGACGGGCTGGTGCTGCTGCTGGCCGCGCGCACGCGGCTGGCGCGGCTGGCCGGACGCATCAAGGCCCGTGCCGGGGTCCAGGGCCGCGATGGTGCGCGCGAACAGCGCGTGCGCCATCGGGCCGAGCGCCTGGCCTCGATGCTGGGAGTACCGCCGGCGACCGCCAGCGGCGTGCTGGCGCTGGCCATCGGCGACGCCTGCCGCACGCAAGGGCTGCAACCTGATCTGGATCAAGGAGCAACCGCGGGCAATGCCGCGATCATCGCCCCCATGATGCACACCCACGACGCTTACCCGCCGACACCGGCGCACACCCTGCTGCGGCTGCTGCCGCCGCCGCGCCGCATCGCCCCGCTGCTGCGTGCGGTACCACCTGCGGTGCACAGGCGCCTGCTGGAGCAGGCGATGGCCAAAGTGCTGGCCGCGCCGCTGCGCGACGGCACGCTCGACTTCATGGCCGGCCGCCGGCTGGGGATCGAGGTCAGCGACCTCGGCCTGCGCTGGGTGGTGGCGCTGCAGGGCCAGCGCCTGGTGGTTGTCGACGACGCTGCCGCCGAAGCCAGCGTGTGCGGCAGCGCCACCGACCTGCTGTTGCTGACCGGGCGGCTGGAAGACGCCGACACCCTGTTCTTCCAGCGGCGACTGCGGCTCACCGGCGATGTCGAGCTGGGCCTGACCGCACGCAACCTGCTCGACCGCCTGCCGTGGGAAAGCGTGCCGCTGGGGTTGCGCATCGCGCTCAACCGCAGCGCACGCCTGGCCCGCGCGGCACGCAGCGCGCACCAGGCGCGGGCCTGAGCACCGGCGCGCCTCCGATGCCCGCGCCGGCACCGCGCGGGAGCCCTCCCTCCCACCCCGGTACCGCATGAACACCTCCACCACGCCCGCCTGGCACCCCGGACTCGAAGTGCGCTACGCAGCGCTGGTCGACACTCTGGAACGGCTGATCCCGTGCCTGGAGGTACCGCTGCACCTGCCGTGGATCGACGCCATCGGCGAACTCAAGCGCCAGCGCGGCGCGGTGATCATGGCGCACAGTTACCAGTCGCCGGAGATCTTCCACGGCGTGGCCGACGTCACCGGCGATTCGCTGGCGCTGGCGCAGGCGGCGGCCGACTGCGACGCCGAGCTGATCGTGCTGTGCGGCGTCCACTTCATGGCCGAAAGCGCCAGAATCCTGGCCCCCGGCAAGACCGTATTGATTCCCGACCCGGACGCCGGCTGCTCGCTGGCCGCCTCGATCACCGCCGACGACGTGCGCGCCCTGCGCGCGCGGCATCCCGGCGTGCCGGTGGTGAGCTACGTCAACACCAGCGCGGCGGTGAAGGCCGAATCCGACGCCTGCTGCACCTCGGCCAACGCCACGCAGGTGGTCGAAGCCATGGCCGCCGAATTCGGCACCGGCAAGGTGATCTTCCTGCCCGACCGCTACCTCGGCGCCTGGGTCGCGCGGCAGACCGGTGTCGAACTGGTGCTGTGGAACGGCCAGTGCGAGGTGCACGAGAAGTTCACCGCGATCGAAGCCCGGCACACCCGCGAGCGCTTCGACGCGAAGATCGTGGCGCACCCGGAATGCCCGCCGGACGTATTGGCGGAGGCCGATTTCGTCGGCTCGACCAGTGCGATGGGGCGCTGGCTGGCCCAGGAAAAGCCGGCGCGGGTGGCGATGATCACCGAGTGCTCGATGGCCGACAACCTGCGCAACCAGTTCCCGCAGGTGGAGTTCATCAAGCCCTGCAACCTGTGCCCGCACATGAAGCGGATCACCCTGCCCAACATCCATGCCTGCCTGCGCGAGCTGCGCCACGAGGTGACGGTGCCCGAGGACATCGCCCGGCGCGCGCGCAAGGCACTGCAACGGATGCTGGCGGTGGGCCGTCGCGACCCGGTGTGAACGCGCCCATCCTCATCGTCGGCGGGGGCATCGCCGGGCTGGCGACGGCGCTGGCCGCCGCGCCAGCGCCGGTACTGCTGCTCACCCGTGCGCGTGAAGGCAGCGATGTGGCCAGCACGCTGGCGCAGGGCGGCATCGCCGCGCCGGTCGGCGATGGCGACACCGCGCAGGCCCATGCGCACGACACCTGCTTGGCCGGCAGCCAGCACAACGACCGCGCCGCAGTCGCGCGGCTGACCGGCGACGCGGTGGCCGCGGTCCAGTGGCTGCAGCACCAGGGCGTGGCCTTCGACCGCGACGCCAGCGGCACCCTGCAACTGGGCCGCGAAGGCGGCCATGACCGCGCGCGCATCGTGCATGCCGGCGGCGACGCCACCGGCGCGAAGGTGATGCAGGCCCTGGTCGCGGCCGCGCGCCGCGCACCGCACATCCATCGCTGCGCGGGCCTGGATGTCACCGGCCTGCTGCTGCGCGATGGCCACGCCTGTGGCGTCCACGCGCTCGATGCCTTTGGCCATGCCGAGCGGATCCACGGGTGCGCGGTGGTGCTTGCCACCGGCGGCATCGGCGGGCTGTTCGCACGGACCAGCAACCCGGCCGATGCCGACGGCAACGGGCTGGCGCTGGCCCTGGCCGCGGGCGCCGCGCCGCGCGACCTGGAGTTCGTGCAGTTCCATCCCACCGCGCTTGCCTTGCCCGGGCTGCACCGCCTGCCGCTGGTGACCGAGGCGCTGCGCGGCGCCGGCGCTCGGCTGCTCGACGCCGAAGGCCGGCCATTGATGGACGGCGTGCATCCGCTGGCCGACCTGGCGCCGCGCGATGTCGTCGCGCGGCAGGTCTGGCAGGCCTGCCGCGAGGGCGGCGCATGGCTGGATGCACGGGGCATCGGCACGACCTTTGCGGCGCGCTTCCCCACCGTGTTCGCTGCCTGCATGCAGCACGACATCGACCCGCGCCTGCAGCCGATCCCGGTGACACCGGCCGCGCATTTCCACATGGGCGGCATCGCCGTCGATACCGATGGCCGCAGTTCGCTGCCCGGCCTGTACGCGGTGGGCGAAGTGGCCTGCAACGGCGTGCACGGGGCCAACCGCCTGGCCAGCAACTCCCTGCTGGAAGGCGTTGTGTTCGGCCGCCGGCTGGGGGCGCTGCTGGGCGCACTGCCGGGCACCGGCGCAAGCCACGGCGGATGCACCCTGGTGCGGCGCGGTCCATCGCTCGATGCCATCCGCATTGCCGGCCTGCGCGAAACCATGATGCAGGCCCTGGGGCCGGTGCGCAGCGGCAAAGCCCTGCGGGCGGCCCTGCAGCAGTACCCGGCAGCGGACGGGTGGCAGGGCGGGCTGGCGCGCGCGCTGCTGGCGGCGGCGCTGCGCCGCACGCAGAGCCTGGGCGCGCACTTCCTGGCCGACTGAGCCCGAGCCGACATGCCCGCTGCCCATGGCTGGCGTCAGCGGGACCGAACCACGCATGCAGTGACAGCTGGGGCGGCTGGCGCGACCATCGCGCCCCGCATCCCAGATCCGGCGCGCCCCGTCGTGGCCGGCGCACTGCCCATCCAGGCCGATGCGCGCGGCCTGTGGGCCGCTCCCCGCATTGCGGTGCGGCAACGCGGCGGCGGATGCCGGCTCAGGCCGGCATGCGCATGCCCGGCTCGCCGTGCCAGTAGCCGTTGCGCTGGCCGAGCCGCGGCGGCACCGTCGCATGGGTGCGCGCCTGATCGAAATGCCGCACCACCGCTTCCATGCCTTCGGCCTGCGGATACAGGCGCAGGATGTCCACGCCCAGCGTGCGCAGCTCCGGCAGCTCCGGGCCGAGGTCGGTGGTTTCCTCGCCCTGCACCGAGATGCCGTTGATGCGCAGGAACGGGCGGCCCTCGCGGGTGGCCAGCGGCATGCCGTCGGGATGGTCGATGCAGCGGAAGCCGCAGTGGTCCTTGGGCACGTCCAGCGCGCGCGCGGTGAAGCAGCGCGCCGAGTACGACAGTGGCAAGCGTCCCCAGGCGGTCACCTCCAGCTCCGGCATCGCGCCACCGGCGGCGACGAACGCCTGCTTCAGCTCGCCGATCAACACGCGCCCCTGCTCGACGCCCGGCACCCAGCGGCGCATGCCGTCCTCGGCCAGCATCGCCAGCGCACGATGGTTGTAGACGTTGAGCGAAGGGCCGGCCACGAACGGGCGGCCCTTCTCCCGGCACCGCTGCACCGCGGACAGGTCGTTGGCCTCTATCCAGAAGCCGCCGTGCGACACCTGGCGGTCAAGCACGCCCAGTTCCGACTCGGCCTCGATCAGCGCCAGCGTCGACAGCACGATCTGCTTGCCGGAAGCGGCCAGCTCCGCGGCGAGCGCCAGCCAGTCGGCGGTGCGCAGTTCGCGGCGCTTGCTGCACACGGTCTCGCCCAGGTAGACCACGTCCAGCGGCCAGTGGATCGCCTCGCGGTAGAACGCCAGCGTGCGCTCGCGCGGCCAGAAGTACTGCAGCGGGCCAAGGCTGAGTTTCATCGTCGCTCCTTCAATGCCAGGCGCGGTGGTACGGGCCGAGCGTGGTCTGGTGGCCTTCGGCATGGCGCGCCAGTTCGGCCTGCCACTCAGGCCGCGGCCGCCAGTGCGCGGGATCGGCGGCGAGCTGGTCGATGGCCCTGCGCCAAGTGCGCGTGACCGGACCGACGTAGGCCACGCCGCGCTGGCGGCCCTCGATCTTCAGCGCGGCCACGCCGATCTGCCTGAGCCGCGGAAGCAGTTCCATGGTGTTGAGGCTGGTCGGCTCTTCCAGTGCATGGAAGACCTCGTCGCCGACCGCGAAGCGGCCCTTGCACACGGTCGGGTAGCCGGCCGCTTCATCCGGCTGGAACGCGTCGATCAGTACGTCGTTGAGGCGCACGCTGCGGCTGCCGTCGGGGTGCTCGTCCCAGCGCACGAATTTGGCCGGGGAACACACGCCATGCCGGTTCGGCGAGGCACCGGTGACGTAGCTGGACAGCTGGCAGCGGCCTTCGACCATGATGCACAGGCTGCCGAAGGCGAACACCTCCAGCGCCACCGGGGACCTTTCGCACAGGCGTTCGACCTGCTGGATGGACAACACCCGCGGCAACACCGCGCGGCTGATGCCGAAGCGCTCGTAGGCATAGCGCAGCGCCGGCGCGGTGGTGGCCGAGCCCTGCACGGACAGATGGCGCGGCAGCCGCGGGTACGTGCGCATGGCGTAATCGAGCACCGCCATCTCCGCGGCGATGATGGCGTCGGCGCCCAGCGCGGCTGCCTTGTCCACGGCCGCGTACCAGTCGCCCAGGCGCGCGCTGTCGGGATAGGTGTTCAACGCCAGATAGACGGATGCGCCGCGCGCATGCGCATAGCGGATGCCGGCACGCAGTTCGTCGTCCGAGAAGTTCAGGCCGGGGAACGCACGCGCATTGGTCTGATCGCGGAAGCCCGCGTACACCGCGTCGGCTCCCGCATCCACCGCCGCCTGCAGGGCCGGCAGGTTGCCGGCGGGACATACCAGTTGCATGCGGAGGCTCCGGCCCGGGGGAGCCGGCATGATCCTGCGGGCAGCCACATGCGTCCTTGACGTGGGTCAAGCGCCGCGCCCGCCCGCCGTTGACGTGGATCATGGGCGCCGGCGCGCCTGCGTGTGATGCTGCGGCACGGATGGGCATCGGCCCATCGTTCCGGAGAACACCATGCGACGCACGACCCTGCCTTGCGCCCTGCTGCTCATCCTCGCCGGCGCGCTTTCCTCCGCGACCGCCGCCGCGCAGTCCGCCCACGAGGGGCATGCCGCGCATGCGCCGCTCACCGCGACGGCGCCGGTACCCGCGCAGCGCTGGGCCAGCGACGCACCGCTGCGCAAGGGTATGCGCGACATCCGCGTGGCAGTGCAGGCGCTGGAACATTACGAGCACGGCCACATGGGCATCGCCCAGGCGACCAGCACGGTGGCGCTGATCGATACCTCGGTCAACGACATCTTCGCCAACTGCAGGCTCGAGCCCGACGCCGACGTGGCACTGCATGGCCTGCTGGCCCGGTTCCTGGCCGGTGCCGAGGCGGTGCGCACGTCGCAGCAGGTGCCGGTGGCGGAGATCGCCGCCATGCGCGCGGCGCTGGCACGCTACCCGCAGCTGTTCGACGACCCGGCATGGGATGCCGCCACCGACTGATCAGTGCGCGATCACCGCGCGCCACAGCGCGTCGACGCGGCGCTCCACTTCCGGGTCGGGCTGGATCGGCCGGCTCCAGGTGCGGGCGGTTTCCCCCGGCCATTTGTGGGTGGCATCCAGTCCCAGCTTGGACCCCAGGTTCGGGGTCGGGCTGGAGAAGTCCAGGTAATCGATGGGCGTGTTCTCCACCAGCATGCTGTCGCGCGCCGGGTCCACCCGCGTCGCGATCGCCCACACGACCTGCGACCAGTCGCGCACGTCGATGTCGTCATCGGTGACGATCACGAACTTGGTGTAGGTGAACTGGCGCAGGTAGGACCAGATGCCCATCATGATCCGCCGCGCATGGCCCGCATACTGCTTGCGGATGCCCACCACCGCGATCCGGTACGAACATGCCTCAGGTGGCAGGTAGAAATCCACGATCTCGGGGAACACCTTGCGCAGGATCGGCACGAACACGTCGTTCAGCGCCATCGACAGCACCGAGGGCTCGTCGTACGGCGCGCGCCCCATGTAGCTGCCGTGGTAGATCGCGCCGGTGCGCATGCGCATGCGTTCGACGGTGAGCACCGGGAAGGTGTCCTGCGCGTTGTAGTAGCCGGTGTGGTCGCCGAACGGACCTTCCAGCGCGGTGTCGCCGGGGTGGATGAAGCCCTCCAGCAGGATCTCCGCGCCGGCCGGTGCGTCCAGCCCGGTCAGGGCGCTGCGCCACAGCCGGGTGCGCGATGCCCGCAGCAGCCCCGCGAACTCGTATTCGGACAGCGTGTCGGGTACCGGCGCCACCGCGGCCAGCAGGGTCGCCGGGTCGGCGCCGATCGCCACCAGCACCGGGAACGGCCTGCCCGGGTGCGCGGCCTGCCAGTCGGCGAAGTCCAGCGCGCCACCGCGGTGCGGCAGCCAGCGCATGATCACCCGGTTGCGGCCGATCACCTGCTGGCGGTAAATGGCCACGTTCTGCCGCGGCTGGCGGGTGCCGCGGGTGACCACCAGGCCGAAGGTGATCAGCCTTCCGGCATCCTGCGGCCAGCAGCGCTGCACCGGCAGCACGCCCAGGTCGACGTCCTCGCCGCTGCGCACGTCCGCGTCGAACGCGGCCTCGTCTACCCGGCGCGGCGCCACGTGCGCCAGCTGCGCCAGTTCCGGCCAGTGCGCCAGCGCCTGGCGCAGGTTGCCGGGCCAGCGCGGCTCCTTGACCGCGGCCAGCAGTTCGCCGAGTTCGCGCAGCGAAGCCAGCGGGCGCCCGGCCAGGGCCAGCTCGATGCGGCGCCCGTGGCCGAACAGGTTGCCCAGCAGCGGATGCGCCGAACCCGTGGCCGGCATCAGCAGCGCCGGCCCCTGCGCCCGCAGCGCGCGCAGGCACAGCGCGGTGCTTTCCAGTTCCGGATCCACCGCTACGCCGAGTTCGCGCAGCTGGCCGCATGCCCGCAGGTGCTGCAGGAAGCCGCGCAGATCGTGGAAGGCCATGCGCCGCTCCGGGCCATCGGGGACACCGATTCTGGCGGCGCGGCCGCTCCCGCCCCATGACCTGGGTCAAGCGCGCCGGCGTTGCGGCGCGGGCGGCGTCAGTCGTAGTTGCTCAGCGCCAGCGACAACAGTGCCTTGGCCTGCTCGCGCAGCGACTGCGGCTCGACGATCTCGGCGTCCGAGCCGTAATGCAGCACGTCCATCAGCAGCTCGCGCGACACGCTGTACGGCACCTTCAGCTCGTAGCGCCCATCGGCCAGGAACCGGCCCTGCTGCTTCGAATGCCAGTGTTCGTCGGCCACCCAGCGCGCGGCCTTGGCGCTGAACAGGATGGTCGCCCAGCCCTTGGGCGCACCGGAGAAGATGCCGTAGCCGGCACCCAGCTGCGCGTCCAGTTCGCCATCGTCGATGTCGCGCGCGGCCTGGTCGATCACCCGCGCCTTGTGGATGCGGTCCACGGCGAAGCTGCGCAGCGCCTCGCGGCCATGGTCCCAGGCATCCAGGTACCAGTTGTCGCGGTAGTGGGTGATGCGCTGCGGCGAAACCGTGCGCCGGGTGACCTCGTCGGTGGAACGGGCGCGGTAATCGAAGGACAGCTGGCGGCGCTCGAGCACACCCGAAGCCACCGTGCGGAAGCTGGCCTCGTCGAGCTTGCGGCCACGGTGCGGGATCACCCGCACCCGCTCCACCGGCCACGACGAGGCACCGGCCTGGGCGGCCAGCAGGCTCTCGATGCGCTGCTGCAGCGGTGCCAGCACCGAGGACAGCACGCCGCCGCCGGTACGCGCCAGCAGGTGCTGGGACGCCAGCAGCGCGTGCAGTTCCTCCGAGCTCAGCCACAACCCCGGCAGCTCGAACCGGTCGCTTTCCCCGCTCTGGTAGCGGAAACCGGCCTCGCCATCGCCCTCCACCGGCGCCATCAGCGCATCGCGCAGGAAGGCCAGGTCGCGGTAGACCGTGGCCCGTGAACAGCCCAGTTCTTCCTGCAGGCGCGCCACCGTGATCGGATAGCGCGCGGACTTGAGCAGGCGATGCAGTGCGTTGATGCGTTCGTAGCGGTCCATGGCCCGATTATGTCCGACTCGGAGGTGAATGGCGCGCGGCGGGCGCGGCGCCAGGCTTAACCGCGGGTCAAGCGCCCCCGGCCAGCGGGCGGGGGCGGCGGGGCCATCCGGTATCATGAAAACGGTTCCCGTTCCCGCCCTCCCTGGAGACTTCCCGATGTCCCTGCGCGTTTCCCTGCTCCTGCCGTTGCTGCTGTGCGCCCCCATGGCGTGGGCGGACGATGCCTCCGACCCCGCCGCGATGACCTCGCCGTGGAGCGGCAGCGGCGGCGAACTCGGGTTCGCCTCGGCGCGCGGCAACAGCACCACCGAAAGCCTCAACGGCCGCCTGAAGCTGCGCTACACCGACGATGACTGGGTGCACAGCATGGACCTGTTCGGGCTGCGCTCCAGCGCCGAGTACAAGCAGACCGCCGACGACGGCAGCACCTACCGCAAGCGCCAGACCACCGCCAACCGCTATACCGCCGGCGCCGGCAGCGCGCTGCAGCTGGGCGAACACCGCCAGCTGACCGCCACGGTGCGCTACGAAAGCGATGATTTCGCCACCTATGACCGCCAGGGCAGCTTCGGTCTGGGCTATGGCACCCGGCTGATCGACGGCGAACGCCTGGTGCTCGATACCCAGATCGGCCCCGGCGTACGCCGCTCGCACAACTCCGAGACCGACGAGAACCGCACCGGGCTGATCGGCCGCGGCCTGTTCGACCTCAAGTTCGGCCTCACCGACAACACCGACCTGGTGAACACCCTGCTGGTCGAGTCCGGTTCGTACAACACCTTCGCGCAGAACGATTTCGGCGTTTCGGTGGCGATGAACCGCCATTTCGCGCTCAAGGCCGGCTGGCAGGCCCGCTACAACAGCGACGTGGCCGAGGACAAGCGCAAGACCGACACCCTGGCCACGATGAACGTGGTCTACAGCTTCAAGTAAGAAGCCGGGAACGGGGAACAGGAAGACGGGCAGCGGCCGCGGGATGAGCGCCTGCGGCGCGCCACGGCCACGCGCCACCCGTCCATTCCCCGTTCCCTTTTCCTGTTTCCCGCCTCAGCGCAGCAGGTCGCCGGCGCCGCCGTCCAGCAGCTGGCGCGCGACATCCCGGCCCAGCGCTTCCGGATCGTTGCCCGGGCCCTGCGCCTGAGCGCGCACCGCGCGCCCGTCGGCGACACCGCCGACCAGCCCCTGCAGCCACAGGTCCTCGCCGCGCCACTGCGCCAGCCCGGCCACCGGCACATGGCAACTGCCGTCCAGCGCGCGGTTCATCGCCCGCTCTGCTTCCACGCAGGCGCGGGTAGCGGCGTGGTCCAGCACCGCCAGCAATGCGATCACGTCGGCGGCATCGGCGCGGCACTCCACCGCCACCGCCGCCTGCGCTGGCGCCGGCAGCCACTGCGGCGGGCGCAGCCGGTCGCGGATCCGCGCCCCCAGCTCCAGGCGCTCGAGCCCGGCACAGGCCAGGATGATGGCGTCGTAATCGCCGGCGTCGAGCTTGGCCAGGCGGGTGTTGACGTTGCCGCGCAGGTCGCGCGCCTGCAGGTCCGGGCGCAGCGCGCGCAGCTGCGCCTGGCGGCGCAACGACGAGGTGCCCACCACCGCGCCATGCGGCAGCGCGTCCAGGCTGGCATGGCGGTTGGAGACGAAGGCATCGGCCGGATCGGCGCGTTCCAGGATCGCCGGCAGCGCGAACGGCGCATCCAGCTCCATCGGCACGTCCTTGAGCGAATGCACCGCGCAGTCGGCCTCGCCGCGCAGCATCGCCAGCTCCAGTTCCTTCAGGAACAGGCCCTTGCCGCCGATGGCGGCCAGCGAGCGGTCCAGGACCTCGTCGCCGCGGGTGCTCATCGGCACCAGTTCGACCACCAGGCCGGGGTGCGCCTGGCGCAGGCGGGCGGCGACGTGTTCGCTCTGCCACAGGGCGAGCGGGCTCTTGCGGGTGGCGATGCGCAGCATGTTCATGGCGCCATTATCGGCGCAGGACTCACGTGCCGGCCAGTTCCGCCTTCAGCGCCGCCACGCAGCGACGGCTGACCTCCAGCGGCTGCGCCACCCCGCGCAGCACCGCCTGCACCTGCCCGGCCGCGGTCCGCCGCAGTTCCTGCAGGCGTTGGCGCGAGACCAGGCAGTTGCGGTGGATGCGCACGAAGCGGGTGCCGAACTCCTCCTCCAGCGAACGCAGCGATTCCTCGATCAGGTCCTCGCCATGCGCGTGGTGGACCACCACGTACTTCTCCTCGGCCTGCAGGTAGAGCACGTCCTCCAGCGGGATCACCCGCAGGTTGCCGCGCAGCCGCGCGCACAGCACCCGGCGCCCGCCCGCGGCAGCGGCCGTCGCCGCGCCGCCACGCCCGGCCAGGAAGGTACGCGCACGCTCCAGCGCGGCCGCCAGCCGCTCGGCGCGCACCGGTTTCATCAGGTAATCGATGGCCGCCGCCTCGAAGGCCGACAGCGCGTGCGACTCGTAGGCGGTGCAGAACACCACCGCCGGGCGCGGTTCCAGCCGCGCCAGTTGCCGCGCCACGTCCAGGCCATCCATGCCGGGCATGGCGATGTCCAGCAGCACCACGTCCGGCTGCGCCCGCGCGCAGGCCTCCAGCGTCGCCTGGCCGTCGCCGGCCTCGGCCACCACCGCCACCCCGGCGTGCGCGGACAGCAGCATCCGCAGCCGTTCGCGCGCCAGCGGCTCGTCATCGGCAATGAGCACTTTCATCGCCACTCCCCTGCCCTGCATTGCTCCCTGGATGACGCATGGTAGCCAACCCCGGCACGGACCGGCAGTCACCGGCCGGGCGCACCGCGCCGGGCCTCAGCCGCGTGCGAACCGCGCCTGCAGCCAGTCGCCCAGGGCCTGGATTTCCTCGGCGCAGACCTGGTGGGCCATCGCATAGCGATGCCATTCCACCCCGAACCCCAACCCCTGGAGCACCTGCAGGCTGTGTTCGGCGACCTGCACCGGGATCACCGGGTCGGCGCTGCCGTGGGCCATGAATACCGGTTGCGCGGTGGCGCCTTGCACAAGCTGCGCGGCGGCGGCATCCACCTCCGGCAGGTAGGTCGACAGCGCGACCAGCCCGGCCAGCGGCGCCTGCTGGCGCAGGCCGGCGGACAGGGTGATGGCGCCGCCCTGCGAGAACCCGGCCAGCAGGATGCGCTCGCGGGCGATGCCACGCGCCTGCTCGCGCGCGATCAGCGCCTCGACCTGGGCCACGGACTCGGCCACGCCGGCCGCATCGGCACGGCTGCGGAAATCCAGGCTGACGATGTCGTACCACGCACGCATCGGCATGCCGTTGTTGATGCTGACCGGGCGCTTGGGCGCATGCGGGAACACGAAGCGGATCGCCGGCCAGTGCGGCCGCACCAGCTCCGGCACGATCGGCGCGAAGTCATGGCCATCGGCACCCAGCCCGTGCAGCCAGATCACCGACCACGCCGGCACCGCGCCGGTTTCCTGTTCCACTGTTTCCAGCATTGCATGCGACTCCAAGGGACCGGGGCGCATTATGCCTGCGCGGGCAGAGCAAACTCCTGCCGTTTGCTGTTGCTGTTGGTGTTGCTGTTGCTGTTGCTGTTGCTGTTGCTGCTCCCAGCTTTGACTTCCCCGGCCGTAGAGCGAGCCGAGCACCGCAGCGGGACAGGGGGCGAAGAGGCGCACGTGTCTGAGCGAAGCGAGTTGTGCGCCGTCCCCCTGGCACGCGAGGAGCGCAGGGAACCGGCGGGCGCAGACCGACGGATCGCGTCCCGGCCCGTGTTTCTTTTGGCTACCTTTTCTTTGCACGAGCAAAGAAAAGTAGCTCGCACCCCGAAGGGGGGCGAAAGCCTTTGATCCTGATTCTGTCCTTGCTGTGGCTCCCCCTGATCGCCAAAAGCGAAAGACCCGGGCATCTGCGCCAAAGCGACAACCAAAAGTTGGTAAATCAAGCAATCCAGAGGCAAAGCGAGAAGCGAAAGCTTGAAAGCAGAGATTTCGCCCCTGCCTACGCGCCCACGGCACTGCGTGCCGCAGGCCACTCCGCCGCCGGGATTTTTCGACGAAACCCAGCTGCGATGCAGCCGGGGGCCGGGGCAGTCGCCTCACGGCGCCAGCCCGCTCACCGGGGCGAAGCAGTGCTTCGCCTGTTTCCGCCGAACCCATGCACGTCGCCCTTCGGGTTTTTCCCGCCGGCTCCGTCGCTGCGGAAGGGGACCCGGAAATCAAAAGCAGAGAAGCAAAAGCACGATCAACGGCTACGGCGAAGGCGAAGCACCTTCCCCCTCGCCCCGTTTCACATCCGATCCGCTTTTTTTAAGCCACGAAACCCGACGCCCCGGCCGTCAACAGAACAGAGACCCGCCCTGCTACTCCACGGAAAGCGGCGCCTGCATCGCCGCTGCGCGCAGCTCGGCCGCGCGCACCAGCACCGGTGGCGGCGCGCTTTCCTCGGGAATGGTCAACAACCGGTGCCGGTGCAACCAGTCGCCAATCTGGCGCGACGAGGTCAGCCCCACCACCGGTACCGCCAGCACCATGCCGATCACCACCGGCGCCATCCACGCCGCCAGCGACGGTGACACCGCATAGGCCATCGCCCCCATCGCCAGGCCGAACACACTCAGCCCGCCATAGCTGCGCAGCAGCGCGGTCCAGGAGACCCGGCCGTCGTCGCGCTGCTGTGCGTCCCAGCCCGAGTCCTTGCCGGCCAGCACCTCGGCCACGCCACGCGACTGCACGTACATCACCACCGGCGCCATCAGCGCCGCCAGCAGCGTTTCCAGCAGCATCGAGACGAACGCGCGCAGCGCGCCGCCGCAGCCGCGCCGCTCGCTGCGCGAACTGAGCATGGCCACGTAGCCCATCGCCTTGGGCGCGAGCAGCACGGCCATGGTCACGCCGAACACCCACAGCACGCCCTGCTCGTCCAGCCCGCGCCAGTAATGCGCGGGTGACAGCCGCAGGTGCAGCTCCTCGGCCACGTCGATGCCGCCATGGATCAGCGGGATGGCCATGCCGATCAGCATCAGCATCGCCCACATCGGCGCGGTGAAGTAGTGGCCGATGCCGACCAGCATGTGCACCCGGCTGATCCAGTGCAGCCCGGCGGCGGTGACCACCTTGGAGTGCTGCAGGTTGCCCTGGCACCAGCGGCGGTCGCGGATCAGCAGGTCGGTCAGCGTCGGCGGGCCCTCCTCGTAGCTGCCCTGCAGGTACGGCACCATGTGCGCCGCCCAGCCACCGCGGCGCATGAGCGCGGCCTCGACGAAATCGTGGCTGAGCACATGCCCGCCGAACGGCTTGCGCCCGGGCAGTTCCGGCAGCCCGGCCTGCTCGGCGAAGGCGCGGGTGCGGATCACCGCGTTGTGGCCCCAGTAATTGCTCTCGGCACCGTGCCACCAGGCCACGCCGTAGGCCATCACCGGCCCGTAGACGCGGCCGCCGAACTGCTGCATGCGCGCGAACGCGGTACGTCCGCCGACCACCGCCGGCAGCGACTGGATCAGACCGACGCCGGGGTGTTTTTCCATGGCCGAGGCCAGGCGCACGATCACCTCGCCGGTCATCAGGCTGTCCGCGTCCAGGATCAGCATCTGCGGGTACGCGCCACCGAAGCGGCGCACCCAGTCGGCGATGTTGCCCGCCTTGCGCCCGGCGTTGTCGGCGCGGCGCCGGTAGAACAGCCGGCCGTGGCCGCCGGTGGCCTCGACCAGCCGCGCGAACACCTGTTCCTCGGCGCGGCCGATGGCCTCGCGGGTGGTATCGCTGAGCACGAAGAAGTCGAAGCGATCGAGCTGGCCGGTGGCCGCCACCGATTCGTAGATGGCCTGCAGCCCGGCCATCATTCGCCGCGGGTCCTCGTTGTAGGTGGGCATCAGCAGCGCGGTGCGGCTGTGCAGTTCCGGCAGCGGCGCGTGCGGGTGGATGCCCAGCTTGCGCCGCCCGCGCAGCAGCGCCTGCAGGCCGGCCAGGCTGCTGACGAAAGAGAACGCGATCCAGGCGAACAGCAGCACGAACAGGCCCAGCAGGCAGGCTTCGAGCACGTTGACGCCGCCGTTGGCCAGGACCCGCGCCATCATCCAGGTGGCCACCGCCGTCATCGCCGCGGTAGTGCCGAACACATACAGGCGGCGCAGCACGATGTTCGGCGGCGACGTGTCCTGCCGGCGCCCCTGCAGACGCCCCTCGCGCAGCGACTGCACCGGCATGGACAGCGGGCTCTCCGCCGGCAGCACGGCGATGCCGGCATCGCGCGCCGGACCCGGCGCAGCGGTCATGCGCCCCCCCTCGCGCCAGGACGCGCGGGGCGGCAGGCAGGTGCCGCCGCCGGCAGGCGGGCGGAAACGGCGGCAACAGGGGTTCCGTGGTGCACGGGGCTCTCCGGGGGCAGACAGGGCGCCAAAGCTAGAAGATCGAACCTAAACAGGCTGCGAACATGCCCGATGCAGGCGGACCGCTCGCCGTGGCCAGGCCTGGGGCCTGGCCGATGCCCGGCGCCGGCCCGGCCTCATCGTAGTGCATGTCCCGGCCACCCCGCCGCGGGTCGCCACGACCCGGCATGCGGTCAGCGCGGCGGCGACAACAGGCCGCGGCGGCGGAACCACCATTCCAGCGGCACCGTGACCAGCGGCGGTACCGCGGCCAGCAACGCCAGCAGCAGCGCCCACGACGGCCAGCGCTGGCGCACGCCGACATACACGCTGGCGACCACGTAGAACAGGAACGCCAGCCCATGCAGGCGCCCGAACAGCCATACCCCCAGCTCGGTCGTCTGCGTGCCGTACTTGAGCAGCATGCCGACCAGCAGCCCGGCCCAAGTGGCGCCCTCGACCAGGGCGGCGACGGCGAACAGCTTTCCAGCGGCGGACATCGGGTTGGCGGGCATCGGCACGGGGTCATGAACGGAAGGACGCGGATTGTAGGCTACCTGCGTCCCACGCATGGATTCCGTGCCCGCGGCCGGGGCCCGGCCGGCGCGGACATCGGCGTGGTCCTGGCGGCTTCCGGGCAACAGCGTGCCCCGGGGCGTCCCGCAACCGGCTGGCCGGCGGCCAGCCGGAGATCCGCTTCAGGCGTGCGCGAACGGCACGCCGGTGCGCGCCTTCAGCGTGTCCATGTCCACGCCCGGGGCGGCCTCCACCAGCACCAGGCCGTCATCGGTGACATCGAACACGGCCAGGTCGGTGATGATGCGGTCGACCACGCCCACCCCGGTCAGCGGCAGCGTGCACTCGGGCAGGATCTTGTGCTCGCCGTTCTTTGCGGTGTGCTCCATCAGCACCACCACGCGCTGCACGCCGGCCACCAGGTCCATCGCGCCGCCCATGCCCTTGACCATCTTGCCGGGCACCATCCAGTTGGCCAGGTCGCCCTTGGCGGTGACCTGCATCGCGCCGAGGATGGCCAGGTTGATATGGCCGCCGCGGATCATCGCGAACGAATCGTGGCTGCCGAAATAGCTGGCGCCGGCGCGGGCGGTCACGGTCTGCTTGCCGGCGTTGATCAGGTCGGCGTCGACTTCGGCGTCGGTCGGGAACGGGCCGATGCCCAGCAGCCCGTTCTCGGACTGCAGCCACACGTCCATGCCCTCGGGGATGTGATTGGCCACCAGCGTCGGCAGGCCGATGCCCAGGTTCACGTAGGCGCCATCGGTCAGCTCGCGCGCGGCGCGCTGCGCCATCTCGTCACGGGTCCAGGCCATTTCAGTTCTCCTCCTGACGCACGGTGCGCTGTTCGATGCGCTTTTCCGGCGTCGCGTTCAACACGATGCGGTCGACGTAGATGCCCGGCAGGTGCACCTGGTCCGGGTCGATGGCGCCCACCGGCACGATCTCCTCCACTTCCACCACGCAGACCTTGCCGGCCATGGCGCAGGCCGGGTTGAAGTTGCGCGCGGTCTTGCGGAACACCAGGTTGCCGGCAGCGTCGGCCTTCCATGCCTTGACCAGCGAGACGTCCGCCTTGAGCGCGGTCTCCATCACGTAATGCTTGCCGTCGAACTCGCGGGTTTCCTTGCCTTCGGCCACCACGGTGCCGTAGCCGGTGGCGGTGAAGAACGCCGGGATGCCCGCGCCGCCGGCGCGCAGGCGCTCGGCCAGGGTGCCCTGCGGGTTGAACTCCAGCTCCAGCTCGCCGGCCAGGAACTGCCGCTCGAACTCCTTGTTTTCGCCCACGTAGGACGAAATCATCTTGCGGATCTGGCGGGTTTCCAGCAGCTGGCCGAGGCCGAAGCCATCGACGCCGGCATTGTTGGAGATAACGGTCAGGCCGGTCACGCCGGAGTCGCGTAGCGCCGCGATCAGCGCTTCGGGAATGCCGCACAGGCCGAAGCCGCCGACCGCCAGGGTCTGGCCGTCGGCGACCACGCCGTCCAGCGCCTGGGCCGCGCTGGCCACCACCTTGCCGCGCCGCCCGTCCAGGGTTGAAGGATCGTTCATCGCATCACGCCCACAGTCATAAGGATGGCGGCATTCTAGCCGCAGTCGGGCAGCGGCCCTCTTGGACCTTCGTCCAGCCGCGAACGGCCCGCTCACCGCCAAGCGACTAAACTGGGCGTCTTTCCACGTTTCGACAGGTTGCCCGCATGCCATTACCCGCGTTCAAGGCCTACGACATCCGCGGCCGCGTGCCCGAGGAACTCAACGAGGACCTCGCGCGCAGGATCGGCAAGGCCTTGGCGGCCCGCCTCGACCACGGCCCGGTGGTGCTCGGCCACGACGTGCGCCTGACCAGCCCCGGCCTGCAGGAGGCCCTGGCCGCCGGGCTGCGCGGCGAGGGCCGCGAGGTGATCGACATCGGCCTGTGCGGCACCGAGGAGGTCTACTTCCAGACCGACCACCTGGGCGCGGCCGGCGGAGTCATGGTCACCGCCAGCCACAACCCGATGGACTACAACGGCATGAAGCTGGTCAAGGCGCAGGCGCGGCCGATCAGCTCGGACACCGGCCTGTTCGCCATTTCCGATGCGGTGGCCGCGGATGACGCGCCGGCGCAGGCGCCGCGCGCCGGGCAGGTGCAGCGGCACGACAAGGGCGCCTACATCGCCCACCTGCTGTCCTATGTGGACGTGCCCACGCTGCGGCCGCTGAAGCTGGTGGTCAATGCCGGCAACGGCGGCGCCGGCGCCATCATCGACCTGCTTGCCCCACACCTGCCGCTGGAATTCGTGCGCATCTGCCACGAACCCGATGGCAGCTTCCCCAACGGCATCCCCAATCCGCTGCTGCCGGAGAACCGCGCCGCCACCGCGGACGCGGTGCGCGCGCAGGGCGCCGATTTCGGGATCGCCTGGGACGGCGACTTCGACCGCTGCTTCTTCTTCGACCACAACGGCCGCTTCATCGAGGGTTACTACCTGGTCGGCCTGCTCGCCAAGGCGATCCTGGCGCGCACCCCCGGCGGCAAGGTCGTGCATGACCCACGCCTGGTGTGGAACACGGTGGAGATGGTGGAGGCGGCCGGCGGCGTGCCGGTGCTGTGCAAGAGCGGGCACGCCTTCATCAAGGAGAAGATGCGCGCGGAGAACGCCGTCTACGGCGGCGAGATGAGCGCGCACCACTATTTCCGCGAATTCGCCTATGCCGATTCGGGCATGATCCCGTGGCTGCTGATCGCGCAGCTGGTATCCACCAGCGGCCAGTCGCTGGCCGAACTGGTCGAGGACCGCATGG
Source organism: Stenotrophomonas sp. Y6 (assembly GCF_022436665.1). Taxonomy (NCBI): domain Bacteria; kingdom Pseudomonadati; phylum Pseudomonadota; class Gammaproteobacteria; order Lysobacterales; family Lysobacteraceae; genus Stenotrophomonas; species Stenotrophomonas sp. Y6. The sequence goes on from NZ_JAKUKB010000013.1 coordinate 83,424, forward strand.
CCGCCTATCCGTGCAGCGGCGAGATCAATTTCAAGGTGGCCGATGCCAAGGCTGCGGTCGAACGCGTGATGCGCCACTTCGCCGCGCAATCGCCCACCTTGGACCACACCGACGGCGTCAGCGCCGATTTCGGCGACTGGCGCTTCAACCTGCGCAGTTCCAACACCGAACCGCTGCTGCGGCTCAATGTCGAGACGCGCGGCGACGCGGCGCTGCTGCAGGCGCGCACCGACGAGATCTCCACCCTGCTTTCGGCCTGAGACTTCAACATGAGCAACATCACGCCCGTCATCCTGTCCGGCGGCTCCGGCACCCGCCTGTGGCCGCTCTCGCGCGAGACCTACCCCAAGCAGTTCCTGCCGCTGACCGGTACGCTGACCATGCTGCAGGCAACCTGGCACCGCGCCGCCGCCGTCGCCGCGCGTGGCCCGCTGGTGATCGCCAACGAAGCGCACCGCTTCGTCGCCGCCGAGCAACTGCAACAGGCAGGCGCGGAGCCGCAGGCGATCATCCTCGAGCCGATGGGGCGCAATACCGCGCCGGCGATCGCGGTGGCCGCGCTGGAAGCCACGCGCCAGGGCGATGACCCGCTGCTGCTGGTGCTGCCGTCGGACCATGTGATCGCCGACGAGGCCGCCTTCCACGCCGCCGTGCGCCAGGCCGCGACCGCCGCCGAAGCCGGCAAGCTGGTGACTTTCGGCATCGTCCCGACCGGCCCGGAAACCGGCTATGGCTATATCAAGGCCGCGCCCGGTGGCGGCGCCCGCCCGGTCGAGCGCTTCGTCGAGAAGCCCGACCTGGACACCGCCACCGCGTATGTCGCCAGCGGCCAGTACCTGTGGAACAGCGGCATGTTCCTGTTCCGCGCTTCGCGCTACCTGGAGGAACTGGCCCGTTTCAATCCGGCCATGCTCGAGCGCAGCCGCACCGCCTGGGAAAGCGCGCGCCGCGACACCGACTTCACCCGACTCGATGCCGACGCGTTCGCGGCGGTGCCATCGGACTCGATCGACTACGCGGTGATGGAGAAAACCGCCGATGCAGTGGTAGTGGCGCTGGATGCCGGCTGGAGCGACGTCGGTTCGTGGACCGCGCTGCGCGACGTGTCCGCACGCGATGACGACGGCAACGCCCACCACGGCGATGTGATCGCCATCGATTGCCGCAATACCTATGCCTATGGGGAACGGCTGGTGGCGCTGGTCGGGCTGGATGACGTGATCGTGGTCGAGACCGATGACGCGGTGCTGGTCGGCAAGGCCGACCGCATGCAGGAGGTCAAGGACGTGGTGGCGCGACTGAAGGCCGACGGCCGCAGCGAGGCCACCTGGCACCGCAAGGTCTACCGCCCGTGGGGCGCCTACGACTCCATCGACAACGGCGAGCGGTTCCAGGTCAAGCGCATCACGGTCAAGCCCGGTGGCACCCTGAGCCTGCAGATGCACCACCACCGCGCCGAGCACTGGGTGGTGGTCAGCGGCACCGCCGAGGTCACCCGCGGCGATGAAGTGCTGCTGCTCAGCGAGAACCAGAGCACTTATATCCCGCTGGGAGTCACGCACCGGCTGCGCAACCCCGGCAAGCTGCCGCTGGAACTGATCGAGGTGCAGTCCGGCAGTTATCTCGGCGAGGACGACATCGTGCGCTTCGAGGACACCTACGGGCGCAGCTGAGGCGCTTTTGCACACGGCGCTCCCGGCCGACACCAGGAGCGCCACGCGTCACGCACGGCCAGCGGGTCGGAGGCACACCCGGCAGGGCCACGCCACATCGGGCCCACCGGGCCGGCGCATGGGCGGCCGCTATCGTTGCCGGCGCAGCCGTATGCCCTGCAGCGGCCGCTCGAACAGCCGCCAGGAGAGCCACGCCACCGCAAGCGCGACGGCGAGTACGACCAGCACGGCGGCCCACGACAGGTGCTCGATCACGCCCGCACGCAGCAGCGCCTCCATTACCGGCATGTGCCACAGGTACAGGCTGAAGCTGACCAGTCCGACCCAGCGCAGGCCCGGCCATGCGAAAGCCCGCTGCAGCCAGGCCGGCCCATGCAGCGTCGCCAGCAGCAGCATCGCCCAGATCATGCCGAAGAACAGGTACCAGGTGCGCGTCACCGTCGCTTCGAACGGCATGCCGCGCAGGCGGCACCAGATGACCGGGATCGCGATGCACCAGAGCGCCATGGCCAGCAACGCCGCCGCTCCCCACCAGGTCGGCGATGGCCGCCGCGCCGCCCATTCGTCAACGCGCGCGGCGAACGCACCGCACAGGAACACCGCTAGGTAGGGCCCAAGCTGCACGCCGTTCTCCACTGACTCGGCGGGCGGCCAGCGCCATGTCACCGCGGCCAGTGCAACCAGGAAAACGCCGGTCTGCGCCCAGGCCGGCCAGCGCCACCGCGCCATGCCCGCCAGCACCAGCACCAGCAACGGCAGCCACAGGTAGAAGGTGAACTCCACCGGGATGCTCCAGAGCACGCTTCGCCCTTCGCGCAGGGTCAGGTGCCGCCACAACGCCGCGGTGTCGATGTCGTACAGCAATGGGTGGCCCGCACTCAGCGCCAGCCAGCTGGCCACGAGCACCACCAGGTACAGCGGCCAGATGCGCAGCACCCGGCGCAGCGCGTAGTCCAACCAGGTACGCGCCTGGCGCAGGGCTCCCGGAGGCTGCCGCAACAGATTGCGCGCCAGCAGATAGGCGCTGAGCACGAAGAACAGATAGACACCGCTCTTGCCCACCCCGTGCAGGGCCGGGCGTGGCAACAATCCGGCGGCGGAAAAATGCGAAGCCAGCACCACCAGGACCGCCAGCCCGCGCAGCCCATCCAGCACGTCCAGCCGCGCTGCGTTGCCCGTACGGCCGTCACGGCGCACCGCGCGCTCCACGTCCATCTTCCGCCCCTGCCCAAGACAAGGGGACGATTCTGCCGGGTTTGCCCCGGCATAGGTAGACGTCAGCTGGACGCGCACGGGCACCGGGGTAGCCGGCGGACCCGCGAACACGGGTAGGCATCGGCGCCGCGCAAAAAGGAAAGGCCCGCCGAAGCGGGCCTTTCCAGGTACTGCTACCGAACTACAGGGGCGATTAGTGGCCGCCCGCAGCAGCGTTGCTCGGGTTGATCATGTTGATGTTGCTGATGGTGTTCGCAGCGGTGTTGACCAGCTGGTAAACGCCCTTGATGTCTTCAGCCGGCGCGTTGACGATGGCGGTGACGGTGCCACGGGCGCGACCGTTGAAGGTCAGGGTGTTGGCCAGGTTGTCGAACACGTAGGTGGTACCGGCCTTGACGACGAAGCTGTTCGGCTCGTTGACGGTCACGGTGCTGCTGTCGCCTTCGCTGTCGAAGCCCTGCGCCTTCAGGGTGAAGGTGCGGTCCTTGGTGCCGGTGTTGCTGATGGCCAGGCGGGCCAGCCAGTTGCCACCGGCCAGCTGCACCAGCGGGGTCATCAGCTTGACGCCGTCCTGGTCGATCTGACCAGCGTTGGCGGCATTGTCGGTCACGGCGGTGTCGGCAGTGATCAGGGTCTCGTCGATCGCCGGGACCAGATCAACAGCGGCGCCCGAACCGGGGCCCACGATGTAGTTCAGGGTGTAGCCGGCGTTCGGGGTGACGCGCATGCTGGCCTGGTAGATGCCCGCCGGGATCTCGCCGTCGCCGTTGGCTTCAACGGTGAAGGCGTTCGGGGCGGTCAGCACGGTCAGCGGGTCGAACGCGGCCGAGGTCACCGACTCTTCGTCGGCAGCAGCGGTCAGGGCGGCACCGGTGAACACGGCGCTGTCCAGCCAGTCGCTGTTGAAGTTGCCGGCGATCTTCAGCGTGGCAGCGGTCGGGAAGATGTCGGCCAGGGCGATCGGGGTGCCGTCAGCCTTCAGGATGACGCCCGGGACCAGCGCCAGGGTGGCGTTGCTGGCCAGGGTCACCGGACCAGTACCACCCGTGAACGCGTTCAGGCCCGAGCCCGCGGCGAAGGTGGTGTAGGACGGATCGACGGAAACGGTCGAGACGGCCTTGTGCGAGTCGATCTTCAGGGTGTAGGCCTGCTTGAACGAGATCAGCGGCTTGGAATCGCCGGAACCCGGAATACGCTGCGGATCCTGAGCGGCCGGCTTGTCGGCATTGCAGGCGCCCGCAGCTGCAGGGTTGTCGTACAGACCGACACTGGCAGTAACGGTGGTGTTGTAATCGCTGGCCGTAATCGACAGGGCCGGCATCGTGACGATATCGGTGGACGTGCCGCCGATGGTTGCGGTCGGATCCGAGCTGATCGTGAAGAACGCCACGTTGTTGCCAACGACGTTGACGACGCCGGCGGTCAGGTCACCGCTGCCGGTGATGGTCGGCGAAGCGATGGTGGGCGGCAGGGCCGCGCCAGACAGACGCACGCAGGCGTAACGGGTTTCGTTGGTGTTGAAGTTGTAGCCCAGCTTCCAGGCCACCGGCAGGGTCAGAGCGGCCGGCAGCGCGATTTCCTTGGCGTAAACGGTGTTGGTGGTCTGGATTTCTGCATCAGCCAGCGCATTGCCGGAAGCCAGTGCGCCGAGAACGGCGACGGCCAGGACCTTCTTGTTGATGAACTTCATTTACTCAGCTCCTAAGCTTAGGGTTTGTCAATCATTTGACGCTTTTCAACACCATGGGCACCACTCGCCGTTCGCAGATGCGCGTATCGGCGCCGATACGTAACCATCGGCCGGTCAACAGCTGCATGAAGCCCCCTGTCCCCCTGTGCCTTTGGTTCACCTGCGCATGCAAATCCAAGCGCAGCCCCCAGATGCCGAGGCATCATACGGGCATCGTTCAAAGAGTGTCAACGATGCTGGATGCCCGCTGAAGACAGGTGCAAGGAGCCCTCAAACGAGGGCATTTCCCCGGGTTGCGGGGGCCATCGCATTCACCCGAGTAATGGGTTTGATAAGCCGCCCACCCGGCGATGGCCCCGGACGAACCGGCCCGGCACCGTGACGAAGACGGCCAGGTGGAGCGAAGCCGGGCGACGCCGCCGGATGCGGGCCGCGGTGACTCAGTTACCGTCGCCCTCAGCCGCCGCGTTTTTCACAGGAACCGCCTTTTCCGGGGGAACCGCATCGCCGGGCCGGGACGACGCGGGAACGGTAGCATCGCCCTCCGGCGCCTCTTCCCTGCGGCCCGGATCGGGCTTGCCCGGCCACTGGCGTTCGTTGCGACCGAAACGATCACGCACCGCACGGCTGATGTCGTCCACCTGGGTGGCGTCCTCCAGCACGTAGGGGGTGATGAGCAGAAGCAGCTCGGTACGGTTGCCGGTCTTGTTGCGGTTCTGGAAAGCCCTTCCAATCAAGGGGATATCGCCCAGCAGCGGCACCTTGGTCTTGGCATCGCTGTGCGTGCTGGAAATCAGCCCGCCCAGCAGCGTGCTCTGCCCATCCGCCAGGCTGAGGCTGGTCTGCAGCTTGCGGCTGAGGATGCTCGGCGACGAGATGTCACTGGTATCGGTGGTGGTGGCCTCGCTGACTTCCTGCGAAACCTTCAGGTCCACCCGCTGCCCGGAGTGCACCACGGCCTCGATATCCAGCAGCGTACCGGTCTTGCGGTACTGGATGGACTGCAGGATGGAGCCGTTGTTGCCCAGGTCCGACGCCGTTGCCTGGCTGGTGATGATGGGCACCTCGGTACCGACGTCGATGCTTGCGGTCTCGCCGCTTTTCACCATGAGCCGGGGCGTGGAGAGAATGGTGACGCGGCTGTCCTTGGCGAACAGGTTGAGGGTGGCGCGGGTCTGCCCGGACGACGACAGCGCCGCCCAGCGCAGCCCGCCAGCCGGCGCGGAAAGGCCCGCCAGCGCCGTCAGCGGCCCGGACATGCCACCGGCCGAGACGTTACGCAGCGCCCATTCCACGCCGTGGGTGAGCTCGTCGGTAAGCGTGACCTCGGCGACGGTCACTTCGATCAGGACCTGGCGCGCCGGCTGGTCGAGCCGCGCCAGGACACCCTGCAGCGCGCGCCAGCTCTGCGCATCGCCCTGGAACACGATGAGATTGCGCACGGTATCGGCCGCCAGCTGCCCACCGAAACCGCTGACCGCCGTCGTACCCGCCCGCTGCCTGGGTGCTGCGGGCTGCTGGCCCGCCCCCGCCCCCGCCCCCGCCGCTGGCGTGGCCGCCGGCGCGGCGGTACTGCCCGTGCCTCCACCGGCCAGCGCCTGCAGGACCGGCAACATGGTTTCGACCGTGGTGTGGCGGGCGGCATAGACATACATTCCGCCGCCACCGGCGGACTCGTTGGGCTGGTCGAGCTTCAGCACCCACTCGCTGATCGCATCCAGCGCTTCCTGGCTATTGGCGAACACGACCAGCGCATTGGCCGAATTGATCGGAACGAAATTCACCGCCCCCGGCTCGCCCGACCCCAGACGCACGGCCATGCCCTGCGCGGTCAGCACGTCGCTGAGCTCCTTGGCCAGCAGGTCGGCCGGCATGTGCAGCGGGTTGACGCGCATGGAGTACTTGTCGCGCAGCACCGACTGGTCGAGGGCATCGAGGGCCTGCATGGCGGCGCGCACGGACGTCCCCGGACCACTGAGGAGCACCGCATTGGTTTCAACCAGCGGCGTGAAGGCAACGCTGCCGCCGCCGATCAGCTCCTTGGCCTGGGGAATGATCGAACCCGGGCGTCGATATTGCAGCGGCATGGCCACGAACACCGAACGCTGTCCCGCCGGCACCTCCGGCAAGGAGCGCGTCACCAGCATCTCCGCCTGTTCGGCGGCGCGCTGCTCGGCCGGCATGAAGCGCAGCACGCCGCCCAGTTCTTCGATGCGCACGCCATAGCTGCGCAACACTTCCTCGGCGACACGGAACGCCTGCTCCGGCGGCATCGGCGCGGCCAGGCTGAGACTCAGCAGTTCCGGTCGACGGCGCAGCGACTGGTCGATCTGGACCGGCAACCCGAGTTCCATGCCGTAGACAATGTTGATGAAGCTGTCCATGGCCACGCCATCGAGCACCAGCGACACCGGTTCGGTGCGCTGCATCGGCGGGATGCGGCTCAGGCCAGGATCGGCACGCTGCACTTCGCGCGCCGGTCCGGCGGGCTTCGGGCCGGCTTCGATGCGCGGGCGTGACTGCTCTGCGGCGCGCTCCTGGTTGAGCACCTCGCTGGCACTGGCCTCGGCCTTGGGCGCACGCAAAGGAGCCGGCAACTGCGGCGGCCGGGTGGCGCAGCCGGCGGCCAGCAGCGTCACCAGCACGGCGGCCAGGAAAACGGCAAATCGGCTGGCACGGCCCGAACCGGGCCGGTAGGTGTTCTGCGAGTGCTTCACTGGCTCAGACTTCGGTTGGTTTGCGCAAATCGGCGGGACCCATGGCCGCGGGTGGGAAGGCATCAACGCGTCCTCCGCGAGGGCTTGGCAGCGTCAGACCCGGCACCGGCCCGGGGAGTTCCACCCGCCGGCGCTTCTTCCTGGACGCGGTAGGCGTTGAACATCTCGTGCTCGTGGCGCTCCCCCTTGCCGTCCACCCATTCCACGCCGAGGCGCGAAACCTTCAGCACGCGGCCGCCGTCGGGCAGGCGCCCGCCCGGCGGGATGCGCAGTTCGCCCGCACCCTGCACGCTGAAAAGCGCCTCGAAATTACGCCTGCCCCTGGCGATGCCCACGGGCATGGGCGGTGGCGGCTCATCGGCCTTGGCCGGTTCGGCCGCCGCCGGCGGTGGTGGTGGCGCCGGCCACGGCGGGGTCTCCTGCCACTGCGCGTCGAGTGCGGCGAAGTCGAGCACCGCAAGCGCCGGCACCTGCCAGTCAGGCGCAGCAGGCGGACTGGCCGAAACCGAGGGCGGCTCCGCGCCGAACAGGACCGACGCGCCCGCGCCGAGGCCCAAGGCAAGCAGGCCTGCCAACGGGATTTTCCAGGCGCCGGTCATGGGCCTTTCTCCTCTGCAGTGGCCGGGGCATCGCCGGCGCCACGCTTGTAATAGAAGCGCACGACCATGTTGACCCGCGAGGACTTGGCCTGCTCGCCCAGCTCAAGGCGCTCGACCTGCACCCACGGCAGGCCCCGCGAGAGACCGCGCAGCAGGGCCGCCTGGCCGAACTCGGGGAGCTTTCCGTCGAGTCGCGCGAGCACCTGCTGCAGATCGGCATGACCCGGCACGTCCAGGACGCTTTCCAGCTTGATCGTCGGCCCTTCCAGGCCGACCGTTCCCGCCAGTTCGGTGAGCCATGCGCGGGCTTCGGCCTGCGCCTGCCCGGCGCTGCCCACCTGCATCATCTGCCGGCGCAGGGCATCCAGCTCCGCCTCCGCCTGGCTGGCCCGCTTCGTCCATTCGGGCTGCGCAGCCACCAACTCCATGCGCTCGCGCAACTGCAGGTCGGCCTCGTACTGCGCGGCGGCCTTTGCGCGCCGGCCATCGAGGGCATCGAGCACGTGCAGGCCGGCAAAAACCACGATGAACATCGCCGCCACCCGCAGGCGGAGATTGCCCTGCCATTGCTCACGCACCTTGAGCCACTGCCCGCGAAGCTTGTCCCACTGTTCGCGGCTCATTCCTTGACCTCGTCGGTTGCGCTGCCGGCCAGCTCGAATTCAAGCAGCATGCCCCCCTTTCCGGTGGGGGTCGCGGTGACGTCGGGCAGCCACGCCGCCTCGATGAAGGGAAGGATGAACCTGCGCGGATCAGCTTCGGGCGACGCTACCGTGAGCCTCAGCTTCCCCGGCTCACGGCTCCAACTGGTCATCTGCGTGCCTTCGGGCAACAGCGAGAACACTTCCAGCATCAGGCGGTAATCACTGCTGGCCGCCTGCTGCAGAGCCAACAGGTCTTCGATCTTGCCCGCGGCGCTTTCGGCGCGCTCGCGCGCGTCCAGCAACGGCTCCGCCTTCTTCCGCACCTGCTCCAGGCGCACCGCCCCGCTTTCGACGGCTGCATTCCAGCGCAGCAATGCCGTCACCTGCCAACCCACCGCGAACAGCAGGGCGAAGGCGATGCTCCACCATGCCAGGCGTTCGGCCATGACCGCATCGATGGCAAGCCGGCCTCCGGATTCACCCCATGGCGTTTCCGACCAGTCCATCCGCTGCGCCCCGGGGACCGCAACGACATCCGCCAAGCCCAGGCCGCCGCCACGCAGGAACCGCTGCCAGACCGGGAGATCCGGCGGCTCCGGCCACCACTGGCTGGCCTGCAGGCGTCCCTCGTGCCAGATCTGCCCTTCCACCCCCTGCGAAACGCGCAGCAGGCGCGCGCCCGAATCCAGCGGCGGCGCATAGAGGCGGCTTTCCGGCAGCCAGCGCCGGTAATCGACCTGGTCGTCGCCGTCCTCGCCCGGCATCCATATCCAATAGTGCGCAATGCCCTGCTGCCAGGCGATATGCACCCTGGCGCCGGGCGCGGGCTCGAAACGCGGTACCGCCAGGCGCGCGGCGGCACGCCGGCGGCGGGCCGGCAGCTGCGAGAAATCATGCTGCCGGTATTGGCACTCGCCCCGGGGAACGACCCATTCGCGCCCGCCCAGCAGGCCACCGGACGTCGGCGCCGCCCCACCATCCCGGACAAGGCTACGGCTCGGCAAAAATAGCGCCGTCGGTCGTTTTTGCAGTGTGGTCATCGGCAGGGCGTGGGACCGGGTAGGCGGCCAGAATTGTCCAAGGCCCTCGCCGATCGGCGAGGGGCGTCAATCTTATATGATAGCGCTGACCCGGCCCTTTACGCCCCCATACGTCCAGCCGCATCACATCGGACGGCACGAACCGGTAGTCCACGGCGGCGTCGCCCGGCAACAACGCGCCGGCCAGGGCCTCGACCTCCGAAGCGCGTACCAGCGGACGCTGCGCGCGGCGCGCGACTACCGCCTCGCACGCCTGCGGACAGTTGGGCACCCACGCCGGCAACAATGCCGCGGGGACGGTGTTGAGATTGACGGATCCGGCGTAATTGACCGTCACCTGCGCCGTGATGGCTGCCAACCGGGACGGAGGCAGTTCGTCCCATGCCAGGACGTTGGCCAGTTCACTGGGCAGCAGCAACGGCCGGTTTGGGGGCGGCGGGCGGCCGAGGCGCTCGTAATCGCGTCGCTCGGCGCCATTGAGCCGGTTCAGGTCGTCCTCGTCGATGTAGTCGAGCAGGGTGTCGCGCAGGCGGGGGATTTTTTCCGCCTCGACGCCGTTGGCCTGGAGGAAGCGCTCGATGCTGCCGCCGGGCATCGCACGCAGCGAAAACAGCCCCGATTCGTCCTGGATGTCGAAAATGGCACTGCCACGCCCCTTGTAGAGCGTGCCGTCAAGCCGAAGTTCACCGCCCACAGGGTCGAGCACGGTTCCCCCCAGCTCATCCAGCCGCCGGATCGCGAGCTCATCCTCGCCCAACGGCTTCAACGGCAGTCCGGCCAGGGTGAACTCCCGCGTCGAGGCGACGTACAGCAGCGTATCGCGCGTTTCCAGCGCGGCCACCTCATCGTCGAGGCGTTCGCTGTCGACATGCGCCTGCTCCACCTGCATGCGTGCCCACAGCGATATCAATCCCACCGCAACGGCGATGCCGGCGAGCAGCCATAGCGTCACCGCCAGTACGAAGCCGGACTGCCGACGGTTACCGGCCACCGATCAACTCCCTGAAACCCAGGTTCTGGTCCACCGGCCTCAGATCCGATGGCAGATGTACCACCCAGTCCAGCTGGCGCCCCTGCGCGGTCACCGCCTGGAAGCGGAGCAGGCGCGGCAGGATCGGCGGGGGTGGCGGCGGCGCCGGCTCCCCGGGAGCCTGCTGCGCGTCGAAACTCGGCAACTGCGCGGGATCGGGCACCTCGCCACGCCATTGCTGCATCCACTGCTCATCCGTGGATGCATAGGAAAAGCGCGCATCGCGCAGCGGCCCCTTGACGATGACCAGTTGCTTCACCGCGGAGTCGGAATAGTTCAATGACACGCCGCCCCCTTCGTCCTGGGCAAGCCACCAGCGCACGCGGCCGCTGCCGCCGGTCACCAGCGGCACCGCACTGATGAAGGACACGCTGTCGGCAGCGCCCTCGAAGGCATCTCCCGTCCCGATGGTCGGGGGCTGGGCCGTGGCGATGTTCTCCCTGAACCAGGCTTCCTGCAGCAACATCTGCCGCGACTCGCCATACAACCGCAGCAGCCGCGTCCTCAGGCCCAGCGACTGCGACAGCGCCTGCATCAGCAACGCCATCAACATGGAGACGACCACCAGGGTCACCACTGCCTCCAGCAGGGTGAAGCCTGCCTGGCCCCGCGACATGGACCTTTTCATAGCACGCTGGGCTCGCGCACCTGCTCGTAGCCGACCCGGCGCAGTTCGATCTCCGCCAGCGGCTGCCCGTCCCGGTCGAGCTCCAGGCGCATCTTGTACAGGCCCACTCGGTACAGCCCCGCGCGCTCATGCCCGGTGGCCGCGTCGCGGGGCGGCTCCACCGGTTCGGATGTCCAGCGCAATCGCAGGTCGCCCAGCTCGTGCTCGCCACGTGGCTGCTGGGCCGGATTGATGACCTGGATCCAGGCCACCGCATTGCGCAGCGCCGATTCACGCTCGCGCACCTTCTCCGCCCGGGCCACCATGCTCAGGGACTGGTTCATGGCGGCGAACAACGCCATGCCGACCGAAGCCAGGATCGCCAGTGCGACGATCGCCTCGAGCAGGGAAAACCCGCGCTGCCGGTCAGCGTGCATCGCCGACGGCACAATCGGGCATCTGCAGGTGCCAGCGCTCCACCAGGCCTTCCGTGCGCACCTGCACGTCAGCGTCGTCGCAGATTCCATTCTCCCTGACCCGCAACGGGCCCAGGGCTACCACGCTCCACCCTTGCGGCAGCGCCAGCAGCGACGACAGGTCGGCATGCTCGTCCACGTTGATGGCTGCCGCCTGGCGGCGCGCCAGCATCGGCAGCTCCTCGAGCTGCCGCACGACCTCGGCGCGGTCACCGCTGCGGCCGATCGCCGCCACCGTCTGCGAGAGACGCGGCGCCACGAGCGCCACGACCATGGAGGTCAGCGCGAGCACGATCAGCAATTCCAGCAGGGTGAAGCCGCGCTGCGCAGCCATCCGCCGGTTGCCGGCATCACTTGCCGGGCAGGAACCCGACGTCCGCATCATTGCCTTCGCCCCCGGCCTTGCCATCGGCACCGAACGAATACACCGCGAACGGCAGGCCATCGCGCCCGGGAATCGCATACTGGTAGGGATTGCCCCAGGGATCGGACGGCACCTGCTCATCCAGGTACGGGCCACGCCAACGGGCCTTGGCACGTTCGTCGGCCGGAGCGACGTAAAGCACGGACAGGCCCTCGCTCTCGGTCGGGATGCGCCCGACTTCGAGGCGGAACGTCTCGACCGCGCCGCGCAGCAGGCGCGTCTGCGTTTCGGCCACCTGGACCTTGGAGCTGTCCACGCGACTGAACAGGCGCGGGCCGACAAGGCTGGCGATCAATCCGATGATCACCAGAACCACCAGCATTTCCAGCAGGGTGAAGCCCGATTCGATTCGATGGGAACGCATGTGATACTCCGGAAATAACTTACAGGCGCACGTCGTTGACGCTGGTGATGGCCAGGATGATGGCGGTCATGATCGTGCCCACCACGATGCCGATCACGATGATGGCCAGGGGCTCGACCAGCTGCAGCGTGCGCTTCATGCGGTCCCGGCCGATTGTCTCATACAACTTGCCAAGCGCCGTGAGCAGCTTGGGCAGCTCGCCACTGGCCTCGCCCACCGCGACCAGATCGTAACCGGTGTCGTTCAGTGCCCGGTGCTCGCGCAGCGAGACGGCAATGGACTTGCCCGCCTTCACCGACTTGGCGACGGCGCCCAGCCGATCGCGCAGGAAGCCCATCTTGACCGATGCGGCGGCCAGGTTGAGCGCGCGGATCAGCTCCACCTTGCCGCCGAGCAGGGCCGCAAGGGTACTTGCCCAGCGGCCTACCTCGGCCTCGATCAGCCACTCCCCCAGCACCGGCAGGCGCGCCGCGCGTTCGATCAGCCCGGCGGTGAACCCCGGGAGCTTGAACACCATGCGCAGCGCGATGGCGATGGCCAACACCGCGGCCAGCACCAGCCATGCGTGCGAGCTCAGCCAGACACCCGTACTGATCACCCACCGTGAAAGCGCCGGCATGCTGTCGCCATGCTGGGTGAGCAGGCCACCGAAACGCGGCACCACCCACATGAAGATGATGCCGACGGCGGCAATGCCAGAACCCACCAGCACCAGGGGGTAGATCAAAGCCCCGGCCATTTCCTGGCGGACGCGCTGGTCGTACTCGAACTGCTCGACGCCGCTGCGCAGGGACTCGGCCAGCCTGCCAGTGGCCTCGCCCGCCTGGACCAGCTGATGGAAGTACTCCGGCACCGGCAGGACGGAGGCGCGCAGGGCCGTGCTGAAACTCTCGCCTCGCCGCACCATCCGCTCCATGTCCGCGAACGCGGCGACGAGTGCCGCGTGATGGCTGGAGTGGGCCAGCGAGGACAGCGCGGTCACCAGCCGGACGCCGGCCTCGAGCAGGGTGGTGAACTCGTGCAGCATCAGCTGCAGTTCCCGTGTGGACGCCTTGCCTCGCCTGAAGCCACGCCATGCCGGACGGACCGGGGACAGCGCCGATACGGTCAACCCCTGCGCCGCCAGCAGGCGCGACGCCTCGGCTTCGGTGGCTGCTTCCACATTGCCGGTTGCCCGCTTGCCGGCACGGTCGAACGCTTCGTAACGGAAGCCTGCGCTCTCACTCATCGAGACTGATTCCCCCGGTCACGCGCACGACCTCGTCGATGCTGGTCAAGCCCGCGCGCGCCTTGAGCAGGCCGTCCTCGCGCAGGCCGCGCCCGCCCTGCGCATCAGCGAGCGCGCGCATGCGTTCGGCCGGCGCGCGGGCGACGATCAGTTCCTGCATGGCAGGGGTAACGTCGACCAGCTCATAGATGCCGACCCGGCCGCGGTAGCCACTGCCCTGGCAACTTGCGCACCCCCTCGGCTGGCGCCAGTCGGCCGGAACGCCATCCTCCACCATGCCGGCGACCAGAGCCTCGATCGCCGGAGGGGCCTCGGCCGGTTCGCTGCACCGGGTACAGAGCTTGCGTACCAGCCGCTGCGCCTGCACCGCACGCACACTGGTCGCCACCAGGAACGGCTCCACCCCCATGTCCGTCAGGCGGGTGAAAGCGCTCACCGCGTCATTGGTATGCAGGGTGGACAGCACCAGATGGCCGGTGAGGGCGGACTGCACGGCGATGGCCGCCGTCTCCAGATCACGGATTTCACCAATCATGATGACGTCGGGGTCCTGGCGCAGGATGGCGCGCAGCGCACGGGCGAACGTGTAGCCGATCTCGGCGTTGCACTGGATCTGGGTGACGCCCTTGACCTCGTATTCGACGGGATCCTCGACCGTGATGATCTTGCGGTCGGCCTGGTTGAGCTCCTCCAGCGTTCCGTACAGGGTCGTCGATTTACCCGAGCCGGTCGGACCGGTGACGAGGATGACGCCGTGCGGCTCGCGCGCCCAGGCGCGGAACAGCTTCAGGTCCTGGGGCGAGAAGCCCAGCCGCTCCAGGTTCAGGTCCTCGCGCTCCTTCGGCAGCAGGCGCATCACGATCGACTCGCCATGCACGGCGGGCACCGCCGACGCGCGTATGTCCACTTCCTTGCCGCTGACGCGGATGCTCAGGCGTCCGTCCTGCGGCAGGCGGCGTTCGGCGATGTCCATGCCGGAGATCAGCTTCACGCGCGAAGCGACCGCCGGGTAGCGGCTGGCGGGCAGGGTCATGCGGGAATGGAGGATGCCGTCAATGCGCATGCGCACATGGAACTGCGCCTCCTCGGGCTCGATATGGACGTCGGACGCGCGCAGGTCCATCGCCTGCGCAAGCATGTTGTTCACCAGCTCGATGACCGGCGCCTCTTCCGCCAGCTCGCGCAGATGGTTGACATCGTCGTCCCACGACGGGTCCGAGCCACCGCCCCCGGCATTGGCCAGTTCAAGCAGGCGTGCCAGCTCCTGCGACTGCAGCAGCCGCCATTGCCAGGGCCGGCCGGGGAACGCGCGCAGCAGCGCTTCGTTGACGACCGGCTCCAGCGGATCGGCGGCGGCGACCAGGATCCCATCGCCGGCCGGCGACTCCCATGCCACCACGCCATTGTCCAGCCACCAGCCCAGCGCGAACGGCGATGCGCTCAGGAGGCTGCGGATCGCGTCCCCCTCCATGGGCCATTCGGAGGCATGGATCAGCGGTATGCCCAACTGCTCGGAAAGCACCGGCAGCAGCGACTCTTCGGACAGTGCGCCAAGCCGGACCAGCACGCTGCCGATGCGGCCGCCGTACTGCTCCTGGAAGGCCAATGCCTTGCCCACGTCATTGCCGGAAACCAGCCGGCGCTCGACCAGAATCTCGCCCAGCCGCCGCCCTGCGATGCCTGCTGCAGCGGAAGCCGGCAGGGGGTGCGTTTCAATCGACGGATTCATGCGTGGACGGTCCAGAGGGCGCGGTGCGGTACCGGAGGCATGGGGTTGCGGCACTTCGCCCCCGCAACCGCCCACTGACTCGAAGGTAGGCCGGGCGACATGGTAGCCGCAAAACCCGAGCTGGAGCCATGCTCCGCACCAGCGCCCGCAGGTGCGCCGTGGCCCGGCGCCCGGCCTTCACCCGCGGTGAAAACCGCGGCGGCTATCGGGGCGTCCCCGGCGCACACTGCCGCAGTTCGCCCAGCACCCGGCCCACGCCTTCGCGCCAATCAGGCAGCTCAAGACCAAAGTCCGCTACCAGCGCCGACGTATCCAGGCATGAATATGCGGGCCGCCGCGCCGGCGTCGGATACTGTTCCGTGGTGATCGGCAGCACCTGCGGCAGGCGCCCGATCAGGCCCATCGCACCGGCCTGCCTGAATATCTCCTCGGCGAAACCGTGCCAGCTGGTCTGCCCCGATGCGGTCAGGTGCCAGGTGCCGGACAGGCCGCCGGGATGCCGCAACGCGTGCGCGGTGACGTCGGCGATCAGGGCAGCCGGGGTCGGCGTGCCGATCTGGTCGGCGACCACGCGCAGTTCGTCGCGCTCGGCGCCCAGGCGCAGCATGGTGCGCAGGAAATTGCCGCCATGCGCGGCATACACCCACGCGGTGCGGAAGATCAGGTGGCGCCCGCCGGCGGCGCGCACCGCGTCCTCGCCATCGCGCTTGCTGGTGCCGTAGACCCCCAGCGGTGCGGTCGGCGCGTCCTCGCGGTAAGGCGCGCGGCCCTGCCCGTCGAACACGTAATCGGTCGAGTAATGCACCAGCGGCACGCCTTGCGCGGCGCACCAGCGCGCGATCACTCCCGGGGCCTGCGCGTTGGCGCGGAACGCGGCCTCCGGCTCCTGTTCGGCACGATCCACCGCGGTATAGGCCGCGGCATTGACCACCAGCGCCGGCCGCAGCCGGTCCAGCAGCGCCGGCAGGCTGTCGGGCCGGTCGAAATCGGCCACTTCGCAGGCGCTGCCGTCAGCCAGCGTGCCGCTGCGGGTGGTGGCGACCACCGTGCCCAGCGGCGCCAGCGCGCGCAGCAGTTCGCGGCCGACCTGGCCGTTGCCGCCGAACACCAGGATCGTCATGGCTGGTACACCGGCAGCCGGTCCTCGGCGATATCCGCCAGGAACGGCGCCGCTTCATCCTTGGCCGACAGCGTCGGCGCGCTGACCGGCCAGTCGACGGCGATGCCGGCATCGTTCCAGCGCACGCCGGCATCGGCTTCCCTGACGTAGACGTCGGTGCACAGATAGCTGAACACGGCGCGCTCGGACAGCACCGCAAAGCCATGCGCGAAGCCTTCCGGGATCCAGAACTGGCGATGGTTGTCGGCGCTGAGCAGCACCGCTTCCCAGCGCCCGAAGGTCGGCGAGCCGCGGCGGATGTCCACCGCCACGTCATAGACCTCGCCCTCGAGCACGCTGACCAGCTTGCCCTGCGGCCGCGGCCACTGGTAATGCAGGCCGCGCAGCACGCCCTTGACCGAGGTGGAGACGTTGCTCTGCACGAACCGGGTGGGCAGCCCGTGCGCGGCGAAGCGTTCGGCGTTCCAGGTCTCGAAGAACATGCCGCGGGCGTCGCCGAACACGGCGGGCTCGATCACCACGCAGCCCGGCAGTGCGGTCTCGATGACCTTCATGGCACCACCCCGCGCTGCAGCAGCTTCTGCAGGTACTGGCCATAGCCGTTCTTGAGCAGCGGCGCGGCCAGCGCCTCCAGTTCGGCCGCGCCGATCCAGCCCTGCCCATAGGCGATTTCCTCGGGGCAGCAGACCTGCAGGCCCTGCCGGGTCTGGATGGTCTCGATGAAGTTGGACGCCTCCAGCAGCGACTGGTGGGTGCCGGTGTCGAGCCAGGCATAGCCACGCCCGAGCTGCTCCAGGTACAGCGTGCCCGCGTCCAGGTAGCACTTGTTCAGGTCGGTGATCTCCAGCTCCCCGCGCGGCGAGGGGCTGAGCGCGGCCGCGTAGTCGCTGGCATTGCCGTCATAGAAATAAAGCCCGGTGACCGCGTAGTTGGAGCGCGGGTTCTGCGGCTTCTCGACCAGGCCGACGACCTTGCCGTCGCGATCGAACTCGGCCACGCCATAACGCTCCGGGTCATTGACCCAGTAACCGAACACGGTCGCCCCGGCCTCGCGCGCATCGGCGCTGCGCAGCAGCTGGCGCAGGCCGTGGCCGTGGAAGATGTTGTCGCCCAGCACCAGGCAGCTCGGCTTGCCGCCGACGAAATCGCGGCCGATCAGGTAGGCCTGCGCCAGCCCGTCCGGGCTTGGCTGCACCGCGTAGCGGATGTCCATGCCCCACTGCGAGCCGTCGCCCAGCAATGCCTGGAACAGCGCCTGCTCGTGCGGGGTGTTGATGATCAGCACCTCGCGGATGCCGGCCATCATCAACACGCTCAGCGGGTAGTAGATCATCGGCTTGTCGTACACCGGCAGCAGCTGCTTGCTGACGCCCTTGGTGATCGGATACAGGCGCGTGCCGGAACCGCCGGCGAGGATGATGCCTTTGCGTTGGGTCATGTCGTCTCCGGTGTCAGGCGGCGGTGCCGATGCGCTGCAGGCGGTAGCTGCCGTCGAGCACGCCGTTGACCCACGCCTGGTTGTCCAGGTACCAGTCCACGGTGAAGGCGATGCCCTGTTCGAAGGTGTAGGCCGGCTCCCAGCCCAGTTCGTCCTTCAGCTTGGACGCATCGATGGCGTAGCGGCGGTCGTGGCCCGGGCGGTCTGCCACGTGGGTGATCTGGCTGCTGCGCGGCTTGCCATCCTCGCGCGGGCGGCGGGCATCGAGCAGTGCGCAGATCGCCTGCACCACCTCGATGTTCTGCTTCTCCGAGTTGCCGCCAACGTTGTAGGTCTCGCCGACCCTGCCCTTGGCCAGTACCGTGCGGATCGCTTCGCAGTGGTCGGTGACGAACAGCCAGTCGCGCACCTGCCTGCCGTCGCCGTACACCGGCAGCGGCTCGCCGGCCAGCGCCTTGGCGATCACCAGCGGGATGAGCTTTTCCGGGAAGTGGTACGGGCCGTAGTTGTTGGAACAATTGGTGGTCAGCACCGGCAGCCCGTAGGTATGGTGGAACGCGCGCACCAGGTGGTCCGAGGCGGCCTTGGACGCCGAGTACGGCGAATTCGGCGCATACGGGGTGGTCTCGGTGAACTTGCCGGTCTCGCCCAGCGTGCCGTAGACCTCGTCGGTGGACACGTGCAGGAACCGGAACGCCCCGGCCTCGGTGGCCGGGAGCCCCTTCCAGTAGTCGCGCACCGCTTCGAGCAGGCCCAGGGTGCCGACCACGTTGGTCTGGATGAAGGCGCCGGGGCCGTCGATCGAGCGGTCGACATGGCTCTCGGCGGCGAAGTTCAGCACCGCGTCGGGCCGGTGCTCGGCCAGCAGGCGCTCGACCAGGGCGCGGTCACCGATGTCGCCCTGGACGAAAACATGGGCCGGGTTGCCTTCCAGGCTCGCCAGGGTGCGCAGGTTTCCCGCGTAGGTGAGGGCATCGAGGTTGACGACCCTGATGCCGCGGGCGACCGCCTCCAGCACGAAATTGCCGCCGATGAAGCCGGCACCGCCGGTCACTAGCCAGGTGGGCACTATTCTTGTCTCCTGTGACGTCCATTCGCCCGGATCTCCGCGATCCGAGGCTTGCTCCAAGCGGCACAGGATACAGGCAGCCCTGCCGCGCCAGCTTTGCCGCCACTGAACGCCGGACGATGCACGTGCGCCCGGGTGCAGGCAGGCGATGGACCCACGGCCGATGATGGCCCCCGCCCCAGCGGAACGCGGGGCGGGCACATCCATACGCATTCGCACGGGACTCCCCCAGCCGCTAGAATCGGGCCCTCATCTGTCCGGCACTGGCGCCGGCCCCCTGCAACCGAAGGATCCCGCAGCACATGAAAATCCTCGTCGCGTACAAGCGCGTGGTGGACTACAACGTCCGCATTCAGGTCAAGCCGGATGGTTCCGGCGTGGTCACCGACGGCGTCAAGCTTTCGCCCAACCCGTTCGACGAAATCGCGCTGGAAGAAGCCCTGCGCCTGCGCGACAAGGGCATCGCCAGCGAAGTGGTGGTGGCCACCATCGCCCCGGCCGACGCCCAGGCGCACCTGCGCAACGGCCTGGCCATGGGCGCCAACCGCGCCATCCACGTGGTCACCGACCAGGCGATCCAGCCGCTGACCGCCGCCCGCACCCTGCTCAAGCTGGTGGAAAAGGAACAGCCGGACCTGGTCATCCTCGGCAAGCAGGCCATCGACGACGACGCCAACCAGACCGGGCAGATGCTGGCCACGCTGTGGGCGCGCCCGCAGGCCACCTTCGCCTCCAAGGTGGAGATCGCCGACGGCAAGGCCACGGTCACCCGTGAAGTCGACGCCGGCCTGGAAACGCTGGAAGTGGACCTGCCGGCGGTGATCACCACCGACCTGCGCCTGAACGAGCCGCGCTTCATCAAGCTGCCGGACATCATGAAAGCCAAGGCCAAGCCGCTGGAGACCCTGCAGTTGACCGACCTGGGCGTCGAAGCCGCCGATACGTTCAAGACCACCCATTACGCCGCCCCGGCCAAGCGCAGCAAGGGCGTGATGGTGAAGGATGCCGCCGAACTGGTGGCCGCACTCAAGCAGAAGGGGCTCTTGTGATCATCCCTGATCAAGAGCCCGGCCATCCGTGGCCGGACTTTCCAATGCCGAAGCCTTGCGCCCCATTTGAAGGAAGTTCCGATGTCTAAAATTCTTGTGATCGCCGAACACCTGGACGGCAAGCTCAACAGCGCCGTCGCCAAGACCGTGTCGGCCGCGGCCGCCATCGGCGGCGACATCGACGTGCTGGTGCTGGCCGCCGATCCGGCCGCCATCGCCGCCGAAGCCGCGCAGATCGCCGGCGTCGGCAAGGTGCTGACCCTCGCCAACCCGGCCAACGAACACGCCGTGGCCCAGGTCCAGGCCCCGCAGATCGCCAAGGCCGCCGCCGGCTACAGCCACGTGCTCGGCCCGTCCACCACCACCGGCAAGGACCTGATGCCCGCGGTGGCCGCGCTGCTGGGCGTCAACCAGGTCTCCGACCTGATGGCCGTCGACGGCCCGCATACCTTCAAGCGCCCGATCTACGCCGGCAACGCCATCATCACCGTCGAGGTGCCGGCCGACCAGGTGGTCGTGGCCACCGTGCGCGCCGCCTCGTGGCCGGAAGCGGCGCGGGGCAACAGCGCGCCGGTCGAAGCGATCAGCGTCGATGTCGCGCTGCCCGCGCACACCCGCTTCGTCGGCCTGGCCGCCGGCAAGAGCGACCGCCCGGACCTGCAGAGCGCCAAGCGCGTGGTATCCGGTGGCCGCGGCGTGGGTTCGGAAGAGAACTTCAAGGTCATCTACCAGCTGGCCGACAAGCTCGGTGCCGCCGTCGGTGCCTCGCGTGCCGCGGTCGATGCCGGCTACGTGCCCAGCGACATGCAGGTCGGCCAGACCGGCAAGATCATCGCTCCCGAGCTGTACATCGCCGTGGGCATCTCCGGCGCGATCCAGCACCTGACCGGCATCAAGGATGCCGGCACCATCGTGGCGATCAACAAGGACGGCGACGCGCCGATCTTCGAAGTGGCCGACATCGGCCTGGTGGGCGACCTGTTCACCCTCCTGCCGGAGCTGGAAGCGGCGCTCTGACGCCGCGCGTGGCGGCAACCGGAAGCGGTTGCCGCCACCGTCATGCCGCCGGGTCGCGCGGGCGCCTGTACTTTCGCGTCGCTGGGTCCGTCTGCGCACGGACGAGGGCATCGCGCGTAGATGTGGCGGCCGTCTCCGTGCATTCGCTGCCGGCGCTCCTGACAGCGGCATCAGCGCAACGACACCGGCTCAACCATGCATCGTGCCCGAGTACCGCCACATGGGGGCCGCCGCCCGCCTGGGCCGCCGCCGCGCAGCCAACCGGAGCGGGCGCCTGCAGGAGCGGCCGGAAGGAGCTGCGCCCTAGGTTCGGGACACTGCTGACAGCCTGGAAAGCGACCGATGGATCGGGCGTTTGGGTACCGTCTGGATGTCATACCCCAGGAACGCCAGGAGAAACTGGAGCCCACTGATGATCGCCAAGGCCGGCAGGACCACGGTACCGGTGGATGCCGCCACACCGGAACGGCTGGAGATCCACCAGTGCACACCGCCGTAGGCGAGCCCGCCGGTCAGCAGCACCAGGGCAGCCACCAGCTCCAGCGACGCAACCGAAAGGTCACGCAGGTAGTAGCGGTACACGATCCGCTTGAAGAAATTCTTGGCATGCTTCACTGAAAATTCGCCCACCACCTGGGATATCTTCAGGCTGCTTTCCTCATCGCCGTACCTGGCGTCCATCGGTATATCCACCACCACCGCCCGCATCGTGTTCAGGCGGAACAGCATGTCGGTTTCAAAGAAGTAGCGCCTGCTGATCGAATTGACCGGAAGCCGTTCTATTATCCGCGCATGAATGGCGGTGTAGCCGTTGGTGGGGTCGAACACGTCCCAGTAGCCGGTCGACGCCTTTGACATGAAGGACAGCCCCAGGTTTCCGATGCGGCGAAGCATCGGCATCTGCCGGATCTCGCCGAGATCCCAGAACCTGTTCCCCTTCGTGTAATCAGCCTCTCCCAGCATGATGGGACGCACGAACTGGTACAGCAGCGCGGGGTCCATCTGGCCGTCGCCATCGAGCTTGACCACGATGGTGGCGCCATCGGCCACCGCACGCTGGTATCCGGTGAGCATCGCTCCACCAACGCCCTGATTGACCGCGTGGCGTACCACGGTCACCCGCGGATCGTTGCATTCACGCGCGATGAGATCACCACTGCCATCGGGGCAGGCGTCGTCGACGCAATAGACAAGACTCACCCGGTCGTCGATCGCATCGATCACCTGCAACACGTGCCTGCGCACCTTGTAGCAGGGGATGACAACCGCAATGACGTCGCCAGACTCCAATGATTCCATAGTGAAATTACCCATATTCATGGCCGTCCGCGCCGCGGGCATGGACACTCAACCCGGGATTCTCCGCCAACACCGCTCTACGCGGCGACAAGATCGGCGCTTCCGGTCATTGGCACGCCCCCGCCTGGTCGAAGCGATAGAGGCTCTGGGGGCCAAAATCGAAACGCCCGGCCGCCTCCCGCGCGACATGCACGTCGGACGGGGCAATGATCCAGTTGACGCCCGGTGGCAGCTCGCCAGCGAAATCGGCCGCCTTGCCTATGCTACGGACATGCTGCAGGTTGGCGAACTGCATGAGGAAGAACGAAGACCGGCCATAACGATCGTCGACAAGGACCAGGCCACTTCCCGGCCGCGCGCCCACCAGGCACTCCCGAAGCATGTCCCCGGCCTCGATCATCGCGCGGTTGTCCCGTGCGCTCTGCCGCAGCCAGTTGGCCATCTGCACATGGCTGCCGAGCATCAGGAGCACGAGGTAGACCAGGTAGGATCTGGCCGCGAACCTGTCGCGGAGAGCGCAGACAAAAAAAGCGACTGCCGCGAGCACCACCAACCACATCAGCCAGTTGTTCACCCCGGGAAGCGACCAATGCTTCAGGCCCGAGGTGAAGAAAACGAAGATATCGGGATAGTCCCACGGATAGATGCGGTACTGGAAACGCAGGTAGAAGCAGAACATGAGCACCGAAACCAGCAGCACCGTGCCCATCACCTTCAACCTTCGCGAGGCGTACACGCCCCATACCGAGAACAGCAGCAGCAGCGGCAGCAACGGCTCCAGGTAGCGGCCGTGGAGGCGGTACTTCTCGAATTCACTCACCTGCGAAGCGGTATTGGTGAACGCGCCGATCATGGCCAGGAACGCAATGCCCAGCAGCGCGACGAATACCGCCAACCGCCTCCGCTGAAGCGCGTCACCGGCAAGTGGCGCCTCGCTACGCCCCGTCGCCAGCGACCTTGCCGCCCTCCAACACTCCCCGGCGATCACCAGGCAGCCCGGCGCGAACATCAGCATCAGCACCCACGCGTGGCCGACAACATAGTCCAGCATCGACCAGGCATTGCTCAGCAGATACGCCGGCGAGGACAGCCGCTGCAGATAATAGGCATAGAAGTTTGAAACCACCCCGCCCGCACCACCGCCGGCGTCACCGGCGAGCAGGCGCACCATGTAGACAAGCCCGGCGGTCGCGACCAGGTAGAGCGCCGCGCGCGCCATGCCCGACCTGATCCCCGCCCACCTGCTACCGACCTGGCCTGCCAGATCGGCCACCATGAAGAACGCGGCGGTACCGACCACAAGGGCCGCCGCGTGCGGCTTGGCAAAATAGGCGGCCGCAGACACCAGCGCCGGAAGCAATACCGCCCAGACCGACCCCCGCCCCGCCGCCCACAGAGCCAGTGCGACCCCGGCATAGACCAGCGCCTGGAATTCAACCTCGGGGAGAAGAAGCGTCGAATAGAAGGAGAATGGAAACAGCAGGTAGATTATGGACGAGATGGCAGCGGTTTTCCGGTCAAAAACCCTGCTGCCCAGCCAGAACACCAGCAATGATGACAGGACGAACAGCAGCGCGTTGCACAGGCGCCCCACGAGTGCCACGCGCTCGGTCGAAACCAGTGTCCACGCCTCGAAAAGAACCCGATACAGCTTGTTGTCGATCGGCTGCATCGCCGGATCGTAGCGATACAGCTCCTGTCCCTGAGCCGCGTATTTCGCCCCCATGAAGTAGGCATACTCGTCACTGGCCATGACCGGCGATTCGGTCGAAACCACGCGGGCCACCAGGATGACGAAGGCAACGAACATCGCCACCAGCAACGCTTTAGGCACCGGCGTGACCAGCGGCTGCCGCCAGAAATGCTTCATAGGACAATCCACCTGACGGCAAGCCGGAAACCCGGAAACCGGGCACCTGCTGGATCACATTCGAGAAAAAAAGCCCGCACCGGTTACTTGATAATCACGGCCCGGCCATTGTCACACACGACTTTCTGTCCACCGCGATCGTAGGAGAGCGTCAGGCGATAAGTGCCGGCATCCAGGCCCGATGCATCGATCTCGCTGGAGAAGCCCGATTTCAGCGCGCCAGCGGCCCCGCCGTGGGCCTGCTGGACGTCCGGTCGCTCCATCGTGGGCACCACCCCGTGCTGCCAGACGCGACCATCGCCGGACTGCGACGCGACGCGGATCACCAGCGCGGCAGGCGCGTCGGCACCGGCTTCGTCGACCAGCCATCCCGCGACCACGAAGCGCCTGTTCTTGAGCACGATCGGAGTCATGTCCTGCACGACGACACCATCCACCGCCTCGATGTTGCAGGCGCTGGAGAGGATCGGCGCGATGCCGGACGAAACCTCGGCGACCAGGCCCTGTTTCCCTTCCGCGTCGGCATTGGCCTGGTCGCCGGACGCAACGGGCTCGGGACGGCTGCAGGCAGCCACGAGAGCAAGCAGGGCGAGGGAGACGAAACGCTTCATGTTCACTCTCTGGATGGCGGGTGATTCACATCGGGCCATGTCAATGCTGGAAAGCCGTCGCCCCTGAAAGCGCGACATGCCTCCCGTTGACACGGGTAAAGCCGTAGCGCGGTGCCGGAGCCGGCCCGCGGTGCGCGAAAAAAACGTCGTGCTGATATACCTGACGCGACGACGGAACACAATGGAAAACCATGCTCCGCCGGGTAAGGCCAGGATCCGTGGCCAGGCTCCCGCCGTGGGGCAACTGCGGATGCCAGATCGCGACATCACCCTTTTTCAGTGCCACCACGGCCGGTGCGCCAACGCCGGAGGCGGCCCTGATCACTTCACCGTAGTACTGCTCCAGTGCTTCATTGATCAGCGCACTACGCTGTGCTGCGGGCATGCGAGCCGCGACGGCGTCATAGATCCGGTGAGGGTCGCACTCAAAACGATGCCCTCCCGGAACATACATGAGCGGACCCGCATCGACCGAGATGTCCTCGAGCGCAACCCACACACCGAAGAAAAGGTTGCGCGGGAACGTTTCGAAGAAGGGGGAATCACGGTGTATCGGCTGCTGGCTCCCATGTTCGAAATACAACGAAGAATAGACCGAGGCCTCGTCCCCCAGCAGGAAATCAAGAATCGCCATCAACCGCGGGTTGCACCCGATGTTCGCGGCCGCGCCCGAGGACAGATGAAAGTTGACCACCCGCAGCAGGCGCCCGCCGGCATCCTTGTGCCGTTCCACTTCGGTGCCGAGATCGTCGATGAAGCGCTGATAATCGCTGACCACCGTGTCGCATTCCGTACCCGCTATCGCCGACGGAAGCACCACGAACCCGTCCTTGATCATGCGCGAACCGATCGCCTCCAGCTGCACGTCTCCTGCCGCCCGTCCCTGCAACTGGGCGACCGCATCCGCCTGATCCAGCCACAATCCTTCCATTGCCCACTCCTGATCAACTTGCAGTTGAAGTGAAAAGCCCGGAGAGCCGCACCGGGGCTTCAGGCCGCAGCCATTGGCTTGGTGGCGACGAAAACCACAGGCCAGGCATGCCCATCGGGGTAAGGGCACCCATTCGAGAACACCCCCTCGACAGGATTGAACGCCAACCACGCCTCAATGCGACAAAAGCCCGATGCCGCCACCATGTCGAACAGGTCCTGCCCGAACTGGATGAAGACCAGGGCTCCTCCTTCGTCGACCGGATTGCCATGATAGGCAGCAGGCAGGTCATGCACCAGCACACCATCGCGTAGCCGCGCCCGCCTGATGGATGCATTCAATCCCTCATAGAACGGTGTGGAAAAGACCAACCTTCCGCCAGGCACAAGAATCCGATGGCATTCGCGCAACGCGGCCAGCGGATCGGGCACGTGCTCAAGGACGTCGAAGTGCATCACCAGTTCCAGCGACTCACTCGCATACGATGCGTCATCCATGCTTTCGTGGCGCACCTGCCGGCCACCACGATCCACCAGCTCCCCGGGGCGGCATTTGTCGCCGAGGAATTCGCTTCCTGTCACGCCAGGAACACGCCGGAACAGGGCTTCGAACAGGGGGGTGAGCCGTTCGAACACTGCCGCCCGCGGCACGCCCCGCATGCGGGCCAGCACATCATCGACGACGCCAAGCACACCCCGCATCCTCCCGTTCAGGCCGCACGCGCACAGCATGCCCTCGGACAGGTTCGACCACCCTTCCGCCTGGGCCGGTTGGAAGAACCAGCCCCAGATGCCACATCCCCTGCAGAAGCCGAACGCCCGCCCTTCATCCAGTGCCCGCGTCTCCAGCATGTGCGCCACCGGCGACAGAGCCTCCATCGCGATACCCAGCGATGACATGCCATCGAAACCGCGCATGGATTCATCTGCAACCTGCATCACATCTCCTTCGCACGATGGGCAAGCGGTTCTCGCCTATAATTGGCCGTTTGCACGTGCCGATACAAGGCCCGCCCGGACAGACGCCGGCTACGCCAGCCTAGGACAGTAACTTAATGCTCCGTTCAGGACCCACTTCCGCCTCATCCATATCGCCGCTGGCGCTTTGCGCGTCGATCTGGCATCACCGCGCCACGATCAGGGCGTTGGCCAGGCGCGAGGTACAGAGCAAATACCGGGGATCGGTGCTTGGGGTTTTCTGGTCGCTGATAAACCCGCTGTTGATGCTCGCCATCTATACATTCGTTTTCAGCGAGATATTCCGCATGCGCTGGGGCGGCGGGCTGGACCACCCACTGGATTTCGCACTGATGCTGTTCACCGGAATGATAATCTTCGGATTCATCTCCGAGACCCTGTCACGCGCGCCGCACTTGATTACCGGCAACCCGAATCTGGTCAAGAAGATCGTATTTCCCCTTGAAATATCCGCACCGGTCGCGGTCATCAGCGGATTGTTCCAGCTCATGATTGGCCTCGCGCTGCTGCTGCTGGTATTCACGGTGACCAAGGGAGCGCCGCCGGCAACCACCCTGCTGTTCCCGGTCATCGCCATCCCCCTGCTGCTGCTTACCCTCGGCGCCACCTGGTTCATCTCATCGCTGGGCGTTTTCATCCGCGACATCAGCCAGCTGATCGCGCACCTGCTGATGGTGACGATGTTCCTGTCCCCCATCTTCTACCCGATAACCGCGATCCCGGAAAAGTTCCGTGCGTTCTTCTACCTCAATCCGCTGACCTTTCTGGTCGAGCAGACCCGGCGGATACTCATCCTCGGCCTGCAGCCGGATTGGCAACAGTTGATCGCATTCACCGGAATGTCCGCGCTCGTCTGCTATCTCGGGTTCGTATGGTTCCAGTTCACCCGCAGGGGCTTCGCAGATGTCCTCTGAGATCGCACTGCGCGTCAACCACGTCAGCAAGGTATTCCGCGCGTACTCCAACCCGGCAAAGCGCCTCACTCACGCGCTCGGCATCCGTGCGAACAACCTGCTCAGGACGTTCGGGCTCCCGCAACTGGCGGGCGACCAGGCCGCGGTCCAGGAGTTCACCGCGCTCGACGACATAAGTTTCGAGGTCATGCGCGGCCATACCACGGGCATTGTCGGGCGCAACGGCGCCGGGAAATCCACACTGCTGCAGATCATTGCCGGCACGCTCGCACCCAGCCAGGGTACGGTCGACGTCAGCGGGAGAATCGCCGCACTGCTGGAGCTGGGGTCCGGCTTCAATCCCGAGTTCAACGGCATCGAGAATGCCCGGCTCAATGCCGCGATCCTGGGGCTTTCCCCGGAAGAGATCGATGCACGGATGGACTCCATCCTCGCGTTCGCCGATATCGGCCATTTCGTCAACCGGCCGGTCAAGACCTACTCCTCGGGCATGATGGTTCGCCTTGCGTTCGCGGTGCAGGCGCAGGTCGACCCGGAGATACTCATCGTCGACGAAGCACTGGCCGTAGGCGATGCGAAGTTCCAGTCCAAATGCTTTGCCCGGCTGGAGGCCCTGAAGGAAACGGGAACGTCCATCCTGTTCGTATCCCACTCCACCGAACAGATCGTCAGCCACTGCGATGACGCCATCCTGATAGAAGGCGGGCGGCTGCGGCAGCGCGGGCAACCAAAGGACGTGGTCCACACTTACCTGGACCTGTTGTTCGGCAAGCCGCCGGCATCCACGCCGGCGACGGGACAGGCACCCCGACCCACGACGCCAGCGCACACTGGCGGCACCCCCGCGCCGGAAACGCGGGGCAACCGGTACGTCGACCAGCCCCACTACAACCCCTATGAATTCAGGTGGGGCGACGGTGCGGCATGCATCGCCGATTTCAGGCTGCTCGCCAATGGCACCGAGGCAGCGCAGATCATTCCCGCGGGTACTTCGCTGCAGCTGTTGCTTGGAATATCGTTCGAACGTGCCATCAGCCGCCCGATCATGGGCCTGACGATCAAGTCGAAGGACGGTGTCACCGTCTTCGGGACGAACTCGGAACTGAGCCGTTTCGCCGGCCTGCCCGGCTCGGTCGCGGAAGGCACGGAAATGCAGGTGGATATCCACTTCGAATGCAATCTTGGCCCAGGTGATTACTTCATATCGGTCGGCCTGGCCAGCCGGAGTGGCGAAGAGATCATCCCCCACGACCGGCGCTATGACTCCATACACTTCACCGTCACGGACGACGAGTGCTTCGGCTTCACCAAGCTACCGATGACTTTCAGCAT
Organism: Stenotrophomonas sp. Y6; assembly: GCF_022436665.1. NCBI lineage: Bacteria > Pseudomonadati > Pseudomonadota > Gammaproteobacteria > Lysobacterales > Lysobacteraceae > Stenotrophomonas > Stenotrophomonas sp. Y6. The sequence goes on from NZ_JAKUKB010000013.1 coordinate 112,487, forward strand.
CAAGGAACTACGGTCTTGACTACCAACAACAACTACTCCGATTTCCTGAGCCGCAATGGCCTGCGCAGGAATGATGACACGGGAGTATGGTCGCGCGGACCGGGCACCAGCTTCGACTACAGCGACGGCGACGAGGTCGAGAACAGGATCGCCAGGGCCATCGCCACCAGTAATGATGTCTCGCTGTTTTCAGCGGAGCTGGCGGAGCACCAGACCGACTGGGCATCCACTTACCACCTGAGTCCGGTGCGCGCCAACCTGCTGCGCCCTCTTCAGCCCGTCCTTGGAGGCAGGAAAGTCCTGGAGATCGGGGCCGGCTGTGGGGCCATCAGTCGATACCTCGGCGAACAGGGCTGTGAGTTGCTGGCACTGGAAGGCAGCGAGCGACGCGCGGCGATCGCCGCAAGCCGCTGCCGTGACATGGACAACGTCACCGTCGTCAACAGCAGCTTCGACGAACTTCCGGACGGACCCCGGTTCGATGTGGTGACCTTGATCGGGGTACTGGAGTATGCCCGCAAGTATTCATCCGGACCCGATGGCATCGCGACCACCCTGCGCAAGGCGAGGTCGCTGCTGGGCGAAGGCGGGGTGCTCATAGTTGCGATCGAGAACCAGCTGGGGCTGAAGTATTTCGCCGGGATGCACGAAGACCACCTGGGCCGCGCCATGGAGGGCATCCAGGATCACTACGCGCCCGATGGCGTGGTGACGTTCGGTCGTCGCGAGCTGTCCGATCGCATCCTGGCCGCGGGTTTCACGTCCTGCGAATTCGCATTGCCATTCCCCGACTACAAGCTTCCAAGCAATCTGGTTCTTCCCGCGGGTTGGGACAACCACGCGCATTTCGATTGCGCCACCCTTGCCGGGCAGGCCACGCGCAGCGACCGGCAGCTCAACCACCCGCTCCTGTTCTCGACTGGCCAGGCCTTTGCGGTAGCGCAACGCAACGGTCTGATCGCCGATCTTTCGAACTCGTTCCTGGTGCTCGCGCAGGCGACCGAGGGCGCCCCCCGCTTTGCCGGGTTCTCGCCTGGCATCCTGGCGCACCACTATGCCGTCGAACGAACGCCGCGCTACGCCACCGCCACCACCATCGTGGAGCAGTCCGGATCGATCGAGGTCCGCAGGCAACCATTGGCCGGGAATGCGCCGGGCATGGCGTCGCCACTGCTTTCCCATGCAGTGCGCAGCGAGCCGTACGTGCCCGGCAGGCATTGGGTGGATGAGCTTGACCTTGTCCTGAGCCGGCATGGCTGGAACGTGGATGACGTGGCAGGCTGGCTGCGCCAGTGGATGGATGCACTGCAGCTCAAAGCCACCGGGCACGACATTGGCGAGCGGATCTCGCTGCACACGCAACTGCCGGGCAACCTGATCGACGCGGTGCCCAGGAATCTGATCAAAGCCGCCGATGGCGAGTGGGTCTTCTTCGACCAGGAATGGGAGCTGCGCCATCCCATAAGCCTGGGCTACCTCATGTTCCGCGCCTTCAACGTAAGCCTGGCCTCGGTTACCTGCGTGGCGGAGCCGGCAGAAACCGAGCTTCTGCATGTACCGACGCTGTTCCGGGCCTGCCTGCGGCAACTGGGCATGGTCGTAACGGCATCGGACATTCTTGATTACCTCGACTTCGATGCCGCATTCGAGAGCGAGGTCCGTGGAAAGCTGGCCAGGCCGCTGACGCTCGCACAGTATGAGGCCTACGTGCTCGCGTCCACGCCGGATATCACCTCACTCCTGCATGGCAACCAGGCATGCCTGCCTGCCGATGTGGTTGAAACACTGGCACGGCGCAAGGCCGATCTCGAGAGCGCGCAGGACGAGCGTGATTGCCTGCGACGCAGAGCCGAGGAGGTGGAGCATGCAGTCGCGCTCCGCGATAGCGAGCTCGCATCCTGCAACAGCCGGCTGCAGGAGCAGGCGCTGGCTCTTGCCGATGCGTCCTCCGCGTTGCTCACGGCCAATGCCGCGGCAGCTGCACTGCAACAGGAGCTGGAGAGCGTCGCGGCGGAACGGCAAAGCGTCGCAGCGGAACTGGAGGCGACCAGGAACTCGGCAAGCTGGCGCATCACCCGCCCGCTCAGGACCACGAAGGCGTTTGTCCGCCGTTCGCTGCGCACATCCGTCCAAGGCGCGACGGGCGGCGCCCGCAAGCTGTATCGCAGGCTGCCGGTTTCCATGCACCTGAAGCTGGCGATCAAGAACGCGCTGTTCCAGAATTTCCCGATTCTGTTCTCGCGGACCAACGCGTACAGGCGCTGGAAGGCCCATGTCGCGACCCATGGAGCAGATGTCCACGCATACGCCCCCATTGCGCAACCCCATATGCTGGATGCGCCCGGCGCGGCATCCGCCCTGTACGTGGCGGACGGCGTGGCCGAATGGAGCGACTATGGCGACGTCAAGCGCAGGATCGCCGAAGCACTGCATGCACGGCATGACCGTGAACCGGCCAGCGTCAAGATGCATGAATTCAGCAACCGGGATCTGGAGACGATCGCCGGACAGCTGAAACTGCCCGCCCCGGTCGAGTCGCCCGACGTCAGCATCGTGATACCGGCATACAACCATGCCGCACGCACGCTCGAATGCCTTGCATCGATCGCGGAATGTCACGATCCGTCGGGGCCGACGATCGAGATCATCGTCGCCGACGATGCTTCCACCGACGCATCCGCGCTCGCGGTATCCCGCGTTGCCGGCGTTCGTTTCGTGCGGCAGACGGAGAACCTGGGCTTCCTGCGGAACTGCAACCGGGCCGCCGCACAGGCAAGCGGCAGAACCCTGCTCTTCCTCAACAACGATGTGCAGGTGAAGCCAGGCTGGCTCAAGGCGATGTGGACCTGCCTCGATTCCGACCCCAGCATCGGCGCCGTCGGCCCGAAGATCGTCTACCCCAGCGGCTGGCTGCAGGACGCGGGAACCCGCCTGCACCCCGATGGGACCGCAGAGATGATCGGCCTGAACAGCCTGCCCGACAGACCGGCGTACTCGTATGACCGCGACGTGGACTATTGTTCCGGGGCGTGCCTGCTGGTTAGGCGCGACGACTTTGTCGCGCTCGGCGGGTTCGATGACCAGTTGGCGCCCGCGTACTGCGAGGATGCTGACCTGTGCATGCAGTTGCGAAAGCACGGCAGGCGGATCGTGTTCTGCGCAGCCGCGGAAGTCGTCCACCATCTGAGTGTCACTTCGGACTCGTTGCCCAGTGACTACAAGCTCAGCTGCATCACCCGCAACCTTGGAGTCTTCAGCGGGAAGTGGCGCGAAGAGCTGGATGCGTTGCAGCAGGTCCGCACCATCGCCTTCTACCTTCCGCAGTTCCACCCGATTCCGGAGAACGACCTGTGGTGGGGCGAAGGCTTCACCGAATGGACCAATGTCACCAAGGCCCGCCCGAACTACGTGGGCCACGACCAGCCCAGGATCCCCGCCGATCTCGGCTACTACGATCTCCGCGTTCCGGAAGTGATGAGCAAGCAGGCCGAGTTGGCACGCCGCTATGGTATCGGCGGCTTCTGCTTCTATTACTACTGGTTCGCGGGCCACAGGCTGCTGGAGCGGCCGATCGAGCAGATGTTGGCGTCGGGCGAACCGGACTTCCCGTTCTGCCTGTGCTGGGCCAACGAGAACTGGACCCGGCGCTGGGATGGGCAGGAGCAGGACGTGCTGATGGCCCAGCAGCATTCGGACGAGGACGACCTGGCGGTCATCGAGGACCTGGCCCGCTATTTCCGCAGCCCCAGCTACATCCGCATCAATGGCAATCCGCTGCTGTTGGTCTATCGCGTGACGCTTTTCCCCGATTTTGCCCGCACGTCCTCGCTGTGGCGCAAGTACTGCCGGGAGAACGGCATTGGCGAGATCTACCTGGCACAGGTGGAGTCGTTCGAACTGGCCAGCGCCGGCATCCACCCGGAAGACCTGGGGTGCGATGCCGCCGTCGAGTTCCCGCCGCAGGGCATGGCGGAGCCGCGCCAGCCTTCGGGTGAGATCATCAATCAGAACTTCGCCGGTGCGGTCGCGGACTATCGCGACCTGGCCGTGCGCTATGCCACCCGCGAGCTCCCTGCCTACAAGCGATTCATGGGCGTAATGCCGGGATGGGACAACACCGCGCGCAGGCAGAACAACAGCTACAGCTTCGAACATTCCAGCCCGGGCGCGTTCCAGGCTTGGCTTGAGACGTCGGTCAAGCGTACCCGCCAGCAATACAGCGGCGATGAGCAGATCGTGTTCATCAACGCATGGAACGAATGGGCCGAAGGCGCATACCTGGAACCCGACAGGCGCTTCGGCCACTCTTTCCTGCAGGCCCATCTGAACGCGCTGGAAGCCGAGCACCTGGTCGAGCGCAAGACCTCCTTCCCCGGTTGAATACATGAACCACGGATCCGACATCGTCCTGATTGGCCACCCTTTCGCACCCATCGGTTGCGGCGAAAGCCTGCGCTGTTCGTATCGCGCATTCCGCTCCGTCGCGCTGGCACCGCTGCTGCTCGATGTATATGGCCACTTCAAGCCCGAGCCTGACGCGGAACGCGAGTTCGCGCCCGCCCTTACCGACAAGCTGGGGCGGATCAACGTGTTCCACCTCAACGCCGACGAGGTCGACAGCGCGCTGTCGCTGCTCAGGCTGCCGGCCGACTCCTACAACATCCTCTATCCGAACTGGGAACTGTCGCACTTTCCGGAGCCCTGGATCGGCGCACTCGACCGCTTTGACGAAGTGTGGTGCCCTTCCAGGTTCATATTCGATTCCATCAACGGGCATACCCGGGCAACTACCCGGCATCTTCCGGTCGCGTGCGAAGTGACGCTTTCGTCGATGCTCTCCCGTCGATACTTCGGCATACCGGAGAGCGCATTCGCGTTCCTGTTCTTCTTCGATTTCCGCTCGTTCGCGGCGCGCAAGAATCCAGATGCGGTGGTGAACGCTTTCCTCCAGCACTGTGCGGCGCTGCCCACCGCCAACTCACACCTGGTCGTCAAGACCAACGGCGCGGAAGCCGATCCGGCGGCGTTTGAGCGACTGCAGAAGACGCTGAGCCCATTGCGCGGCAGGGTGACCTTCATCAACAAGACGATCAGCGACAACGAGATCAAGAACCTTGTGCGCTGCTGCGACAGCTTCGTCTCGCTTCATCGCTCCGAAGGCTATGGCCGCGGACTTGCCGAGGCAATGTACCTGGGGAAGCCGCTGATCTGCACCGGTTACTCGGGGAACCTTGATTTCATGGATGCCCAGTCGGCATTGCTCACCGATTTCTCGCTCGTGCCGGTCAAGGATGGCGAATACCCGTTCGCGGCAGGCCAGGTATGGGCAGACGCGGATGTGGAGCAGGCTGCCAGGTTCATGTCAGAGCTGTACCTGGACAGGAATCGGGCACGTGAACTCGGAAGACGGGCATCGCGCACCGTCCGCGCGCGCGTCAGCTATCGTACCGTCGGCATGAGCTACAGGACGCGCATCCAGGAAATACGCGACACGCTGCAGAGTGGATTCGTGGCGCGGGCCAGCCAGTCGGCAGGCCCGGCACGCTGATCCTGCTCGCGGATCGCCGCGGCCGACCGGCACCCATGCCCCTCGCCTGCCCGGGGGAGCAGGCGCCTGCTGGCGCCTGAGCCGAAAAAAAGGGGGATCATGCGATCCCCCTTTGGCATTCCGATCAGGCCGACACCGCGTTGACCGCAGTGTCGGCGCCAACGGCGACCGCTCGCGGCACCGGGCCCTTCCGGGACCGTATACACATCTCAGCCACGGCCATCGGCGATGCGGCGCAGGTCCGCCTCGACCATCATCTCGATCAGCTGCTGCAACGACGTGGTCGCTTTCCACCCGAGCCGGGCCTGGGCCTTGGCCGGATTGCCGAGCAGGACATCCACTTCAGCCGGCCGCATGAACTGTTCGTCGATGACCAGATGATCCTCCATGTTCAGTCCGACGTGGGCAAACGCGATCTGGCACATCTCCCTGACGGTCGAGGTGATGCCGGTGGCCACCACGTAGTCGTCCGGTACGTCCTGCTGCAGCATCATCCACATCGCCTCGACATAGTCGCCCGCGAATCCCCAGTCGCGCTTGGCGTCGATGTTGCCGAGCCGCAGCTGCTTCTGGCGTCCCAACTTGATGGATGCCACGGCATGGGTCACCTTGCGGGTCACGAATTCAATGCCGCGCAGCGGGGATTCATGGTTGAAGAGGATGCCGCTCGACGCATGCATGCCATGGCTTTCGCGGTAGTTGACGGTTGCCCAATGCGCCATCAGCTTGGCCACGCCGTAAGGACTGCGCGGATAGAACGGGGTCGCCTCGTCCTGGCGCTCCGCCTGGATCAACCCGAACATCTCGCTCGTCGAGGCCTGGTAGAAGCGCGCCTGCGGATTGACCAGCCTTACCGCCTCGAGAACCCTCAGCGCCCCGAGGCCATCCACGTCGGAGGTCAGCAACGGCTGCTGCCAGGACGTACCGACGAAGCTCTGCGCGCCCAGGTTGTACACCTCGTGCGCATTCGACACCTGCATCGCCCGGATGAGCGAGGAGAGGTCCGTCAGGTCACCGTCGATGAACTTCACGTCGTCGACGATGCCCAGTTCGCGGAGACGCCACAGCGTATCGGTGCTCCGCCGCGCCAGCAGCCCGCTGACCGAGTACCCCTTCTCCAGCAGCAGCTTCGCCAGATAGGCACCGTCCTGGCCGGTGATTCCCGTAATTAGGGCCGAATTTCCGCGGATGATCACGTCCTGCTCTCCATTTCTTCAATAATGTCTTGCAACGTCTTCTCCCAGGGAATGGCGGGGAGCCAGCCGGTGTCACGTGACACCAATGTGTTGTCGGCCACCATCCTGCGCTGCTCCGCCGGGCGGAATTTCGAAGGATCCTGCTCTATTTCCGCATCCACTGCCTTCAACGCGAGCAACCGTTCCAATATTCCACGGACGCTGCGCTCGGCGCCGCTGCAGAGCTGGTAGGTTCGCCCGGAGGTACCGGAGACCAACAGGCGGGCATAGCCGACAACGATATCCCGCACGTCGGTGAAGTCACGGGTCACGTCGATATCGCCCGCTCGGATGAGCGGCGCCCTCTGCCCGCGCGCAATGGCTACCACCTGGGCAGCGAGAGCGGGCACCACGAAGGCTGCGTCCTGGCCGGGACCGACGTGGTTGAACGGACGCGCGACCACTACATCCAGGCTGTTGGATCGGTGCCATTGCAGGCACAGCAGCTCCGCGGACAGCTTGGAAACCGCGTAGGGATTCCTCGGTGCCGGCGGATGCTGCTCCGTCACCGGCAACTGCGACTCATGCACCGCTCCATACACGTCGCCAGAGCTCACATAGAGAAAGCGCCCGGAAAAGCCCACGCTGTCCAGCGCCTGCAGCAGATGCAGGGTCCCCATCAGATTGATCTCAAGGGTCCCGGCGGGATCCTCGAAGGAGCGGGGTACGAAGCTCTGCGCTGCCAGGTGGATGACATGATCGGGCCGGATCGAGGCCACTTCGGCCTGCAGCGCCGACCGATCGCGGATGTCCACGTTCTGCAGGGTCGCAAACTCGACGCCAGCGAACGCCGCAGCCCCCATCAGATGCCTGCCGACAAAGCCGGAGGCGCCCGTCACCAGAACGCGACGACCGCTGAGCTCATGCATCAAGCGCATTCTCCAGATCCGCGCGCAGGTCCTCCACATCCTCCACGCCGACGCTCAGGCGCACCAGCGCGTCACTGATGCCCAGCTGCTGGCGGCGGACCGGCGGGATCGAGGCATGGGTCATTACCGCGGGATGGTTGACCAGGCTTTCCACGCCACCGAGGGATTCGGCCAGGGTGAACAGCTGGGTGCGCTCGCAGAAGCGCTTCGCCGTCTCGAAGCCGCCCTTGAGCACGACCGAGACGATGCCGCCGAAGCCGCTCATCTGCGCCGACGCCAGCGCATGCTGCGGGTGCGACGCCAGGCCCGGATAGATGACCTTCTCCACGGCCGGGTGCGTTTCCAGCCATTGGGCCAGCGCCAGTGCGTTGGCGCAGTGGGCCTTCATCCGCAGCGGCAGCGTCTTCAGCCCGCGCAGCGCCAGGAAGCTGTCGAACGGGCCCTGCACGCCACCCACCGAGTTCTGCAGGAAGGCCATCTGCTCGGCCAGTTCGGCGTTGTCGCCGACCACGACCATGCCGCCGACCATGTCCGAGTGGCCGTTGAGGTACTTGGTGGCCGAGTGCACCACGATGTCCGCACCCAACTGCAGCGGGCGCTGCAGCATCGGCGAGGCGAAGGTGTTGTCGACCACCACGATCAGCCCATGGCGCCGGGCGATGGCCGCGACCGCGGCGATGTCCACGATCTTCAGCATCGGGTTGGTCGGCGTCTCGATCCACACCATTTTCGTCTTCGGCGTGATCGCCGCCGCCAGCGCGGCCGGGTCGGTGAGGTCGACGAAGCTGAAATCCAGCCCTGCCGTGCGCCGGCGCACGCGCTCGAACAGGCGGAAGCTGCCGCCGTAGATGTCATCCATCGCCACCACGTGGCTGCCGGCATCGAGCAGCTCGATCACCGTCGAGGTCGCGGCCATGCCCGAGGCGAACGCGTAGCCGCGGCTGCCGCCTTCGAGCGCGGCCACGCAGCGCTCATAGGCGAAACGGGTGGGATTGTGGGTGCGCGAGTATTCGAAGCCCTGGTGCACGCCCGGGCTGGACTGCGCGTAGGTCGAGGTCGCATAGATCGGCGGCATCACCGCGCCGGTACTCGGGTCCGGCGACTGGCCGCCGTGGATGGCCAGGGTGGCGAGCGACAGGCTGCGCTCGCCGCCATCGCCGCGTGGGTGCTGATCCGTCATGGTGCTTTCCGGCTGGTAAGGGGGGAAATTCTACGGGGACGACCTGAACCGGCCGTTCCGGCTGCCGCGCTCACTGCACCCGCCGCCGCAGGTAGTTCAGCAGGTCGATACGGGTGATCAGGCCGAGGAAGTCGTTGCCGTCCATGATGATGGCGACCTGGCCACGGTCGAATACCGGCAGCAGCGCCTCGATCGGCGACTTCACGTCCAGCCGGTCGAGCTTGCTGACCATGGCGATGGCCACCGGATCGCGGAACCGCGCTTCGTCGCCGTAGACATGCAGCAGCACGTCGCTCTCGTCGATGATGCCGACCAGGCGGTCGCCATCCATCACCGGCAGCTGCGAGACGTCGTACAGCTTCATGCGCTGGTAGGCGGTGGTCAGCAGGTCGTTGGGGCCGACCACCACGGTGTCGCGCTGGCTGTACGGGCGCAGGATCAGGTCGCGCAGGTCGCCGTAGCGCGGGCGCTCGAGGAAACCGTTGTCCAGCATCCAGTAGTCGTTGTACATCTTCGACAGGTATTTGTTGCCGGTATCGCATACCAGCACCAGCACCTTCTTCGGGGTGGTCTGCTCGCGGCAGTACTTCAGCGCCGCCGCCAGCAGGGTGCCGGTGGAGGAACCGCCGAGGATGCCTTCCTTGCCCAGCAGTTCGCGTGCGGTGTGGAAGCTCTCCGCGTCGCTGATTGCATAGGCCTTGCTGACCCGGCTGAAATCGGAGATCGACGGCAGGAAATCCTCGCCGATGCCTTCCACCAGCCACGAGCCCGATTTCTCGTTGAGCGTGCCCTCGTTGATGTACTCGGCCAGGATCGAGCCGACCGGGTCGGCCAGCACCAGTTCGGTCTTCGGCGACAGCCGGGCGAAGGCGCGCGACAGCCCGGTCATGGTGCCGGAACTGCCGCAGCCGAACACGATGGCGTCCAGGTCGCCGTCCATCTGTTCGAGGATCTCCGGGCCGGTGCCGAATTCGTGCGCGGCCGGATTGTCGGGGTTGCCGAACTGGTTGACGAAATAGGCACCCGGGGTGCGCTCGGCGATGGTCTTGGCCAGGTCCTGGTAGTACTCGGGGTGGCCCTTGGCCACGTCCGAGCGGGTCAGCACCACTTCGGCGCCCATCGCCTTGAGGTTGAAGATCTTCTCCCGGCTCATCTTGTCCGGGACCACCAGGATCAGCTTGTAGCCCTTCTGCTGGGCCACCAGCGCCAGGCCCAGCCCGGTATTGCCGGCGGTGCCTTCCACCAGTGTCGCGCCCGGCCTGAGGTCGCCGCGCTTCTCCGCCGCCTCGATCATCGACAGGCCGATGCGGTCCTTGATGGAGCCGCCCGGGTTGGCGCTTTCGAGCTTGAGATAGAGCTCGCAGACACCGGCATCCAGGCGCTGGGCCTTGATGATCGGCGTGCGCCCGATGAGTTCGAGTACGGAGGAGTGGATTGCCATCGATATGCTTGGGATCGCGCCGCGCCGCGGCCGGAGCCCGATTATCCGATGGATATGCGCGAAAGTCAGGCGACGATCGGTTGTTGGATCATTGCCAGTGCGCCTTTGCGCAAGCGACGCGGGCAAGGGCGGCCGACGAGGAGGCCGCCCTTGCCCGCGACGGAAAGTTTTCAGCGTGGGGAAGGTTCAGTTGAGCCGGTTTTCATACATCCGCAGCAGTTTCTGCTTGGCCAGCAGCTTTTCGCGTTTCATCTGCCCCAGGGTCACATCGTCGATGGGAAGTACTCCCAGTTCCGCATCCATGCATTTCTTGTTCAGCTTCTGGTGCTGCTGATAGAGCTGCTTGAACTCGGGGTTGACCTTGATCAACGCGTCGATCTCACTCTGCGGCTGCCCTTCGAACATGACTACCTCCTACATGCGGAAACACGAACGCCCCGGCCTTGCGGCACGGGGCGCTCTGGGATGGAGGTCCGGACGGGGCACGGCCGAACCCGAGGCCGCATTCCGGCGCACTGCCCGGAAGCTGTCTGCTGCTGGTTCGCGCCACGGTTGCACTGGCCCGGTCCTCCGCTGTCCGGGCGACGAAAATGCCGCCCGGACAATTGACCCTACGCCTGAAAAATAGTTCCGGCAAGCGCGCTGGATGGAGTCTGAAAAGGTTCAGCAACGGGCGCACATTCAGCGGCGACGGCGGCGCCGCGCCGTGGCCGGTAGCGGATACCGGCCGACCACAAGCAGTAGTGCCGGAGCGGGGTGGGACCCCACTCCATGGGTGCCGGCGGCGCCGTCAGGACATCACGGCGCGACGATCACCTCGGCGGAGCGGGCGCGGGTGGCGGCCGCCTTCTTGCCGCTGGCCTGGATGCGGTTGGCACCGACACCGGCCGCCACCAGGGCGTCCCTCAGCGCCTGCGCGCGGCGCTGGCCGACCCCGTTGGCGCTGTCGTACCCCTCGATGGTCACCCGCCCCTTCTTGCCGATGTTCAGGTACTCGGCCAATGCCTTGAGCTGGTCGCGCGCGGCAGCCGACGGGGTCGCCTGGCCGGCGGCGAAGGCGTCGCCGGCCAGGGTGAACACCTCGCCGCGATTGTCGAACCTGGACGGCGGCAGCTTCTTGCCGGAGACCAGTTCGGCTTCCTCGCGGGCCAGCCTGGCGGCGTTCTGCTGGGCCGAGCTGACCCGCGCGGCCTGCTTGCCGGCCACGCTGGTCAGCGCTGCTTCGGCGTCCTGGCGGGCCAGGGTCTCGGCCTCGGCCGCCTGGCGCAGGCGCTCGGCTTCCTCGGCCTGGATCTGCGCCTGCACCCGCAGCCGCTCCGCCTCCTGGCGGGCACGGGCGGCCTCGCGCCGGCTGGCCTCGACCAGCAGCTCGCTGCGGGTGCGTTCGAGCTGGTCGACCTCGCGGCGGGCGGCTTCGGCGCGGGCGCTGGCCTCGGCGATCGCCACCCGGCGCTCGGCCAGGTAGCGCGCCTGGTCCAGTTCCTTGCGCCTGGCCTTGGCCAGCACGGCGATCGCCTGCTGCGCCTGCAGGCGCTCCAACGCCGCCAGGTCGGTGGTGCGCGCGTCGGCCTGCAGGCTGACCAGGCGCTGGTTCAACATCGCCACCGCCGGATCCTCGGCCGCGGCGACGAGCAGCGGCGCGGCCAGCAGGCCGGCCACGAGCAGGATGCGGATGCCCATCAGTGTCCCTCCCCGGTCGCCAGCTGGCGTTGCAGGCGCTCCACCTCGGCCCTGCGCTGGGCGAGCATGGCCAACGCCACCGCCTCCTCGCTCTGGGCCCGCGCCAGGTCGGCGTCGACCGCGGCACGCTGCGCCAGCAGGGGCGCCTGCTTGCGCTCGCGGCGGTCGCCGGCCGCGCGCTGGGCCTGTTCCAGCTGCTGCCGCGCCAGGGCGATGGTGTCCGGCGCGTACTGGTCGGCATCGGCGCGGTCGGCGCGTTCGACCGCCTGCTGCGCGGCAAGCAGGTCGGCCGCAGCCGGATCCTGCGCCATGGCGCTGGCGCAGAGCGCAGATGCGCACGCGGTCACATACAGGAGACGTCGTAAGTGTGCGAAGCTAGGTTTCATTGGGGAGCCGTCGCGGAAAGGTGAGCACGGCCATTGTCGTCAAGGCCGCCGCGTGCTTGCAACGTTGGGCGGCGAATGCCTGGGGAATCATCCATGGATATCGGCTATTTCCTGAAGCTGATGACCGAAAAGAACGCATCGGACATGTTCCTGACCACGGGGGCGCCGGTGCACATCAAGATCGAGGGCAAGCTGTACCCCCTGGGCAATACCGGCCTGCCGCCGGGCATGGTCAAGAAGATCGCCTACTCGCTGATGGACGAGGGCCAGGTGCCGCAGTTCGAGCGCGACCTGGAGCTGAACATGGCCATCGCACTGGCCGATGTGGGGCGTTTCCGGGTGAACGTGTTCAAGCAGCGCGGCGAAGTGGGCATGGTCATCCGCGCGATCAAGAACCGGATCCCCTCGATCGAGGAGCTGAAACTGCCGGACGTGCTCAAGGACGTGATCATGACCCCGCGCGGGCTGGTGCTGGTGGTCGGCTCCACCGGTTCGGGCAAGTCCACCTCGCTGGCGTCGATGATCGACCACCGCAACGCCACCACCACCGGGCACATCCTCACCATCGAGGATCCGATCGAATTCCTGCACCGGCACAAGCAGTCCATCGTCAACCAGCGCGAGGTCGGGCTGGACACCCACGCCTTCCACAACGCGCTGAAGAACGCGATGCGCGAGGCGCCGGACGTGATCCTGATCGGCGAGATCCTCGACGCCGAGACCATGGAGGCGGCCATCGCCTTCGCCGAGACCGGCCACCTGTGCCTGGCCACGCTGCACTCCAACAACGCCGACCAGACCATCGAGCGCATCCTAAACTTCTTCCCCGAGAGCGCGCACCGCAACGTGCTGATGAACCTGTCGCTGAACCTGCGCGCGGTGATCAGCCAGCGCCTGGTCAAGGGCACCGACGGCCGCCGCCGGCCCGCGACCGAGGTGCTGATCAACACGCCGATGATCCGCGACCTGCTGCGCCGCGGCCAGGTGCACGAGATCAAGCAGGCCATGGAGCAGTCGCTCGAAGAGGGCATGCACAGTTTCGACCAGTGCCTGTTCCGGCTGGCCAAGGAGGGCGTGATCGAGCAGGAGGAGGCGCTGCGCGCGGCCGATTCGCGCGATGGCCTGGCGCTCAAGTTCCGGCTGTCCGAGGGTGCCAGCGGCGAGCACGACCCCTATGCGGATTTCTCGGCGGCGGCACCGGCGTCGATTACCCACGGGTTCTGAGGCGCGGCGCAGCACAGTCCCACCACGAAGCCCCGCCGCGGCGGGGCTTTTTCGTGCTTCCGCTGTTGCCGTGCGGCGGGATCAGGCCGCGTCCGGCTGGTTCTCCGGCCGGGCGGCATCGAAGGCCGGCAGCGCCAGGCAGGCGGCTTCGATCCGCCGCAGGGTCGGGAAGGCGTCCAGATCCAGGCGGAAGCGGCGCGCGTTGTACAGCTGCGGCACCAGGCAGCAATCGGCCAGCCCGGGCGCGTCGCCATGGCAGAAGCGGCCGGTCTGCGCCGTGCCCGCCAGCGTCGTTTCCAGCGCCGAAAGGCCAGTGCGCATCCAGTGCAGGATCCAATCGTCGCGCTCGGACTGCGGTACGTGCCATTCCTGGTCGAAGAACTGCAGCACGCGCAGGTTGTTGAGCGGATGGATGTCGCAGGCCACCAGCTGCGCCAGCGCGCGCACCCGCGCGCGGTCGCCCGCCGCCGCCGGCAACAGCGCCGGCTGCGGGTGGGTTTCTTCCAGGTACTCGAGGATCGCCAGCGACTGCGTCAGCACGCGTTCGCCATCGCACAGCGTCGGCACCAGCTCCTGCGGGTTGAGCGCGGCGTAGGCCGGGGCGTGCTGCTGGCCGCCGTCGCGCACCAGGTGGACCGGCACGGTCGCGTACTCCAGCCCTTTCAGGTTCAGGCCGATGCGCACCCGGTAGGCGGCGCTGGAGCGCCAGTAGCTGTAGAGCGTCAATCCCTGTTGCATGTCCGTTTCCTTGTGCCTGCAGGCCACCATACCCGGCGGCGACGGGAGCGCCCGCGCCGCCGGTCGGTCCATCGTGCCGCCGGCCGGGAAGCCGCCCCCGCTGCCGCGTGCGTCTGTCCGCGGACCGGCAGGCCGTGCCGCCATCAGGGCCGCGCGGCCTGCTCGATGCGCTGCTCGATGGCGCCGAAAATGCTGTTGCCGGCGCGGTCGAACATTTCGATGCGCACCACGTCGCCGAAGCGCATGAACGGCGTCGACGGCTTGCCGTCGCGCAGCGTCTCCACGGTACGGCGCTCGGCGAAGCAGGACGCGCCCAGCGCGGTGTCCTCATTGGCGATGGTGCCCGAGCCGACGATGGCGCCGGCCGACAGCGGACGGGTCTTGGCCGCGTGCGCGACCAGCTGGGCGAAATCGAACTGCATGTCCACGCCGGCTTCCGGGGCGCCGAACCATTCGCCGTTGATGTGGGTCACCAGCGGCAGGTGGACCTTGCTGCCCTGCCACGCCTCGCCGAGCTCGTCGGGGGTGACGAATACCGGGCTCAGTGCCGAACGCGGTTTGGACTGCAGGAAGCCGAAGCCCTTGGCCAGTTCGGCCGGGATCAGGTTGCGCAGGCTGACGTCGTTGACCAGGCCGACCAGCTGGATGTGGCCGGCGGCCTGCTCCGGCGTCACCGCCATCGGCACGTCGTCGGTGATGACCACGATTTCGGCCTCCAGGTCGATGCCGTAGTCCTCGCTGACCACCTTGACCGCATCGCGCGGGCCGTAAAAGCCGGCACTGGTCGCCTGGTACATCAGCGGATCGGTGTAGAAGGTCTCCGGAACCTCGGCGCCACGCGCCTTGCGTACCCGCGCCACGTGCGGCAGGTAGGCGCTGCCATCGACGAACTCGTAGGCGCGCGGCAGCGGCGCGGCCAGCGCCTGCATGTCCAGGTCGAACACGCCATCGGCATCGCCATGGTTGAGCGACTCGGACAGCGCGTTCAGCCGCGGCGCGACGTTGGACCAGTCCTCCAGCGCCTGCTGCAGGGTGGCGGCGATGCCGGTGGCGCGCACGGCGCGGGCCAGGTCACGCGAGACCACGATCAGGGTGCCGTCGCGGCCACCTTCCTTCAGGGAACCAAGCTTCATCGGAGCGTCCAGTCCAGGGGCGGGAAACAAGTTTCGATTGTAACGAATAGTCCGGCGGCGACCAGCGCCGCGCAGGCGGCGCCGGTAATCCACCCGATCACGCGTCGCGAGGGCGCCGCCGCGACCGGAGACGGTACCGCGCCCTGCCAGCCGACCGGGAGCCCGCGTCACCCGACCGTACCTGAACAGGGATTTTTGTGCCGTTCCCGAACATCCCTTAGACTATCGCGGTCTGCCAGCGGCCGTCCGTTTCCCTTCCGGGACCGCCGGCGGCGCAGGACCGCAGGCCTCGTCGCCCGGTCCGCCCGCCCGCCCCCATTCCGACGCCTTTCGTCTCGCATTCCGGCCAGCGCGCCTTGCGCTGGTCGCACCCATGATCTCGCAGCGCGGTTTTACGGGAACGCTCCGAGCCGACCGGTCGCCACGACCGGCAGCGCAGGCCCATCCGGGCCGGCGCTTCCCCATATTGCGGAGTTTCCATGTCGTTCGAAGATCTGGGCCTTGCGCCCTTCCTGCTGCGCGCGCTCGCCGAGCAGGGTTACGAAAACCCCACCCCGATCCAGCAGCAGGCCATCCCCCTGGTGCTGCAGGGCCACGACCTGCTGGCCGGCGCGCAGACCGGTACCGGCAAGACCGCCGCGTTCGGCCTGCCGCTGCTGCAGCACCTGGCCACCTCGGCGCAGGAAGTGCGCAGCGGCCCGCGCCGGCCGCGCGCGCTGATCCTGACCCCCACCCGCGAACTGGCCACCCAGGTGCATGACAGCCTGCGCGGCTACAGCAAGTACCTGCGCATCCCCAGCACCTGCATCTACGGCGGCGTCGGCATGGGCAACCAGTTGGACGTCCTGCGCCGTGGCGTGGACCTGCTGGTGGCCTGCCCGGGCCGCCTGATCGACCACCTGGAGCGGCGCAGCATCGATCTGTCCGGCATCGAGGTGCTGGTGCTGGACGAGGCCGACCGCATGCTCGACATGGGCTTCCTGCCCTCGATCAAGCGCATCCTGGCCAAGCTGCCCAAGCAGAACCGGCAGACCCTGCTGTTCTCGGCCACCTTCGCCGACCCGATCAAGCAGCTGGCGCTGGAGTTCATGCGCAATCCGCGCGAAGTCATGGTGACCCCGCGCAACACCGTGGCCGAGACCATCGCCCACCGCGTGCACCCGGTCGACGCCGGGCGCAAGCGCGAACTGCTGCTGCACCTGCTGAGCGCCGATTCGCGCGAGCAGACCCTGGTGTTCGCCAAGACCAAGCACGGCAGCGACAAGCTGGCCACGTTCCTGGACAAGTCCGGCATCAAGACCGCGGCGATCCACGGCAACAAGAGCCAGAGCCAGCGCCTGCGCGCACTGGGCGACTTCAAGGCCGGCCGCGTCACCGTGCTGGTGGCCACCGACATCGCCGCGCGCGGCATCGACATCAACGAGCTGCCCAAGGTCATCAACTACGACCTGCCGATGGTGGCCGAGGATTACGTGCACCGCATCGGCCGCACCGGCCGCAACGGCGCCAGCGGCCAGGCGGTTTCGCTGGTGGCGCAGGAAGATGCCAAGTACCTGCGCCAGATCGTGCGCCTGCTGGACCGCGACATGGATATCCGCGACGTGCCGGGCTTCGAGCCGCACACGCCGATCCGCTGGGGCAACAGCGCCCCGGGCAAGGCCGAGCAGCCGGGCGGCGAGCGTCCGCCGCGCCGTGGCGGTGGCGGCCGTCCCGCTGGCCACCGCGACGCCGCGCCGGGCCAGCGCCGCGGCGGTGCGGGCGCGTCCTCCGGCGCGCCGCGTGGCGAGAACAACGGCCAGCGCCGCGAAGGCCAGCCGGCCGGCGCCGCGCGCCGCCGCCGTGGCGGCCGTGGCCGTGGCAAGGCGCCGCAGCCCAACAGCGCGGTCTGACCGCCCCGCTGGACCCGGAGCGAACGGCCGCGATGCGGCCGTTCGCCGGTGATACCCCCCCCCTCCCGCCGCCGCCCGCGGCCCCTACAAGCCCCCCCATGGACATCTTCAAAGATTTCACCCTCGAGGCCGCCCACCGGCTGCCCAACGTCCCCGCCGGCCACAAATGCGCGCGCCTGCACGGGCACTCGTTCCGGGTGCGCCTGGAAGTGAGCGGCGAGCCCGGCGCCGAGACCGGCTGGGTAATGGACTTCGGCAACATCAAGGCCGCCTTCCAGCCACTCTACGAACAGCTCGACCATCACTATCTCAACGACATCCCCGGGCTGGAGAACCCCACCAGCGAGCGCCTGGCGATGTGGATCTGGGACCGGCTGCGCCCCGCCCTGCCGCAGCTCAGCGCGGTGACCGTGCACGAGACCTGCACCTCCGGCTGCCGCTACCGCGGCGTCTGAGCTGAACGATTCCCCGGCGGCGGCAGGCGCCGGACTTCCACGCCGCCACCGCGAACGTTATGCTGCGTCGCAACAAACGACGGAGCACGGCATGTCCGCCCGGTTCGACGAAGGTTTCGGCGCTTACACCCGGCAATTCACCGCGCTGGCGCATCGCGCCAACCGGCTGGCACTGGAGACTGCGGAGAGCGCATTCGGGGTGCAGCTGCGCACCTTCGAGCGCAATGCCAGCGCGACCGCCGGTTTCCTCGACGAACTGGCCCGCCCCACCCCGCAGGCCGACCTGCCAGCGCTGCTGCCCAAGGGCCTGCAGGTGGCCCGGGAGAACCTGCAGCGGCTGGCCTCGGCCGGGCAGGAGATCGCCGGACTCGGGCTGCAGAGCGGACAGGCGCTGGCCGAACTGGCACGGCAGCCCTTCCAGGATGGCACCGGCGAGCGCCAGCGCGCCAGGAACGGCTGACTTCCCCTCAACAGCGCGCGGATCCCCCTCCCCCGCGCCCTGTCCGGACCCGGCAACGCGCTCTCTCCCGTTGCCGGGTCTTTCTTTTTCAGCACCCCGTGCACACAACCGGGGCGATGCCGGCGGCGGTGCCGCGCGGACATCGGGCGCAGCGGTTAGACTTCGCCCCATGTTCAGTTCCACCACGCTCACCGGCAGCAAGCCGGAACAGTACGCCCAGCTGCTGGCCCAGGCCCGCGCGCTGGTCCACGGCGAAACCGACCGCACCGCCAATGCCGCCAACCTGTCGGCACTGGTGTACCACGCGTTGCCGCAGCTCAATTGGGTGGGTTTCTATTTCTTCGACGGCATCGAACTGGTAGTCGGCCCGTTCCAGGGCCTGCCGGCCTGCGTGCGCATCCCGCTGCACAAGGGCGTGTGCGGTGCGGCGGCCAGCACCCGCCAGACCCAGCGCGTGGACGACGTGGATGCGTTCCCGGGCCACATCGCCTGTGACTCGGCCTCACGCTCGGAACTGGTGGTGCCGCTGGTCCACGACGGTGCGCTGGTCGGCGTGTTCGACCTGGACAGCCCGGTCACCTCGCGCTTCGACGCCGACGACCAGGCGGGGCTGGAGGCCATCGCCCGGGTGTTCGTCGAGGCGCTGGCGTGAGCGCGCTGAAGCTGCGCAACATCGGCCCGAAGAGCGCGGCGTGGCTGCGCCAGGTCGGGTTGCGCAGCGCCGAGGACCTGGCCGCGGTGGGCGCCGTCGGCGCCTTCGTCAAGGTCCGCCGCGCCGGCTTCAAACCCAGCCTCAACCTGCTGTACTCGCTGGAAGGCGCGCTGGTCGGCTGCCATTGGCAGGAAGTGCCCGATGCCCGCCGCCAGCAACTGGTCTCCGAGTACGAAGCCGCGGCCGGTGGCCTGCCGGCCACGCGTGCCGGGCAGATGGCCGGTCCGGTCCACGAAACCCACATGCAGCCGCACGCGGCCGCTGACGACGGCGACGACGAGGTCGGCGAGATCCGCTTCAGCGAGGACTGATGCCCGCAGCCGGGCCGCTACGGCAGTACCAGTTCGACCCCGCCCAGCAGCACCAGCGCCAGCAGCAGCAGGCTTTCGGTGACCTCGACGCTGGCGCCCAGGCAGTCGCCGGAAATACCGCCCAGCCGGCGCCGCCACCAGGCCGCGACCAGCGCCACCAGCGGCAGCGCCAGCAGCAGCGGCCAGGCCACCAAGGCGGTGACCACGGCCAGCAGCAGCGCCCACGCCCACATCGA
Source organism: Stenotrophomonas sp. Y6 (assembly GCF_022436665.1). Lineage (NCBI taxonomy): Bacteria > Pseudomonadati > Pseudomonadota > Gammaproteobacteria > Lysobacterales > Lysobacteraceae > Stenotrophomonas > Stenotrophomonas sp. Y6. The sequence continues at coordinate 131,984 of NZ_JAKUKB010000013.1, forward strand.
GCGCAGGCTCAGCTGCCATGAAAAGCGTTCGGCCATGCCCGCAGCGTGCAGCGACGGCAACAACCGGCTCCACCACAGCGTGCCCCAGCGCGCCCACGCCGGCACCAGCACAATGCCGTACCAGAGCGGACTGGCGGACAGTTCGGACAGCAGCACGAACTTGAGCAGCAGCTGCATCACCAGGGTGACCACGCCGAACACGCCCAGGTGCGGATCCTTGAGCACTTCGAGGAAACGCTGCGGGTCGCGGTGCGCGGCACCGAAGGCATCGGCGACGTCGCCCAGTCCATCCAGGTGCAGCGCGCCGGTCACCCACACCCACGCCAGCAGGGTAAGCACGCCGGCGAGCCACGGCCGGTCGCCGAGCAGGTACAGCGGCGCGGCCAGCAGCGCGCCGATGATTCCCCCGACCAGCGGGTAATACACCGCCGCACGGCTGAGGTCGTCGTCGCGGAAGTCCTTCACCTGCGGCGTCGGCAGCCGGGTCAGGAACTGGATGGCCAGGATCAGGCGGCGCACGCTCACGGCTGGCACAGCTCCAGCAGCTCACCCCACACCTGCCCGTCCTGCGCGCGCTCCACGCGCAGGCGCACGCGGGTGCCGTAGTCGATGCGCATCGCCCACAGGGCCGCCAGCGGAATGCCGCACACGCGCGACACCGCCAACCGCAGCACCCCGGCGTGGCTGACCACCAGCACCGGCCCGTCGCCCTCGTCCTCGTCCAGCAGCCGCTGCAGCTGGGCATCGATGCGCTGCTGGAACTGTTGCCAGCTCTCGCCGTTGGGCGGCACCACCGCATGCGGCGCGTCGTAAAGACCGGCCAGCAGTTCGGCGGGGATTTCATCGTAATGGCGACCGTCCCAGTCGCCGAAATCGAGTTCGGCCCAGTCCGGGTGGATTTCGCAGAACAGTTCGCGGCCGGCGAGCAGCGCGGTGGCGGTATCCAGCGCACGGCGCCGCGGCGAGGCGATCACCCGGCTCCACTGGCCGTCGGCGTGGCGCTGCAGCAGCGCGTCCACCGCGCCGTCGAGCAGCGGCGGATCGCTGCGGCCGTCCAGGTGTCCCTGGCGTCCGGTGGAGGCATGGCGCATCAGGTCCAGGATCACGGCGCCGCGCTCCGCCCGGCAACCGCGGCTTCGGCGAACGTGACCATGCCGTTGTGCAGCGCGCAGGCCAGGCGCAGCAGCGGCAGCGCCAGCGCCGCGCCGGAACCCTCGCCCAGCCGCAGGTCGAGCTGCAGCAGCGGGTCGGCCTGCAGTTTCTCCAGTACCCGCGCATGACCGCGCTCGGCGGAGCGGTGCGAGAACAGCAGCCACGGCCGCAGCGACGGATTGATGCGCACTGCCGCCAACGCGGCGGCCGAAACGATGAAGCCATCCACCAGCACCGGCACGCCGCGCTGGGCGGCGGCGATCATGGCCGCGGCCAGCGCCGCGATCTCGAGCCCGCCGACGCGGCGCAGGGCTTCGCGGCCCGGGTCGGCGGCGGCGGCGATGGACGCGCCATGCAGGGCCAACGCCTGCGCGGTCACGGCCTGCTTGTGGGCGATCCGCGCCGCATCCAGGCCGGTGCCGGCCCCCACCAGTTCGGCCAGTGGCAACGGCCCCAGCACCGCCGCAAGCGCACTGGCCGAGGTGGTGTTGCCGATACCCATCTCGCCCAGCAGCAGCAGGTCGGCACCCTCTCCGCAGGCGGCGGCCACCGCGCGCTGGCCGGCGGCGAACGCCGCGTCGAGGTCAGCCGGCGCCATGGCCGGGCCGGTACTGAAATCGTCGGTGCCGCGGCGCGGCTTGTCCCAAGTCACGCCACTGACCGGCGCATCGGCCAGGCTGCCGACGTCCCAGACATGCAGCGGCACGCCCAGTTCGCGCGCCAGCACCGCAATGGCGGCGCCACCGGCGGCGAAGTTGCGCAGCATCTGCACCGTCACTTCGGCCGGATACGCCGACACGCCCTGCGCGGCGATGCCATGGTCGCCGGCGAACACCAGCACCGGCACGCGCGTGGCCTGCGGCTGCTCGCGCCCCTGCAGCGCGGCCAGTTCGATGGCGAGGGTTTCCAGGCGCCCCAGCGCCCCCTCGGGTTTGGTCAGTTGCCGCTGGCGGGCGATGGCGTGCTGCCGGTGCGGCTGCGAGGGCGCCGGGCAGGCCCGGGTGAACCATGCGTCTGTCACGTGTGTTCCGATACCGCGTTGCAATCGCGCATTGTAGGGCGCGTGCCGCCGGCGCGATGTGCCGTGGCGGGCGCCACGACGCCGTGGGCCGCCCATCGCGCGGCACGCCGGGCAGCGCCGCGGGCGATGGCATAGAATGCCCGCACTTTCGGGTGACTGGCCGGACTCGCTCCGGCCGGTTGAAACGGGAAGCCGGTGCCGCGCCTGCCAGGGACATCCTGGCCCGCGCCAGTCCGGCGCTGCCCCCGCAACGGTAAGCAGGACAAGGCCAGGCATACCGCCACTGTGCATCCATCGCACGGGAAGGCGCCTGGCCGGAAGCGTCGACGCGCTTCGCCTGCAAGCCCGGAGACCGGCCCGGAAGCCGACTGGTTGCGATGCGGAGGGCATGGCGGCGGCAGTAGCGCCGTGCGCGCACTCCGTCGTATCCCTCTCCTGGCAGCCTCCACCGTCCATCCGCGCGGGAGCGCGCGGATCCAGGAGTTCCCATGAAATTGCCTTACCACACCCTTTCCCTCGCCCTTGCGCTCGCACTGCCGGGCCTTGCCAGTGCCGAACAGGCACCGACCGAGCTCGACGACGTGGTGGTCACCGCCACCCGCACGCCGGTCTCCATCGCCGACAGCGTCGTGCCGGTGCAGGTCATCGACCGCGAGCAGATCGATCGCAGCCAGGCCGCCTCGCTGCTGGACCTGCTGCGCGGCCGCGCCGGCCTGGATTTCGTCAACCAGGGCGGCCCCGGCAAGATCACTTCGCTGTTCATGCGTGGCAGCGCCTCCAGCCAGGTGCTGGTGCTTGTCGACGGCGTGCGCATCGGCGCCGCCTCCAGCGGCATGCCGGCGCTGCAGGACCTGCCCATCGACCAGATCGAGCGCGTGGAGATCGTGCGCGGGCCGCGTTCGAGCCTGTACGGCTCCGAGGCGATCGGCGGCGTCATCCAGATCTTCACCCGCGCTGCCGGCCAGGGCCTGCAGCAGAACCTGGCGCTGACCGCCGGTAGCCACAACCTGCGCCAGGCCAGCGCCGGCTTCAGCAACCGCGGCGAGCGCGGCTGGGTATCGGCGCAGGGCGCCTGGCAGAAGACCGACGGCATCAACGCGTGCAACGGGTCGGCCACGCTGTTCCAGGGCTGCTATGTCGACGAGCCCGACCGCGACGGCTACCGCAACGCCTCGCTCAACGTGCGCGGCGGCTACGCGCTGTCCGAGACCCTGGGCGTGGAAGGCCACATGCTCGATGCCGCCAGCCGCAACCAGTACGACGGCAGCATCTACAGCGGCAACGAGGCCGACAACCAGCAACGGGTATACGGCGGCAAGCTGCGCTGGGCCCCGGGCGATGCATTCCGCCTGTCCGCGCAGATCGGGCGCAACGACGACCAGGCCGACAGCTACTACGTCCAGGCCGGCACGCGCAGCTTCGTGTCCACCTTCGACACACGCCGCGACACCGCCAGCGTGCAGGGCGATTTCCTGTTCGCCGAAGGCCAGCAGCTGAGCGTCGGCGGCGACTGGCAGAAGGACCAGGTGACCAGCACCACCGCCTATTCGATCGACAACCGCGACAACACCGGCGTGTTCGCCGAATACCAGGGCCGCTTCGGCGCGCATTCGCTGCAGGCCAGCCTGCGCAACGACGACAACGAGCAGTTCGGCAACCACACCACCGGCAGCCTCGGCTACGGCCTGGCGCTCGGCCACGGCCTGCGCCTGACCGCCAGCGCCGGCACCGGCTTCAAGGCACCGACCTTCAACGACCTGTACTACCCGTGGTCGAGCAACCCGGCATTGAAGCCGGAGGAATCCACCAGTGTGAACGTCGGCATCGCGCAGTACGGCGAGGGCTGGAACTGGACCTTCAACGCTTACGAAAGCCGCATCGACCAGCTGATCGCGCTGGACAGCACCTACACCCCGTACAACATCGCCAAGGCGCGCATCCGCGGCGCCGAACTGACCGGCTTCGCATCGCTGGCCGGGTTCGACATCAACGCCCAGGCCAGCTTCACCGATCCGCGCGACCACACCCGCGGCGCGACCAGCCATGACAACTGGCTGCCGCGTCGCGCCCGCACCAGCGGCCGGCTCGACGTGGACCGTGGCTTCGGGCCGCTGCGCGTGGGCGTGACCGCCACCGCCACCGGCCATCGTTTCGACAACGCCGCCAATACCCTGCGCCTGGCCGGCTACGGCACCGTGGACCTGCGCGTGGAGTACGCCCTCAACGAGGCATGGAGCCTGCAGGCCCGGGCGGCCAACGTGTTCGATCGCGCGTACGAAACCGTGGCCTGGTACAACCAGCCTGGCCGCGAGTACCAGCTGACGCTGCGCTACCGCTCGCGCTGAAGCCCCAGCACGACCGCTCCATCGACGCCCCGGCCTCCCGCCGGGGCGTCATTGCATGCCGACCGCGGCTCAGCGGCTTCATGGCCGTGGCATGTCCGGGCGTTGCCCCGGGCAGCGACAGACGCAACATCCCCGCGCCGCGCGGAGCGGCCGGTTGCCACTCAGCAGCGTGCCGTCAGTTCCCGCAGGTCGTCGATCACCGCGACCGCACCGGCCGCGTCCAGATCCAGATCGCGCGGGTAGCCGTAGCGCACCAGGGCGATCGGCATGCCCGCGGCGTTGGCCGCCTCCAGGTCGGTGGCCGAGTCGCCGACCATCAGGCACCGTGCCGGCGCGTGGCCCAGCAGCCGTGCCGCATGCAGCACCGGCTCGGGCGCGGGTTTGCGCTGCGGCAGGGTGTCGCCGCCGACGATGTGCGCGAAGTACCCGGCGATGCCCAGATGCTCCAGCAATGGCGGCACCAGGGCCGACGGCTTGTTGGTGCAGATCGCCATCGGCAGCCCACGCGCCTGCAGGAGCTGCAGGGCGTCGGTCACGCCGTCGTACAGCCGCGGGCTGCGCAGCAGGCAGTCATGGTAGTGGCGCATGAACATCGGCATCACCTCGTCCGCCGCATGTCCGCTGCCGGCGTGCGCCAGGGCGATGGCGACCAGGCGGCGCACGCCTTCGCCGATCCAGCAGCGGACGGTCGCCTCGGGCACGCGCGGCAGCGACAGCTCCTCCAGCGAACGGTTGACTGCCTCGGCGATGTCCCCGGCGCTGTCCACCAGCGTGCCGTCCAGATCGAATACCAGCGCTGCGATGCCCACGTACCCACTCCATGACAATGAACCGTCGATTGTACCGGGGCGCGGAAACCCGTCAGTCCACGACAACATCGCGGAACAGGTCGCCCTGCAGCGCCGTATCCTCGCGGTCGCGGAAGCCGGACAGGCCCACGCCCACCAGCCGGTAGCGCGTGTCCGGCGGCAGCTGCACGCGCTGGCACAGCGCCAGCGCGATGTCGCGCAGCTCCTCCTCCGAGGCCGGTGGCGCATCCGGCGTGAAGCTGCGGGTGAGGATCCGGAACTGGGCGGTCTTGAGCTTGAGCACCACGGTATGGCCGATGCGTTCGGTGCGCCCGGTCGCGCGCCACGTCCGCGCCGCCAGCTGGGCGATCAGCTCGTCGAACTCGCCCAGCCGCAGGTCCTCGGCGAACGTATCCTCCGAGGAGATCGACTGCACCGGCTGGTCGGGCTCCACCGGGCGCTCGTCGATGCCGCGTGCGCGCCGGTACAGGCGTTGCCCGAACGTGCCGAACAGCGCTTCGAGCTGCTCCAGCGGCAGCCGGCGCAGGTCGCCGACGGTAGCGATGCCCAGCGCCGCCAGACGCCCTTCCATGACCTTGCCCACGCCCGGTACGCGGTTGACCGGCAGCGGCGTGAGGAACTGCTCCACCCGCGCCGGCGGCACCACGAACTGGCCATCGGGTTTGCGCCAGTCCGAGGCGATCTTGGCCAGGAACTTGTTCGGCGCGATCCCGGCCGAGGCGGTGAGCGAGGTCGCCTCGCGGATCTGCGCGCGGACGGTGCGCGCGATCTCGGTGGCGATGCCGCCACAGGTCGACGACCCGGACACGTCCAGGTAGGCCTCGTCCAGCGACAGCGGCTCGACCAGCGCGGTGTGCTGCAGGAAGATCTCGCGGATCTGCCGCGACACGGCCTTGTAGCGGGCGAAATCCGGCGGTACGAACACCGCGTTCGGGCACAGCCGCTCGGCACGCACCGCCGGCATCGCCGAACGCACGCCAAACCTGCGCGCCTCGTAGGATGCCGCGCACACCACCGAGCGGGCCCCGCGCCAGGCCACCACCACCGGCCTGCCCCGCAACGCCGGATCGTCCCGCTGCTCGACCGACGCATAGAACGCGTCCATGTCGATGTGGATGATCTTGCGCATGGCGAGCAACACGACCGCGGAACGAAGGACCGCCATCATAGCGCCGCGCCCCATACGCACCGGTACGATCTGCGACGAACGTGCCGCCTTTTGCCCGAAACACTACGGATGCGTACGGTTAAAACTGTTGATTGAAAGCCCGCGCATCATGCATGCTCGGGCGTTAACCCACGTTTTCGTGCTCCGGATTACCGCTTCGATGAACCGTCTCAATGCGTTCTCGCGCGAACAGCTGCTGGCCAGTGCCCGCGGCGAGCTGTTCGGGCCCAACAAGGGCCGCCTCCCCAACGACCCGATGCTGATGTTCGACCGCATCACCGATATCCGCGACGACGGGGGTCCACATGGCAAGGGCCTGGTGCGCGCCGAGCTCGATATCCGCCCCGACCTGTGGTTCTTCGGCTGCCACTTCATCGGTGACCCGGTGATGCCGGGCTGCCTGGGCCTGGATGCGATGTGGCAGCTGACCGGCTTCTTCCTGACCTGGCTGGGCGCCGAGGGCCGCGGCCGCGCGCTGGGCTGCGGTGAGGTCAAGTTCACCGGCCAGGTGCTGCCCAGCGCCAAGCTGGTGCAGTACGAAATCGACATCTCGCGCGTGATCAACCGCAAGCTGGTCATGGCCCAGGCCGACGCCCGCATGCTGGTCGACGGGCGCGAGATCTATACCGCCAAGGACCTGCGCGTGGGCCTGTTCACTTCCACCGAGAGCTTCTGATGCGTCGTGTCGTCATCACCGGCATGGGGATCAACTCCTGCCTTGGCAACGATCTGGATACCGTTTCCAGCGCCCTGCGCGAAGGCCGTCCCGGCATCGTTGCCCTGCCCGACCATGCCGAAGCCGGCCTGCGCAGCCAGATCGGCGGCCGCGTCGACATCGACCTGGACGCGCAGATCGACCGCAAGCTCAAGCGTTTCATGAGCGACGCGGCGGCCTACAGCTACATCGCCCTGCGCGACGCCATCGCCGACGCCGGCCTGGACCAGGCCCAGGTCAGCAACGTCCGTACCGGCCTGATCGCCGGCTCCGGCGGCGGCTCCAGCCAGTGGCAGGTGGAAGCCGCCGACCTGCTGCGCAACCGCGGCGTGCGCAAGGTCGGCCCATACATGGTGCCGCGCACGATGTGCTCGACGGTCTCGGCCAACCTGGCCACCGCCTTCAGCATCAAGGGGCTGAGCTACTCGCTCTCCGCTGCCTGCGCCACCTCGGCGCACTGCATCGGCGCGGCCGCCGACCTGATCCGCCACGGCGCCCAGGACATCGTGTTCGCCGGTGGCGGCGAGGACCTGCACTGGTCGATGAGCGTGATGTTCGATGCCATGGGCGCGCTGTCCACCGGCTTCAACGATACCCCGGCGTCGGCATCGCGCCCCTATGACGCCAACCGCGACGGCTTCGTCATCGCCGGCGGCGCCGGCATGCTGGTACTGGAAGACTACGACCACGCCATCGCGCGCGGCGCACACATCCATGCCGAGCTGATCGGCTACGGCGTGACGTCCGACGGCGCCGACATGGTCGCCCCGTCCGGCGAAGGCGCGGTGCGCTGCATGAACATGGCGCTGGCCGGCATCGACCGCCCGATCGATTACCTCAATACCCATGGCACCTCCACCCCGCTGGGCGACATCACCGAGCTGGGCGCGGTGCGCGAGGTCTTCGGCGAGCAGGTGCCGCCGATCTCCTCGACCAAGGCGCTGTCCGGCCATTCGCTGGGCGCGGCCAGCGTGCACGAGGCGATCTTCTGCCTGCTGATGATGCGTGACGGTTTCATGGCCGGCTCAGCAAACATCACCACGCTGGACCCGCGCGCGGAGGGCTTTCCGATCCTGCGTCAGACGCAGGAGGCGGCGCTGGAGACGGTGATGTCCAACAGCTTCGGCTTCGGCGGCACGAACGCAACGCTGGTATTCGGCCGGGTGTGATCTTCGCGTTCCAGCGACAGCGATTGAAGCAACGGCGCCTATGGGCGCCGTTGTCGTATGCGCGGAAGGCCGGTCAACGTGGTTCATCCACGGCAAGTGACGCGCGTTCTCCGAGGCAACCGCCAGCAAAGCTGCTGCCTCGACCCAGCAACGACCAGATCCACCGGCGTGTATCTCTGCCGGCGCATGCCTGCGGACGGTAGCGCTTTCCAAGCCTCTGGGTCGGACGCCAGATCACAGTGACGGGAGCGTCATCTGCGACATCTAAGCGCGGTGACACTGCGCCCTGTACTTTTCGGGCACACCGAAGAGCCTCTCCCCTGTTGGTGCCGGACGTACTGTCGCGGTTCGGGGAGCGCATCGGCACGGGAACGACAGGGCAGCACTTGAACGAGCTGGCCTGGAGCCGGGGCTGGCCGCGCGACCAGGATTGGATCCAGCGCTTCCAGAGCGGCCCATTGGGTGGCGATGCGCAGATCGCCGACCGTGTCCTGGAAGGCCGTTGCCAGCGTGCGATTTTCTTCGAGGACCCGCACGTGGCGCGTCAGCACGAGGCGGACATCCAGTTGCTGGAGCGAGCGGTGACCACGGTGACGGACAAGGCGGAGTGTATCACCGCGCCCAATCTGGCCGCCCGCTGGGCCATTGCGGCGCGGCAGCGCTCGGAGCAACGCTGATCTTCAGGGCGCCGCAGGCAGCAACGGCACCGTGAGCCGGACGCGATGCCGGATGTTTTCCTGCGCGCAAAAGCAAACCCCCGCTGCGTGAGCAGCGGGGGTTTGTGGGTAAAGCCCCTGGCGATGACCTACTCTCGCATGGCTTGAGCCACACTACCATCGGCGCAGCTGCGTTTCACTTCCGAGTTCGGGATGGGATCGGGTGGTTCCACAGCGCTAATTTCACCAGGGAG
>NZ_JAKUKB010000014.1:0-92429 GCF_022436665.1 Stenotrophomonas sp. Y6
ACCATGTCGGCCTTGTTCAGGAACACGACGATGTACGGCACGCCGACCTGGCGCGACAGCAGGATGTGCTCGCGGGTCTGCGGCATCGGGCCGTCAGCGGCCGAGCACACCAGGATCGCGCCGTCCATCTGCGCCGCACCGGTGATCATGTTCTTCACGTAGTCGGCGTGGCCCGGGCAGTCCACGTGGGCGTAGTGGCGGGTCGCGGATTCATACTCGACGTGCGCGGTCGAGATCGTGATGCCACGCGCCTTCTCCTCCGGCGCGGCGTCGATCGAGGAGTAGTCCTTGAACTCGCCACCGAAACGCTCGGCACCGATCTTGGTCAGCGCGGCGGTCAGCGTGGTCTTGCCATGGTCGACGTGGCCGATGGTGCCGACGTTGACGTGCGGCTTGGTACGCTCGAACTTACCCTTGGACATGGCTGCTTCTTCTCGGTAACTGGTTGGTTATGGCGCTTTGAGCAAGATGGTGCTCACGAAAGGAATCGAACCTTCGACCTCCTCCTTACCAAGGAGGTGCTCTACCGACTGAGCTACGTGAGCGAGTTTTGTATTATGACATGTTTTCAATTTCGTTCAATGGAGCGGGAGACGGGAATCGAACCCGCACCATCAGCTTGGAAGGCTGAGGTTCTACCATTGAACTACTCCCGCACCGGGAAAACAGCCACAACATGAAACTGGTGGAGGGAGGTGGATTCGAACCACCGAAGGCGTAAGCCAGCAGATTTACAGTCTGCCCCCGTTGGCCGCTTGGGTATCCCTCCGCTCCACCCCTTTTCTGATGACCTTGGCCTAACCGGTCAGGGGTGGGAGAGCCCGCTATTCTGGTGATGGCCCGCGATGCTGTCAACAGAAATTTTCACATTCCGCGAAAATTTCCATCACCGGCAGCGCGACCCGCTCACTCGCCCGGCATCTTCAGCTTCTCGTCGGCGAAAATCGCCACGTGCGGCACGCCGTCGGCACCGATCCAGCCGCGGTACATGCCCTCGGTGTTGAACGGCGTGGCCGCCTTGCCGTCGGCCGACAGCACGATCGCGCCACCATCGCCGCCCATCGCCGGCAGGCGCCTGACGATGACCTCGTCGCCGGCCTGGGCCGGGGTTTCGCCGAGGTACTTCATGCGCGAGCAGATCTCGTGGGCCGCGGCCAGGCGGATGTAGAACTCGCCCCAGCCGGTACCCGACACCGCGCAGCTGTCGCTGGCATAGGTGCCGGCGCCGATGATCGGGGAGTCGCCCACGCGCCCGTAGCGCTTGTTGGTCATGCCGCCGGTGGAGGTGCCCGCGGCCAGCTTGCCCTGCGCGTCGAGCGCGACCGCGCCGACGGTACCGAAATGCTTGGCCGTCTCCAGGTCGGCGTGCGCCTGCCCGGCGGCCTCTTCCTTCAACGCGCGCTGCAGCTGCTGCCAGCGCTTCTCGGTGCGGAAGTAGGACGGATCCACCTGCTCGATCTTCTGCTCGGCGGCGAACATCTCCGCGCCCTGCCCGATCATCATGACGTGCGGCGAATGCTCCATCACCGCGCGCGCCAGCAGGATCGGGTTCTTGACGGTGTGCACGCCCGCCACCGCGCCCGCGCGCAGGGTGGCGCCGTCCATCAGCGAGGCATCGAGCTCGTTCTTGCCGTCATGGGTGAAGACCGCGCCACGACCGGCATTGAAGGTCGGGTCGTTCTCCAGCACGGTGATCGCGGCGGTGACCGCGTCCATCGCCGGCTTGCCGGCCGCCAGCGCCTCGTGCCCCTTGCGCAGCGCCGCCTCCAGCGCGGCGCGCGCCGCGCGCACTTCCTCCGGGTTGAGGTCCTGGCGCTCCACGCCGGCGCCACCGTGGATCACCAGCAGGGGGGAGGCCGGCGCGGCCACCGCCGACACGGAAGACAACGACGCCAGGCCCAGCAACACCGCGGAAGTCAGCTTCATGTTTCTTCACTCAGGAAAGGTGCCCGATTCTAGGCACGCCTTCATGGGTCTGAACAGACGCTGTCGCCACGGATCCTGCCATTCACGCCCCCCCCACTGAAACGCGGGAAGGGGCCGAAGCCCCTTCCACGTCCATCCGGGCTGCACGCGCAGGCATCAGTCCGGCTGCAGCTCCAGTTCGCCATCGACCACGTTGGCGACGGCGGTGAAGGCCGGGTTGTCGACGGTGAACCCGTCCAGGTGCAGGCGGCTGCCGGCGCCCACCCCGGTCACCGGGATGGAGCTGAATTCCAGCGATTCGCCGCTGCTCAGGCGGTCGGCGGTGCGGTGCGGCATCACCAGCCAGGCATAGCCGTCGTCGAGCGAGTAGACGCGGCCGCGGCCATCGGCCTCGACGCACAGCGCGGTGTCCTCATCCACGCCGATGCCGACGATATCGTCCTGCCCCTTCTCCTGGGCGGCGCGGGCGACGAACACGATCAGCCGGCCCAGGCGCTCGCGCTTGGCGAAATGGGTGTCGGTGACCACGTTGGAAAGATAGGGCATGGTCAGGAAGTCCTGGTCCATGGTGACCTTGCTGCCCATCGGGTCGCTCAGCGCGGTGGGCGAGTTGACGCTGCCGCCGTCCAGCGCGCCATAGCTGTACCCCCCGAGAATCGCCAGCCCGGCGCTGGTGCCACCGATCGGCTTGCCCGCGGCGACGTGCTCGTTGAGGGCCTGGTTCAGCTCGGTCCCCTTCCAGAAGCGGATGTAGCGGGACTGGTCGCCGCCGGCGATGAAGATGGCGTCGGCGCCGCGCACCACCCGCAGCACCGCCGGGTCGTCGGCGGCCTTGCGGCTGTCGAATACCAGGGTCTGCACCGAGGTGACCCCGCCGATGTCGTAGTACAGCTCGTTCTGCAGGTTGTCGTCGCCGGAGGCGCGCAGGATCACCACGCGGCCGTTGCCGGCGCGCTCGACCCACCAGTGGAAGGCTTCGGGAACCCAGTCGCCGCCGCCCATCAGCATCATCGCTGCCTGGGTCTGGCCGGGCCGCTCGGCGTCCAGGTCGCCCACTTCGTAATAGCGGTAGCCCGGATCCGACAGCCCCCTGCTCCCCGCGGCAACCGCGCCGCCGGCCATGCCGAGCGCCACCAGCACCAGGGCCAACCGCCCGCATCGGGACACCATCCGCCTCATACCGCCCTCCAGACCATCATGTAATCGCTTCCATACCGTAATGCCAGACTTTCCGGCAGTGGTCAAGCGTGTAAAAAAGGTGTTAGATGATCACGCCCCATTCACGTTTGCCGGGGCTCCCGGCGCTTGCGCGGGCCGGCCAGACACTTTCCGGAACACTTTCAGCAGAGACCTGATTCATGCGCAAACACGCAATGGTGTGTTCGATCCAGTTGGCCCTGCTTGGCATGGCCGCCTCCGCAACGGCCTTGGCCCAGAGCACCGACAACGATCAAACCAAGCAACTGGATACCGTGCAGGTCACCGGTTCGCGCATCCCGCGCGCGCAGGTGGAAGGCCCCGCCCCGGTCACCGTGGTGACCGCCGAGCAGATCCAGTCGGCCGGGTTCACCTCCGTCCCCGACGTCCTGCGTTCGCTCAGCCAGAACAGCGGCACCGTGCAGGGCCAGCAGAACACCACCGGCGCACAGTCGACGCCCGGCGCGCAGGCGGTCGACCTGCGCGGCCTCGGCCCCAACCACACCCTGGTGCTGATCAACGGCCGCCGCATCGCCGATTTCCCGCTGCCGCTCAACGGCAGGAGCAACTTCACCGACATCGGCAACATCCCGCTGGGCATGATCGACCGCATCGAGGTGCTGACCGGCAGCGCATCGGCGGTCTACGGCTCGGACGCGATGGCCGGCGTGATCAACTTCATCCTGAAGAAGTCCACCGACGGCACCACCATCGATTACCGCTATGGCGACACCAGCCGCGGCGGTGGCGAATCGCATGACCTGACCCTCACCACCGGCTTCGAGCAGGGCAATTTCAGCGGCATCGTCGGCATGGAGCTGCTCAACAAGCGCCCGCTGTGGGGTACCCAGCGCAACGTGCAGGATTCCACCCTGGACGCGCCGACCGAGCGCCGCCGCCTGCCGCGCCTGATCGCCCAGATCACCAACTGGGAAGACGACGTCAACATCGCGCCCGCCGATGGCTGCAAGGCGCTGTCGGGGCTGAACGACGGCACCACCCACCTGGCCGAGGACCGCTTCGGCGAGCCCTACTGCGGCAGTGAGCGCGCCATCGCGTACCGCACGATCCAGAACGAGCGCAAGGGCATCAACGCCTACGGTTCGTTCGAATACCGCTTCAACGACGAGCTGTCGTGGTTCGCCGACCTGCAGGCCGGCCACCAGACGGTGCGCCTGCTGACCGGCACCAACGGCAACGACGTCGTCAGCGACGTCATGGGCTGGGAGTTCCACGACCCGGCGTCGACCAACAACTACCGCAACAAGGTGTTCTACAACGCCGCCACCGACAGCCGCGAGATCTGGTCGCGGCAGTTCTCGCCGGAAGAGATCGGCGGGCTGCGCAACCGCATGAACACCACCACCCAGAAGACGCTGGCGGTGACCACCGGCCTCAAGGGCATCTTCGCCGAGGCGTGGAACTGGGAAGCGGCCTGGAACCATTCGCAGTACAAGGCCGACGTGGAGATGCCGCGGATCAAGGCCGACGCCGCCAACCGTTTCTTCCTGGGCGAGCGACTGGGCTACACCGACAGCGGCTACGCGATCTACAACCCGGACCCGACGCGCCTGTTCACCCCGCTGACGCCGGCCGAGTTCGCCTCCATCGCGGCCATGTCCACGTTCCGCCCGGTGGCCAAGAACGACAACGTCAGCTTCACCGCCGACAACACCGCGCTGTTCTCGCTGCCGGCCGGCGACGTGGGCTTTGCCGGTGCGATCGAGTATGGCCGCCAGTCCTACCGCATCAACCCCGATCCGCTGGCCCTGACCGAGGACGCCTACACCGGTCCGCGCTACGGCGACGGCAGCGGCAGCCGCAACCACTGGAGTGCCGCGGGCGAACTGCGCATCCCGATGCTGTCCACCCTGCAGGCCAGCCTGGCCGGACGCTACGACCGCTACAGCTACGGCGGCAAGCACCCGGGCAAGTTCACCTACAGCGCGGGCCTGGAATGGCGCCCGCTCGACACCCTGCTGGTGCGCAGCTCCTATGGCACCGGCTTCCGCGCGCCGGACATGCACTACCTGTTCGCCGGCGACGACTACTACCGCACCCGCTACGCCACCGACTACTACCAGTGCCGCAGCGAGGAGCCGGGCTTCAGCGACGGTGACTGCTACGACGATGGCAGCTGGGACGTGAGCACCTTCGACGTCTACAAGGGCAACATCGAGCTGGGCGTGGAGACCAGCAAGTCGTTCTCGGCCGGCTTCGTCTGGTCACCGCTGGACGGCCTCGACCTGGCGGTGGACTACTACCAGATCAAGGTCATGAACCAGGTCCAGGTGCAGGACCGCGAGCGGCTGCGCATCACCGAGGCCAACTGCCGCCTCGGCAAGACCGACGCCGGCGTGGCCGTGGACATCAATTCGCCGACCTGCCAGGACGCGCTTGCCCGGGTGATCCGCGATGCCGATGGCGACATCAGCAGCGTGCGCTTCGCGCCGATCAACATCGCCAAGGAGGAAACCTCCGGCATCGACGTCGCCGCCAGCTACCGGCTGCAGACCCGGGCCGGCGATTTCCGCGTCAACGGCAACTACACCTGGGTCAAGGACCACACATTCCAGCGCTACCCGGGCGACGCGTCCGAGGACATGCTGCACTACGAGACCTTCAGCCCCGCGCTGCCGCGGGCCAAGGCGAACGTGGGCGTGAACTGGGACAAGGGCGCGTGGGGCGCCAGCCTGTTCGGCAACTATCTGGGCCGCGTCCCGAACTACGACGACGACGCCTGGACCCAGGCCACCTGGCGCTTCAACGCCGGCGCGCGCTACGACATCAGCGATCATCTGCGGGTGTCGCTGTCGGTCAACAACCTGTTCGACAAGATGCCGCCGAAGGACCCGACCTGGGCCAACTACCCGTACTACGACACCGCCTGGTTCGACAGCACGGGCCGCAGCTACTTCGTGCAGGTCACCTGGAAGCTGGGCGGCAAGCCGCTGTAATACGCCCGCTCCTCGCAACAACGACAAGGCCCGCATCGCGGGCCTTGTCGTTTTCCGCGCCTGGGCACCCCGCCCCGTCGATGCCACCCGGGCCCTTCCGGGTTCTCCACAGCGCATGTGCAGAAGGCAGGGAAAAGCCTGTGGACAACCCTGACGCGCGCCGATGCTGCAAGGGCGGCGCGCACTCTGGCGCATTTTTGTCCAGGGCGGCGGGCGCCGTGGCGACATCCGGCGCGGGCCACATATGCGAAGGCCCCGCATTGCGGGGCCTTCGTGTTCCGGGCGGTGCGCCGCGGATCAGACGTTGAAGCGGAAGTGCAGCACGTCGCCTTCCTTGACGATGTAGTCCTTGCCTTCCAGGCGCAGCCGGCCGGCTTCCTTGGCGCCCTGCTCGCCCTTGAGGGTGATGAAGTCGTCGTAGCCGATGGTCTCGGCGCGGATGAAGCCACGCTCGAAATCGGTATGGATCACGCCGGCGGCCTGCGGCGCGGTGGAGCCGGCGCGCAGCTGCCAGGCGCGGACTTCCTTCACGCCGGCGGTGAAATAGGTCTGCAGGCCCAGCAGTTTGTAACCGGCGCGGATCACCCGGTTCAGGCCCGGCTCTTCCAGGCCGAGGTCCTTGAGGAACTCGTCGCGGTCGGCGTCGTCCAGCTGCGCCAGTTCTTCCTCGATCGCCGCGCATACCGGCACCACCTCGGCGCCCTCGGCCTCGGCACGGGCGCGCACCGCGTCCAGGTGCGGGTTGTTCTCGAACCCGTCCTCGGCGACGTTGGCGATGTACATCAGCGGCTTGAGCGTGATCAGGAACATGTCGCGGACCAACGCCTTCTCCTCGGCATCGAGCCCGGCCGAGCGCGCCGAGCGGCCCTGGTCGAGCGCCGCGGCCAGCTTCTCCAGCACCGGCTTGCGCGCCAGCGCCTCCTTGTCGTTGGCCTTGGCCGCGCGGTTGGCGCGGTCCAGCGCCTTCAGCACCGATTCCAGGTCGGCCAGCGCCAGCTCGGTATCGATGGTTTCGATATCGGCGATCGGGTCGACCTTGTTGGCGACGTGGATGACGTTGCCGTCCTCGAAGCAGCGCACCACGTGGGCGATGGCGTCGGTCTCGCGGATGTGGGCCAGGAACTTGTTGCCCAGGCCCTCACCCTTGGATGCGCCGGCGACCAGCCCGGCGATGTCCACGAACTCCATGGTGGTGGGGATCACCCGCTCCGGCTTGACGATGGCCGCCAGCGCCTCGAGCCGCGGATCCGGCACCGGCACGATGCCGGTGTTTGGCTCGATCGTGCAGAACGGGAAATTGGCCGCGGCGATGCCCGCCTTGGTCAGCGCATTGAACAGGGTCGACTTGCCGACGTTGGGCAGGCCGACGATGCCGCATTTGATACCCATGCAACAAACTCCAGGATTCGGGATTCCGGCCTGCGCTCTCCACGGACGCCTGGGTCCGCGAAAGCGCAGGCCGCAATCACGGCTTGCCCGTGTGCAGGCGCTTCATGGCCTCGTTGAAGTCGCCGGCGACCGCCAGCGGCAGCACGTCGATGGCGTCGTCGATGGCGCGCGCGATCAGCACTTCGTCGTCCTTCGACGGACGGCCCAGCACCCACGGCACCACGCGGTCCTTGTGGCCCGGGTGGCCGATGCCGACGCGCAGGCGGTGGAACCGGCCATGCCCGAGCAGGCGGATGGTGTCGCGCAGGCCGTTCTGGCCACCGTGGCCGCCATCGAACTTCAGGCGCGCCGTGCCCGGCGGCAGGTCCAGCTCGTCGTGCGCGAGCAGGGTCTGTTCCGGTTCGATCTTCCAGAACCGCTGCGCGGCCGTCACCGACTTGCCGGACAGGTTCATGAAGGTGGCGGGCTTGAGCAGCCATACCGGCTGGCCGCCGATGTCGACCCTGGCCACTTCGCCGAACAGCTTGGCGTCGAGCGCCCAGCGCGCGCCCGCCCGTTCGGCCAGGGCCTCAACGAAATGAAACCCGGCGTTGTGCCGGGTCCGGGCGTGTTCGGTTCCGGGATTGCCCAGACCGACGATCAAGCGCAAGCCAGTCATGCGTCCACCGTTGGCTGCGTCCGCCCGTTGCGGGCGGACGCAGCCGGCCGATTACTCGGCGGCTTCCTCGGCAGCGCTCGGCGCCTTGGCGATGACCACGGCGTCGTCGTGGTCCTTGCCCAGCTTCAGCGCCGGGATTTCCACGCCCGCCGGCAGCTTCAGCTGCGACAGGTAGATGATGTCGCCGGCGGTCAGGTTCGCCAGGTCGACTTCGATCGACTGCGGCAGGTCCTTCGGCAGGCAGGCGATGTGCACTTCCTTCAGCTCGTGGGTGACCAGCACGTCGGCGGTCTTGCCGGCCGGGGAGATCTCCTCGTTGATGAAGTGCAGCGGCACGGTGGCGTTGAGCACTTCATTCTCGTTCACGCGCTGGAAGTCCAGGTGCATGACCAGCTGCTTGTACGGGTGGCGCTGCATGTCGCGCAGCAGCACCTTGTAGATGCTGCCATCGAGGTTCAGGTCGATGATGGAGGAGTAGAACCACTCGTTCTGCTGGGCCAGCCAGATTTCGTTGTGGTTGAACTCGACCATCGCCGGCTCGCGGTCACCGCCATAGACGATGCCCGGCACCAGGCCGGCGTGACGCAGGCGGCGGCTCGCACCCTTGCCCTGCACGTCGCGACGGGCGACTTTGATTTCGTGGGACTTTGCCATTGTTGACTACTCTTGGTTGTTGCACCGCATGCGGTGCGTGATGAAGGCATCCCCGCGACCAGGGATGCCGCTGCCGGTCCCGGCACGGCGCCGGGAACCGGGATGCTTCAATCCACGTACATCGAGCTGACCGATTCGCCGAAGGCGATGCGGCGCATCGTCTCGGCCAGCATCTCGGCCACGCTGATCTGGCGGATCTTGGTGCAGACACGGGCCACGTCGGACAACGGGATGGTGTCGGTCACCACCAGCTCGTCGAGCTGGGAGTTGTTCAGGTTGTCCACCGCCGGGCCCGAGAGCACGGCGTGGGTGCAGTACGCGGCGACCTTGACCGCGCCGCGCGCCTTCAGCGCGGCGGCGGCGGCGCACAGCGTGCCGGCGGTGTCGACGATGTCGTCGACCATCACGCAGGTCTTGCCTTCGACGTCGCCGATGATGTTCATCACCGTGGCGACGTTGGCGCGCGGCCGGCGCTTGTCGATGATCGCCAGGTCGGCGTCGTCCAGGCGCTTGGCCACCGCGCGGGCGCGCACCACGCCGCCGACGTCCGGGCTGACCACGATCAGGTTGTCGGTGCCGTAGGCGCGCCAGATGTCGGCCAGCAGCAGCGGCGAGGCGTACACGTTGTCCACGGGCATGTCGAAGAAGCCCTGGATCTGGTCGGCGTGCAGGTCGACCGTGAGAATCTGGTCGGTATGCACGGCCGAGAACATCTTGGCGGCGACCTTGGCGGTGATCGGCACGCGCGAGGAGCGCATGCGGCGATCCTGGCGGGCGTAGCCGAAGTACGGCACCACCGCGGTGACGGAGGCGGCGCTCGCGCGCTTGAGCGCGTCGATGATCACCAGCAGCTCCATCAGGTTCTCGGCGCTCGGCGCGCAGGTCGGCTGCACCACGAACACGTCCTGCTTGCGCACGTTCTCCTGGATCTCGACCTGCACTTCGCCGTCGGAGAACTTGGAGACCAGCGCCTTGCCCGGCTGCACGCCCAGCTCCTTGCAGATGCTCTGCGCAAGGGGTTTGTTGGCATTGCCGGAAAAAACCAGCAGGTTCTGGGCGTCTTGCATGTGGGCTTTCTCGGGCGGCGGCGAAAGAGCGGGAGCGGGGGAACATCCTGTGGCGGCAGCGTCCGGCATCCGCGGCCAGCGCTTTGCTTCCCCGCACGGCAACGTGCGGGCTGCCACGGGAAAACCCGGGCAGTGGCAGGGGCGGTAGGATTCGAACCTACGAATGCCAGGATCAAAACCTGGTGCCTTGGGCCTCTTGGCGACGCCCCTGCATCAATCCTTCACTGCTATCGCTTCCAGTGCATCGAGCAGTGGCGAGCGCGCTGCGCCCGCAACCACCCATGCCCGCAGCCGCTCCGGCAACTCCGCCCGGGCGTGCTCGGCGGCAGCGCGCGTGGCGAACTCGACGAAACAACCGCTTCCCGACCCCGTGAGCCGTGCCCGGCCGACGCGCGAAAGCGCCTGGAACACCGCATCGACGGCGGGCTCCCGGCATCGCAGCACCGGCTCGAACGCATTCCCGAGGTCGGTCCCGGAAGCGAAGTCCGCTATTTTCGCGGGCGCGGCATCCCGCGTCAAATCCGGTGAACGGAACAGGTCGGCGGTGGGCACATGCACGCCCGGGTCGACCAGCAGGTACCAGGCCGGGGGCAGGTCCAGCGGCCGCAGCCGCTCGCCGACGCCTTCGGCCCAGGCGTTGCGCCCACGCACGAACACCGGCACGTCCGCACCCAGGCGCAGCCCCAGCGCCGCCAGCGCCTCCTCGTCCAGGCCGGTGCCCCACAACGCGTTGAGTACGACCAGCACGGTCGCCGCGTCGGACGAGCCACCGCCGAAGCCACCACCGGCCGGAATGCGCTTTTCGACGCGGATATCGACACCTTGGGCGCAGTTGGCGACCTCTTTCAGCGCAATCGCGGCACGCACCACCAGGTCGTCGGCCTCGGCCACGCCGGGAGCGGAGTCTCCCTCGCGGCGGACCTGGCCGTCGCCGCGCAGGCGCAGGCCGATGCGATCGCCCCAGTCCAGCAGGCGGAACACGGTCTGCAGTTCGTGATAGCCGTCCGGCCGGCGGCCGGTGATCCGCAGGAACAGGTTCAGCTTGGCCGGCGCCGGCCAGTACGACCAGCCGGCCGCGTCGACAACCGTGTTCATTGCCCGCCCATGCTCCATTCATCCACGATCAGCCGCACCTTGGCGTCGCCATTGACCGCCTCGATGCGGCGGGGCAGCGCCGGCCGCCCGGCGTCCTGCGGGTACCAGTCGAGATAATCGATCCGCCAGCCGCCCTGCTCCAGGACCCGCGGCAATCCCGCGGCGTCGTAGCCCAGGTAGGTGGGTGTCGCGGCGTCGGCGGCGCGCATGCCGCGCACCCAGGCCGCCAGCTGCGCCACCGGGATGTCCCAGCCGGTGGCCTGCCGCAGCAGCTCGCCGGCATCGGCGCCGCTGCGCGGACCGCCCTCCAGCCCGTCCAGCCGCACCACCTGCCCGGCACCGCCGCTCAGCTGCCAGCTCTGGCGCGTCACCGGGGCGGCCAGGCTCACCTGGTAGGCGTCGCCGCGCTGCTGCCAGTCGATGCGGCCGTTGCCGCCGTTGCGGCCCTTGCTGATCGCGACCCGGCCCTGGAACGACCACGCCGGGACGGTATCGAGCACGGCCAGCCGCGCCGTTTCCACGGCCGGCTCGATGGTCGAATGCACCGGCGTGGACGGCGCCGGCTGCCGCGTCGCCAGCGACCCGCAGCCGGCCAGCGCGCCGGCCAGCAACGGCACCGCC
Source organism: Stenotrophomonas sp. Y6 (assembly GCF_022436665.1). Classification (NCBI taxonomy): domain Bacteria; kingdom Pseudomonadati; phylum Pseudomonadota; class Gammaproteobacteria; order Lysobacterales; family Lysobacteraceae; genus Stenotrophomonas; species Stenotrophomonas sp. Y6. Next base: position 11,565 of record NZ_JAKUKB010000014.1, read on the forward strand.
ATCCAGCGCCACATCATTGCCGTCATACGCCAAGCGCCTCGACCGCGCGCTGCAGCGCGCGGTTGTCCGGATCCAGCCTGCGCGCCTCGTCGAAGAAGCGCCGCGCCTCGTCCTTCTGCCCGAGCACCCACAGCACCTCGCCGACGTGCGCGGCGATCTCCGGGTCCTTGTTCAGGCTCCATGCCCGGCGCAGCTGCACCAGCGCCTCCTCCCTGCGCCCCAGCCGGTACAGGACCCAGCCATAGCTGTCGACGATGGCCGCGTTGTCCGGCTCGGCCACGCGCGCGCGGTCGATCAGCTCCAGCGCCTCCTGGTAGCGCCCGGTGCGGTCGGCCAGGGTGTAGCCCAGCGCATTGAGCGCGGCCACGTTCTCCGGCTCGGCGACCAGGATCTTGCGCAGGTCGGCCTCGGCGCGCGGGATGTCGTCGCGCCGCTCCCAGGCCAGTGCCCGGGCATACAGCAGCGCGCTGTCGTCCGGGTAGGCGGCAAGGCCGCGGGTGAGGATGCCGACCTCGGCGTCGTTGCGTTCGTCGCGCTGCTGCAGCTCGGCTTCGAGCAGGTAGGCATCGCGGCGCACGTCGTCGTCCACCGAGGCATCGGCCTGGATGGCATGGACCTCGTCGGCCGCCTGCGCCTTCTCGCCCAGCTCGTGCAGCGCATTGACCGCACGCAGCCGCGCCTCGCTGCGCTGCGGGCCGCCAGGCACGCCGTGGTACCAGTCCACGGCTTCGCGATAGCGCTTGAGGTACTCGGCGATCCGGCCCAGCAGCAGGCGCTGGTCCGGATCCGGCTTGGCGGCCCTGGCGGCGATGTCCTGGTACAGCGCCAGCAGCCCGGCATCGTCCTTCTGCTTGGCCAGCAGCGAGGCGCGCATGCCCCAGGTCTGCACGTCCTGGGTGCCGGCGGAGAGCACCCGTTCGGCCGCGCCAGGCTCGCCGAAGGCGTCGTAGGCGAAGGCCAGCGCGTTGCGCAGCTCGTCGTCGCCGGCGGCCTTGGGCTCGACGCCCTTCAACAGCGCCAGCGCCTCGTCCTTCCTGCCGGCCTGGTTGAGCTGGGACGCATGCAGCAGGGCCACCCGCGGTTCGTCGGGGAAGCGCCTGACCACCTCGCCGACCATGCGCCGCGCCAGCTCCGGGCGGTCCATCCGCAGCGCCAGGCGGCCGAACTCCTGCCAGGCCTCGAGATCGTCGGGAATGGCGTTGGCGTCGACCAGCTGGTCCAGCACCGTCGCCGGCGCCGCCGGGTCGCGACCGCCCGTGGCCAGCGCCAATACCGCATACCGCCATGCCCGCGGTTCGCGCGAACGCAGCACCGCCAGCAGTTCCTTGCGCGCCAGCCGGGTGTCGCCCTGGCGCAGCGCCAGCGACGCCCGGGTACCGCGTACCGCCAACGCGCCGGGGGCGCGCTGCGCCCACAGCGCCAGCGCTTCGGCGGCGCCAGCCTCGTCGTCGGCGAGCATGGCGATGCGGGTGGCGCGTTCGGCCAGGCCGACGTCGCCGGCGTGCTCACGCGCGGCCTGCAGGTACCAGCGCGCGGCGTCGGCAAGCTTGCCCGCCTGCAGGGAGAACTCCCCCGCCAGCACCGGGGTCAGCGACGCGGCCTGGGCGCGGTCCGCCGGTGGCGGGGCCGCCAGCAGGGGCGCCGACGACAGGAGCAGCAGCGCAACGCTGCCTATACGGGTGAGCCGGGTTGGTCTGGAAATGGGCATCTGCGGCAATCGGGCCGTAAAATGGCGGCCATCAACAGCCAGCAGCTTATCGCAAGCAACTGAACAGAATGACCCTGTGGGTGCTCGGACTGAACCATCAGACCGCGCCGGTGGAGCTGCGCGAACGCGCGGCCTTCGGCGGCGATGCGCTGGCGCGCGCGATGGCGTCGCTGCGGCAATCGCCGCAACTGGCCGAGGCGGTGCTGCTGTCCACCTGCAACCGCACCGAACTGTATGCCGTGGCCGATGACGGCCGGCACCTGTCGCACTGGCTGGAAAGCCATGCCGGCGACCTGCAGGGGTATCTGTACGAGCACCGCGACGACGCCGCCGTGCGCCACCTGTTCCGCGTCGCCACCGGGCTGGATTCGATGGTGCTGGGCGAGCCGCAGATCCTGGGCCAGGTGAAGGACGCCTGGGCGCTGGCACGCGACAACGGCGCCATCGGCCAGCACCTGGACCGGCTGTTCCAGCAGACGTTCTCGGTGGCCAAGCGCGCCCGCACCGACACCCGGGTCGGCGCCAACCCCATTTCAGTGGCGTCGACCGCGGTGCGGCTGGCGCAGGATTCGTTCGCCCGGCTGGAGGACTCGGTGGTGCTGCTGGTCGGTGCCGGCGAGACCATCGAGCTGGCCGCCAAGCACCTGGGCGAAGCGCGGGTGAAGCGGCTGCTGATCGCCAACCGTACCCTCGCCCACGCGCAGGAGCTGGCCAGCCGCCATGGCGGCGTGGCGCTGCCGCTGACCGAACTGGAACGCCACCTGGCCGAGGCCGATGTGGTGTTTTCGGCCACCGCCGCGCGCGAACCGGTGATCCTGCAGCGGCAGGTCGCCGCCGCGCTGCGCGCGCGCAGGCACAAGCCGATGCTGTTGTTCGACCTGGCGGTGCCGCGCGACATCGAACCCGGCGTGGGCGAGCTGGCCGACGCCTACCTGTACACGGTCGACGACATGGAGCGCGCCGTGGAGGAGAACCGCCGCAGCCGCCGCGAGGCCGCGGCCGAGGCGGAGGCGATCATCGACCTGCAGGTCTCCCGCTACATGGAGAACCTGCGCGCCACCCACCTGCAGGCGCCGCTCAAGCAGCTGCGCGCGTTCGGCGAGGCCACCCGCGCCGAACTGCTGGACAAGGCGCGGCAGCAGCTGGCCCACGGCAAGTCCGCCGACGAGGTGCTCGAGCAGCTCGCGCACGGGCTGACCAACCGCCTGCTGCACCCCCCTACCGCCGCGCTGCGGCAGGCCGCGCTGGAAGGCGACGCCGACCTGACCCGTGCCGCCGAGCGCCTGTTCCCGGCCGTGCCCGGGTATCGACACCCCATTGCGAGGACCGATGACGCCGACCCTGCGCCGTAAGCTGCTGGCCCTGGCCGAGCGCCGTGAAGAACTGGAACGCCTGCTTGCCGACCCGGACGTGGTCGCCGACAACACGCGCTTCCGCGATCTCTCGCGCGAATTCGCCCAGCTCGAGCCGGTGGCCAGTGCGCTGGCCGCCGAAAGCCGCGCCCGCGCCGACCTGGCCTCGGCCGAGGCGATGCGCGCCGACCCCGAACTGCGCGAGCTGGCCGAAGAGGAGATCGCCGCGGCGCAGGCGCGCCTGCAGGCGCTGGACGAGGAACTGGCGCTGCTGCTGGTGCCGCGCGACCCGCGCGACGAAGGCAACCTGTTCCTGGAAGTGCGCGCCGGCACCGGCGGCGACGAGGCGGCGATCTTCGCCGGCGACCTGTTCCGCATGTACGCCCGCTATGCCGAACGCCAGGGCTGGAAGGTCGAGATCGAATCGGACAACCCCGGCGAACATGGCGGCTACAAGGAGATCGTGGCCCGCGTGGTCGGCCGCGGCGCGTACTCGAAGCTGAAGTTCGAATCCGGCACCCACCGCGTGCAGCGCGTGCCGGCCACCGAGTCGCAGGGGCGCATCCACACCTCCGCGGCCACCGTGGCGATCATTCCCGAGGCCGACGACGTCGAGGACATCGCCATCAATCCGGCCGACCTGAAAGTGGACACCTTCCGCTCGTCCGGCGCCGGCGGCCAGCACGTCAACAAGACCGAATCGGCGATCCGCATCACCCATGTGCCGACCGGGGTGGTGGTCGAATGCCAGACCGAGCGCAGCCAGCACGCCAACCGCGACAAGGCGATGAAGCGGCTCAAGGCGCAGCTGCTGGACGCCGAGCGCAGCCGGCAGGCGGCCGCGCAGGCCGAATCGCGGCGCCTGCAGGTCGGCAGCGGCGACCGCAGCCAGCGCATCCGCACCTACAACTTCCCGCAGGGCCGGATCACCGACCACCGGGTCGAGGGCCTGACCCTGTACGACCTGCCCAACGTGATCGAAGGCGACCTGGACGCGCTGGTCGGCCGCCTGCTGCACGAGCACCAGGTGGACGAACTGGCGCGCCTGTCCGAAGGCACCTGAGGCCCGCGCGTCGTCACTGTCGGCGGTCCCGCGGCAGATGCACGACCACGCCCGCACAATCGGCACATCGCAGCAGAGGGTTCCGCCACCGCATGAATGTCCCGCACGACGAACGCCAGCACCTGCGCAGCGCGGTACAGCGCCAGCCGGCCGACTTCATCGCCTGGGTGATGCTGGCCGACGCCGAGCTGGGCGCCGGCGACGTGGCCGCCGGCGAACGCGCCGCGCAGCGCGCGCTGCAGTTGCGCCATGACCACCCCGAAGCATTGGCCCGGCTGGGACGCGCGCGCTGGATGCAGGGCCGCCACGAGGAGGCGGCCAACCTGCTGCGCCACGCCTCGCGACAGGTTCCCGGGCACCCCGGCATCGCGCTGTGGCTGGGCCATGCGCTGGAGGACGCCGGCCAGCCCGAGGCCGCCGCCGATGCCTATCGCCGCGCCCATGCACTGCTCCCGGACGAGCCCTATGTGGCCGCGCAGCGCCTGAACTGGCAACGGCGGCTGTGCGACTGGCGCGGACTGGAGGCGCTGTCGCAGCAGGTGCGCGGCGCGGTGGCGCAGGGCAACCCGGCGGTGGAGCCGTTCGCCTTCCTCAGCGAGGACGCCAGCGCCGCCGAGCAGCTGGCCTGTGCCCGCCAGCGCGCACAGGTGATCGCCGCGTCCACCCCGCGGCTGCCACCGGCGCAGTTGCGCACCGACGGCCCGCTGCGGGTGGGCTTCCTTTCCAATGGCTTCGGCGCGCACCCCACCGGGCTGCTGACCGTGGCGCTGTTCGAGCAGCTGCGCGCCGACGCCGGGCTGCAGGTGCACCTGTTCGCGCTCAACGGCGACGACGGCAGCCGCATCCGCCAGCGCCTGCTGGCGGCGGCCCACACGCTGCACGCGGTCGATGGCATGCCGCACGCGGCCATCGCCGCGCGTATCCGCGAGGCCGGCATCGACGTGCTGTTCGACCTGCGCGGCTGGGGTGGCGGCGGCACCCCGGAAGTGCTGGCGATGCGGCCGGCGCCGCTGCAGGTCAACTGGCTGGCCTACCCCGGCACCTCGGGCGCGCCGTGGATCGATTACGTGCTGGCCGACGCGTTCGTGTTGCCGCCGGCACTGGAACCGGCGTTCAGCGAAAAGGTGCTGCGGCTGCCGCGCGCGTTCCAGCCCTCGGACAACACCCGCGTGGTCGAGGCGCCACCGCCGCGCGGCGACTGCGGCCTGCCCGGACGCGACGGCAACGGCGGCGGCGTCGTGTTCTGCTGCTTCAACAACAGTTACAAGCTCAACCCGCGCAGCGTCGCGCGCCTGCTGGAGGTGCTGCGCGGGGTGCCCGGCAGCGTGCTGTGGCTGCTGTCGGGGCCGGGACTGGCCGACCAGCGCCTGCGCGTGGTCGCGCAGCGGCAGGGCATCGATCCGTCGCGCCTGGTGTTCATGCCCAAGCTGCCGCACCCGCACTACCTGGCACGCTACCGGCATGCCGACCTGTTCCTCGACACCCATCCCTACAACGCCCACACCACCGCCTCCGACGCGCTGTGGGCCGGTTGCCCGGTGTTGACCACGCCCGGCCACACCTTCGCCGCGCGCGTGGCCGGCAGCCTCAACCACCACCTCGGGCTGGACGAGATGAACGCCGCCGACGATGCGGCCTTCGTCGCCACTGCGGTCCGGCTGGGCAACGACCCGGCCGCGCTGGCCGGCCTGCGCCAACGCCTGGCCGCGGCCCGCGGCGAGGCCGGCCTGTTCGACATGGCCGGCTTCGCGCGTGATTTCGCCGCGCTGTTGAAGGATCTGCGACAACGCCCGTAGGTGCGGGGCTTGCCCCGCACGGGGCATGGCCGCGAGAGCCCGTGCAGGGCAAGCCCTGCACCTACGGGGGATCCAGCGCAGGCAATGCGCCGTGCGGGCCCCTCACCCACGCGCGGAGGTTCAGCGCAGGCGTTTCACCCGGCGCCGGTAATCACCGACGTTGTCGCCGTCGATGCGGCGCTGCTGGGTGCCCTTCACCTCGCCGACCTTGCGCTCCGAGCCGCTCACCGGCTTGGCCACGATCTCGGTCTCGTGCTCGAAGCCATGCGATTTGTCGGTATTGCGGTAGTACCGGTACAGGGCCCAGTACAACGCGGTCGCGCCGGCCGGGCCTGCGGCCAGCAACCAGAGTCCACTGTCGTCGCTCATGAGGCAGCCACCAGGAATGCGATTGCGAGGGCTTCGATGATCGTGCCGGCGGTGAGCGCGGCCAGCAGCAGTTTCCACTGCTGCACGGGCACGCTGCCCATGGTCTCGCCGGTGCGGCCGTTGACCGCGATGTAGTGCAGCATGCCGCCGTTGCTGCCGGGCTGGTGGTAGGAGTACAGCCACACCGGCAGGTACATCGATACCCAGCGGGTGCCGTGGACCTCCAGCTGCTCCTGCTCCCAGCGCACGCCGCGGTCGTAGCGCGCTACCGAGCGGTGTACCTGCGCACGCGCGATCGACAGCAGCTGGTCCTCCAGCCGCGGGCGCAGCTTCTCCACGTCCAGGTCGCGCTTTTCCGAGGTGTAGCCGGCCAGGTAGGAGGCATTCCACTTCAGCGCGTTCTTGGTGTCGAACGGCAGGATGGCGTTGATGATGTTGTTGGTATTGATGCGCGTGTCCAGGTTGCCGCGCCCGGCCGACGATTCCAGCGGCAGGTCGTCGACGGTGAAGTCCACCTGCCGCTCCACCTGGTAGACGTCGGCGTCGTAATAGGTCTGCCGGTTCTTCTCGGTGCCGCGGGTGTACTCGCGGGTCTTGATCTCGCCCCTGCCGGCCACCGCCGCGCTGACATTGCCGTCAACGATCATGTACGGCAGGTAGACGCCGACCACGTTCTCCGGGGTGAACTGGTCCTTGAACGCCTTGAGCGCGAACAGGCGGCGCTTGTCCACGAACTGGCGGATGCGCGCGACCGCGTCGTCCTTCTTTATGTGGAACGGCAGCACCGCGTCGGGTACCGCGCCGTTGGCGATCTGTTCGTTGACGCCGAACACGTGCCGGCACCAGTGGCAGCGCGCGGTCATGCTGCTCTGGGTGTTGACGGTGACCTCGGCGCCGCAGCCGCTGCATTTGAAGGTCATCAATACCGCGGCATCGGCGTCGATGTCGCGCGCACCGGAGGCGATGACGGTACCGCGCAGCTGGTCGATGGCCTCGCCCAGCCCGAACGCCTCTTCCACCCGCGCGCCATGCCACTCGTGGCGGCAGTACAGGCACACCAGCACGTCGCTGCCGGCCCGCGGGCGGATGTCGGTGGCACCGCATTTGGGGCAGCGGTTGAGGCCGTCCTTCAGCTCGGTGGCGGAGGTATCGATGGCCAGCGGATCGGGCGCCTCGACCTCGTCGCGGATGGCCTGGGGCAGATCGGCGGTCTCCAGCGGGAAACCGCCGGGCGGCGGCGGCACGTCACGCGGCGAGCCGGGCCCGTCCAGCGTCGCCGCCGGCAAGGGCGGCGGCGCGGCGGCGGACCCGGGCAGCGGCGGTGGGCCGTTACGGGGATCGGACATGGGCGTCGTGGGTCCTGCCGGTTACAGGCCCAGCGCCTTGGCTTTCAGCGCGTCGTAGTCGGCCTGGGTGATCAGCCCCAGGTCCAGCATTTCCTTGGCCTTCTTCAGCCTGGCCACCGGATCGTCGGCCGCCGGCGCAACCGGCTGCTGCATGCCGCCGACGCCGAACATGCCCGAGGCCATGCCGACGCCGACCAGGCCCGCCGCACCGCCGTTCTCGCCGGCCGCCTGGATGCCCTGGGCGACACTGGCCTGCAGGTTGGAATTGCCGCGCGCGCCGGACAGCGCGTCGGCGCGCTGCACGGTCTTGAGCAGCTCGCGGGTGTTGGCGTCGTACTCGATCGAGACGATGGCGGTCTTGACGATGGCCAGGCCGCGGTCGGACTGCCAGTGGTAAGCCTGCTCGACCGCCGCTGACAGGCTCTGCGCGAAGCCGATCGAGTCCTGCTGCAGTTTGGTGATGCGGTTGCCCTTGGCCGGATCGTTCGTGTACAGGCTGAACGCCGGCGCGAGCGAGCCGACCACTTCGTTGAACAGCTGGCTGGCGGCGGCGTTGTCCAGGTCGGTGAAATCGAACACCTGGCCGGGGCGCAGGTAACTGGCCGGCACGAAGTTCTTCACGAACAGGATCGGGTCGACGATCTTCAGCGTGTACGAGCCGCGCGTGACCGCGCCGACCTGGGTGTTGAGGAAGCCGTCATCCCAGTAGATCTCGGACTGGGTGCCGAAGCGGTTGTCCGGCAGTTCCTTGAGCGAGACGAAGAACGCCGCCTGCTGCGCACCCGGCTGGCCGCCGAACTTGAAGCGCTCCCAGCTCTGCTTGATGAAGGTGCTGACCAGGCCGTCGCCGGCGAAGATCGACTGCGAGTTCGGGTCGTCCGAACGCCACTCGTAACCGCCCGGCTCGGCGACGAAGCCGGTGATGGCGCCGTCCTGGAACAGCAGCAGGCCGTAGCCCTCGGGCACGACGATCTTCGAGCCGTTGCTGATGATGTTGGACGAGGCGCCGGTGTTGGAACCACGGCCGGCATTGGTCCCGCGCGGCACCGCGGCGAACAGCGCCGCCGTCGCCGGCAGGCCGTCCGGCACCGTGAAAAAGTCCTTCCACTGGTCGGCCAGCACGCCGCCGATCGCACCCTTTGCTGCCTGGACAAGCCCCATCGCACCGCTCCTAATCCATTGCCGGGCACCACGCCCGGCGCTGCGGCAAAACTACATGAAAACCGATGCGCGGGGAAAAGCCGGTCGCCGGCCGGGAAGGCACCGGGCGCTCCGCCGCGGGCCCGGCAACCCGTCGCTGCCGCGAGGACCGCACGACTGGTTCAACGTGCCCCGGCTGCGCTAGGCTCGCGCTTCGGGACAGGGAGACCGCCGTGGACAAGCTCAAGCGCAAGCAGTACGAGCAGTTGCTGGAGCCCATGCAACTGGAACTGACCGCGATGGCGCGCTGGGTGCAGCACTCGGGCCAGCGCCTGCTGGTGCTGTTCGAGGGCCGCGACACCGCCGGCAAGGGCGGCGCCATCCAGGACATCGCGCGCCACCTGAACCCGCGCCAGTGCCGCGTCGTCGCCCTGCCCAAGCCGACCGACCGCGAGCGCACGCAGTGGTACTTCCAGCGCCATGTGGCGCATCTGCCGGCGGCTGGCGAGATCGTGCTGATGGACCGCAGCTGGTACAACCGCGCCGGCGTGGAAAAGGTCATGGGCTATTGCACCGACGCCCAGTACCAGGCGTTCCTCACCCAGGCACCGGTGTTCGAGCGGCTGCTGGTGGATGACGGCATCCTGCTGTTCAAGTACTGGCTGTGCGTGGACCAGGCGCAGCAGGAAAAGCGCTTCGCCGAGCGTCGCGAGAACCCGCTCAAGGGCTGGAAGCTGTCGCCGGTGGACCTCCGCTCGCGGGTGGAGTACGACGCCTACACCCATGCCCGCGAAGCCATGCTCGAGGCGACCCACACCCACCATGCGCCGTGGACGCTGGTGGATTTCAACGACCAGAAGCGCGGCCGCCTGACCCTGATCCGCGACCTGCTCGACCGCCTGCCGGAAACACGCCTGGACGAGGCGCTGATAGACCTGCCGCCGCTGCCGGACGAGCCGAAGAAGGAAAAGTACGGCATGGTGAAGCCGCTGCCGCCCTACCCCGCGACGTAGATGCGGGGCTTGCCCCGTATTGGGGCGTGGCGGGAAAGCGTGTGCCGGGCGAGCCCGGCACCTACATGGCCCGTAGCCGCCTTGGGTGGATGCGGGGCTTGCTCCGTATTGGGGCGTGGCGGGAAAGCCTGTGCCGGGCGAGCCCGGCACCTACATGGTCCGCAGCCGCTTTCCGTAGATGCGGGGCTTGCCCCGCATGGGGGTCACGCCGGGCATGCGCCGCGCGGCAGGCGGCGGGGTTTCAGCCCACCTTGCCGCCGGCCTCGACGATGGCCTGCTCGATCTTGCCGGCATCGACCGGGCCCAGGAACTGGTGGGCGACCTTGCCATCGGGCGCGATCAGGTAGGTCATCGGCAGACCGCGCGGCGTGGCGAAGTCCTGCGGCGGGTCGTACGGGTCGAGGATGACGATCGGGTAGGCCACCGGGTGCTTTTCCAGGAAGGCGCGCATGTCGTCCGGTTCGATGTCCTCGTAGGCCAGGCCGACCACCTCGACGTTGCCGCGCATGGCGTGCAGCGCCGACAGTTCCGGCATTTCCTGCAGGCACGGCGCGCACCAGGTCGCCCAGAAATTGACCACCACCCATTTCCCGCGATGGCCGGCCAGGTCGTAGTCCTCGCCGGCCACGGTCCTGGCCTGCAGCCGCGGCAGTGCCGCGGTCTGGGCCACCACGCCTGGGTTGGCGCTGGCGGCAGGCGCTTCGGCCGGCTTCGACGCAGGTGCGGCCGCGGGCTGGCTCTGGGCCCCGGCCCCGGCGGGCGCGCCGGCGTCGGGCGCGCTGCAGCCGGCCAATGCCAGCGCCAGCAGCGCGAAGGGAAGCAATCGGGTCATCGTTCGTCTCCGGTAATGGCATAGATGTCGCCGACGCGGCGCTTGAGCAGCTCGCGCAGCGGCACGCGCAGTTCGTCCAGCGCGCGGCAGGCCGCCTGGCCCAGCGCGTCCTCGCGGAACGGCAGGTATTCCTCGGCGATCGGAATGCGCAGCTGCGAGCTCTCGTACAGCTCGCGCAGGGTGATGCCGTCCAGGTCGCGCGCCAGCAGCCACTGCCCGCGTTCGTCGCGCCGCAGCAGGTTGATCGCCTCCATCTGGCACAGCAGTTCCTGCAGCAGCGAATCGGTGAGCATCGGCTCCAGCGCCAGCAGTTCCTCTTCGTCCAGCCCACGCCCCTGTATGCGCGCCTCGCGGAAGCGCCCGAGCAGGCGCAGCAGGCCGTACAGCTCGCAGCCCTGCGGCAGGCGCAGGGCGACCGGCTGGTAGCGGAACGCCGCGATCGACGACGCCAGCGAGGCGCCCAGCAGCACCGACACCCAGCCCAGGTAGATCCACAGCAGCAGGATCGGCACGAACGCCACCGTGCCGTACAGCTTCTGGTAGGACTGGAAGCTGCCCAGGTACAGGCCCATGCCCCACTTCACCAGTTCCAGCATCACCACCGCCAGCAGGGCGCCGGGGATGGCATGGCGCCACTTCACGGTGTGGTGCGGGACCACCCGGTAGACCAGCATCACGCAGGCGAACTCGATCAGCACCGGCGCCAGGCGCAGCGCCAGGTCGGCCAGCCAGCGGCCCTCGACGGTGCCGAACAGCGGCAGCGCGAACACCTTGGCCGACACCGCCAGCGAGGCCGCCGCGAGCATCGCGCCCAGTGTCAGCACGGTCCAGTACACCAGGAAGCGGGTCAACCGCGGCCGCGCCGAGGCCACCCGCCAGATGCGGTTGAAGATCTGCTCGATGCTGTTGAGGGTGATCAGCAGCGACGCCACTAGCGCGATGAAGCCGGCCGCGGTGAGCTGGCCGACACTGGCCGAGAACTGCCGCAGGTAGCCTTCCGCCGCGCGCGCGGCCGAGGGCACGAAATTGGAGAACACGTAATCGCTGAGCGCCTCGCTCCAGCGGTCGAACATGGGGAACGCCGACAGCACCCCGAACACCACGATCGCCAGCGGCACCAGCGCGAACACGGTGGTGTAGGCCAGCGCGCCGGCCGCCTCGAACAGGCGGTCGTCGAGGAAACGGTGCCACAGGAAACGGGCGAAACTGGCCCGGCGCCCGCTGTCACGGACCCGTTCCATCCATAGATTGAGCGAATCCAGGGGTTCCATTCGGCAAGGGTACCCGATGCAAAGCGCGGCCCGCATCGCCGATACTGCCGCCTCCCGTGTGATGAGTGGATGGTGCGATGGCGGAAATCCTGGTGCTGTACTACAGCCGCGGCGGCTCGGTGGCGCGGCTGGCGCGGCAGATCGCCCGCGGCATCGGCGAGGTGCCGGGCATGGGCGCGCGCCTGCGCACGGTGCCGCCGGTCGCCGCCGTCACCCAGACCAGCGCGCCGCCGGTGCCGGAAGACGGCGCCCCGTATGTCGAGATCGCCGACCTGGCCGAATGCGCGGGCATCGTGCTCGGCAGCCCGACCCGCTTCGGCAACATGGCCGCGCCGGTCAAGCACTTCCTCGACGGCCTCGGCGCGGAGTGGGTCAACGGCACCCTGTCCGGCAAGCCGGCGGCGGTGTTCACCTCCACCGCGTCGATGCACGGCGGGCAGGAATCGACCCTGCTGTCGATGCAGCTGCCGCTGCTGCACCACGGCTGCCTGATCGTCGGCATTCCGTTCACCGAACCGGCGCTGAGCCACACCACCAGCGGCGGCACGCCTTACGGCGCCAGCCATGTGGCCGGCGCCCAGGACGACCCGCAGCCGAGCGACGACGAAGCCCACCTGGCGCGCGTGCTCGGCCGGCGCGTGGCCGACATCGCGCGGAGGCTGGCGCGATGAGCACGGTGACACGACGGCACCCGACCCTGCTGCTGGCGCTGATCGCGCTGGCCGCGCTCTACACCTGGTGGTTCCTGGACGACAAGCACTGGCTGGCGACGCAACTGGTGTTCACCGGGCCGCCGCTGCTGCTGGCCATCGCCCTGCGCCTTGGCTGGCGGCTGGCGCCGTTCTGGTCCGGCGTGTTCGCGCTGGGCTGGTTCAGCCATGGCGTGATGAGCGCCTGGAGCCACCCGGAGACCGCGCCGCTGGCGTGGCTGGAAATCGCGCTGTCGCTGCTGGTGATCACACTGGCCAGCCTGCCGGGCCTGCGCGCGCGCTTCGCCAGGAAGCGCCCGTAAAGGCGGGGCCCGCCCCGCACGGGGACTGCCGGCAAAAACCCCATGCGGGCGAACCCCGTCCGCGGCGCGGCTTATCATTCGCACCATCACCGTTTGGATTCACCGCCATGATGGAAGACCTCCTGATCGTCACCACCGGTGGCACGATCGACAAGATCTATTTCGACGACAAGTCCGACTACCAGATCGGCGATCCGCAGATCGGCATGATCCTGCGCGAACTGGGCGTGACCTTCCGCTTCAACGTCATCCCGATCCTGCGCAAGGATTCGCTGCACATCACCGACGCCGACCGCGAACTGATCCGCGCCACCATCGCCGCCCAGCCCACCCGCCACGTGCTGGTCACCCACGGCACCGATTCGATGGTGGCCACCGGCAAGGTGCTCAAGACCATCCCCGGCAAGACCATCGTGATGACCGGCGCGCTCAGCCCGGCGCGCTTCCGCGGCTCGGACGCCGAGTTCAACATCGGCTGTGCGATCGGCGCGGTGCAGTCGCTGCCCGAAGGCGTCTACATCGCCATGAACGGCCGCGTGTGGAACCCGGACAAGGTGCGCAAGAACGTCGAGGCCAACCGTTTCGAGTCGCTCTGAGTGGCCCGCGGTACCCGCGCCACCGCCGCGCTGGACAAGGCCGGGGTCGCCCACGGACTGCATGCCTACGATTACGCCGCCGAGGTGGACAGCAAGGGCATGGCCGCCGCGCAGGCGCTGGGCATCGCGCCGGAACTGGTGTTCAAGACGCTGATGGCGTGGGTGGACAGGCAGCCGGTGGTCGCGGTGATCCCGTGCGACCGGCGGTTGTCGCTGAAGAAGCTTGCCGCCGCCTGTGGCGGCAAGCACGCGCAGATGATGGAAGTGGCCGAGGCCGAGCGCCGCAGCGGCTACAAGGTCGGCGGCATCAGCCCGTTCGCGCAGCAGCGCCCGGCCGTCGTGCTGTTCGCCGGCGCCGCGCTGCAGCACGCCCGCATCTGGATCAACGCCGGCCAGCGCGGACTGCTGCTGGACATCACCCCGGACGACGCGCAGCGCGTGCTGCAGGCACGCTACGCCGACCTGTGCGAAGAATGACCGCGCGGCTGCCGCGGGCGCGGCACCCGCGGCGGCCCGCCTGAACCCGCAACCGCACACACGACGGCGCCCACCCCCGCGACACCTGCCGGACGCGCGCGGGCAACGGCACCGCCACGCCAGGCAGCCGGCGCGGCAGGAACGGTGGCCACTTAATATGAAAAGCCCCGCTTGCGCGGGGCTTTCCGTCTGCGGCCTGGCCCGGGGACTCAGCCGTCCAGGCGCACCAGCCAGCCGTGGCGGTCGGGCAGGCGGCCGTACTGGATGTCGGTCAGCTCCTTGCGCAGCGACATGGTCACCTCGCCGGCCGGCGCGTCCAGGTTGCCGACGATGAAGCCCTCGCCCTTGAGCTGGCCGATCGGGGTGATGACCGCGGCGGTGCCGCAGGCGAACACCTCGGTGATGTCACCCGACGCCACGCCCTGCTTCCACTCGTCGATGGACACCTTGCGCTCTTCCACGGTCATGCCGCGGTCGCGCGCCAGCTGCAGGATGGATTCGCGGGTGATGCCTTCCAGGATCGAGCCCGACAGCGCCGGGGTGACAAGCCTGTTTTCCTTGCCGTAGACCAGGAACACGTTCATGCCACCCAGCTCTTCCAGGAACTTGCCCTCGACCGGGTCGAGGAACAGCACCTGCGAGCAGCCCTGCGCCTGCGCCTGCTGCTGCGGCAGCAGCGACGCGGCGTAGTTGCCGCCGCACTTGGCCGCGCCGGTGCCGCCCTTGGCCGCACGCGCATAGTCGCTGGACAGCCAGATCGCCACCGGCGCCACGCCCTTGGCGAAGTACGGGCCGGCCGGGCTGGCGATCACGTAGTAGCTGGCCTTGTGCGCGCCGCGCACGCCGAGGAACGCCTCGTCGCCGATCATGAACGGGCGGAAGTACAGGCTGGCCTCGTCGGCGCCGGACACCCAGTCCTTGTCCACCGCGATCATCTGCTTCAGCGACTCGACGAAAATTTCCACCGGCAGCTCGGGCAGCGCCAGGCGCGCGGCCGACCGCTGCAGGCGGCGGCCGTTGGCCTCGGGACGGAACGTCCACACCGACCCGTCGGCATGGCGGTAGGCCTTGATGCCCTCGAAGATCTCCTGCCCGTAGTGCAGCACCGCCGCGGCCGGATCCAGCGCGATCGGACCGTACGGCATCACCGCCGCGTCATGCCAGCCGGTGTCCTTGTCCCAGCGCACGGCCACCATGTGGTCGGTGAAGTGCAGGCCGAAACCCGGCTTCTCCAGGATCTTGGCGCGCTCGGCGGCGCTGCGCGGGTGGTCCGAACGGGTGACGTGGAAGCTCAGAGACTGGGACACCGGATGTTTCCTTCCAGATTGCGGGTTTTGAAGCCGGCCCGCACCCGGGCCAGCGCGTAGGACACCTTACAGCATGCCCGTTTCGAGCCGTGCCGCCTCGGACATCATGTGCTTGCCCCACGGCGGGTCGAACACCAGCTCGACGTCGGCGGCGGCCACGGTCGGGATCATCTCCAGCTTGCTGCGCACGTCGTCGACCAGGATCTCGCCCATGCCGCAGCCGGGCGCGGTCAGGGTCATGCGCACGTCCACTTCGCGCCGGCCAGCGTCCAGGTGTTTGATGTCGACCTCGTAGATGAGCCCGAGATCGACGATGTTGAACGGGATTTCCGGGTCGAAACAGGTCCGCAGCTGCTCCCATACCAGCTTTTCCACGTCCTCGTCGCCGGCGCCCTCGGGCAGTTCCAGCCCCGGCGGCGGCTCCTTGCCGATGGCATCACCGTCCTTGCCGGCGATGCGGAACAGGTTGCCTTCGACGAACACGGTGTAGCTGCCCCCCAGCGCCTGGGTGATGTAGCCGTAGCTGCCGGCCGGCAGGGTCACGCTGTCGCCCTGGGGCACCATGACGGCCGGGCAATCGCGTTCGAAATGGACGGGTTCGCTGCTGCGGGAGTACATGTGGATCGATATGGGGACGCGGACGCTACCCGCAAGACGGCCATTTTAGCCGACTGGGCGCGCCGGCCGCTGAAGGGCTATGCTGCGTGACCTTTTCGGGAATGCCCATGCCACCTGCCCCACGCCCGCCCGGCCGCCCCCAGCATTGGCTCTGGCCCCTGCTGTTGCTGCTGGGCAGCGCCACCCTGGCCATCGCCTGGCTGATGGTCGCACTGGCCACCGGCTCGCAGGCCGGCTGGATGGCGGTCGCCGCGGCCGCAGAAGCCGCCTGGATGTTGCGCCTGGGCATGCTGGCCGCCGGCAGGACCCGGATCGCGCTGGCGATGCTGGCCACGCTGTTGATCGCGCTGGCCGCCAACTGGGGCATCGCCGCGGCCTATATCGGCGGCCCGATGGGCCTGGCGCCCTGGGAATCGGCGCTGCGCCTGGGCCCGCACCTGGCCTGGACCCTGATCGGACTGGCCAACGGCACCGCCGAGATCCTGTGGCTGCTGGCCGGGCTGGCGGTGGCATGGTGGCTGGCGCGCTGAATTGAACTGCCCGGTGCCGCGCAGGTGCCGGGCAGGATTCATGCGGGGCAAGCCCCGCATCTACAGAAACGCGGGGTTTGCCGGATCGCGCCGTAGGTGCCGGGCTTGCCCGGCACGGGGCTTCACCGGCAAGGCTTCATGCGGGGGAAGCCCCGCCTCTACGGGACCCCACCACGCCGGATCGGCGGCCAGCGGCGGGCATTACCTCAATGCCCGCCGTCCAGCGCCTTGAGCTCAGTGACCAGCGCGCCCGCCACCTCGGCGCCATCGCCGTACAGCATGCGCGTGTTGTCGGCATAGAACAGCGCGTTCTCGATGCCGGCGAAGCCGGTGCCCTTGCCGCGCTTGATGACGATGGTGTTGCGGCTGCTGACCACGTCCAGGATCGGCATGCCGTAGATCGGGCTGGACGGGTCGGTCTTCGCCACCGGGTTGACCACGTCGTTGGCGCCGATCACCAGCGATACATCGGTGCTGGCGAACTCGGGATTGATGTCGTCCATGTCCGCGATCAGGTCGTAGGGCACGCCGGCCTCGGCCAGCAGCACGTTCATGTGCCCGGGCATGCGCCCGGCGACCGGGTGGATGGCGAACTTCACCTTGACCCCGCGTTCGATCAGCCGCTGCGCCAGCTCCCATATCTTGTGCTGGGCCTGGGCCACCGCCATGCCGTAGCCGGGCACGATCACCACCCGCTCGGCGAAGGCCATCATCGCCGCCACGTCGGCGGCCTCGATCGGCTTCTGGCTGCCGCTGATTTCCGCCGCGCCCTGCCCGCCACCGCCGAAGTTGGAGAACAGCACGCCGCTGATCGACCGGTTCATCGCCTTGGCCATCAGCCGCGTCAGCAGGATGCCGGCCGCGCCGACCATCATGCCGGCGATGATCAGCGCCTCGTTGCCCAGCACGTAGCCTTCGAAGGACACCGCCAGCCCGGTGAAGGCGTTGTACAGCGAGATCACCACCGGCATGTCGGCGCCGCCGATGGGCAGGGTCATCAGCACGCCCAGCGCCAGCGCCGCCACGAAGAAGGCGATGATCGCCAGCGGCTGCAGGCTCAGCGCCGCCCACACCCCCAGCGCCACCATCGCCACGGCCACCAGCAGGTTGAACGCCTGCTGCCCGGGGAAGGTGACGCGCTTGTCCAGGCGGCCGTCGAGCTTGGCCCAGGCGATGACCGAACCGGACAGCGACACCGCGCCGATGGCCGCGCCGACCACCGCCAGGGCCAGCACCGTGGCCGACGGCTGCCGTGCCGCGAGCGCGGCGATGGCTTCCGCGCTCCAGTGGCTGGTGTCGCGGCCGGCGACGTCGGCGAAACGCAGCAGTTCCACCGCGCCGATGGCCGCGGCCGAGCCGCCGCCCATGCCGTTGTACAGCGCCACCATCTGCGGCATGTCGGTGATGGCGACCTTCCTGGCCGACACCCAGGCCAGCGCGGTGCCCAGCACCAGCGCCACCAGGATCAGCGCGATGTTGTGCAGCCCCGGCAGGAAGAACGTGGCGACGGTGGCCAGCAGCATGCCAACGCCCGCCCAGTGGATGCCGCTGCGCGCGGTCCTGGGCGAGGCCATGCGCTGCAGCCCCAGCAGGAACAAGGTGGCGGCCACCAGGTAACTCGCCTTGACCAGCAACGCCATGCTCATGCCGCTTCCTCCTGAACCCGGGTTTCCACAATGCCGGCGTGACGATCGCGGCGGTGATGCTCGCGCATCTCGATCGCGGTCTTCAGCAGCCCGATCATGCCCAGCCCGAACGCCACCAGCCCCAGCGACAGCTGCGACAACGCCGCAGTGTCCGCCAGCGCCGCGCCCACCAGCCCCAGCACGATCGGCAGCAGCGCCTCGGCGGTCAGCAGCCAGAGCATCCAGCCGCCCTTGCGCGGGTCCTCCCAGACCCGGCGCGAGAGCCGGTTCTGGGTCCGGGTCGGGTCCTGCAGCGAAGACAGGCCGATGCCGACGCCGGCATACAGCAGGGCGTTGTTGAAGGCATCAAGCAGGCCATCCAGGCCCCTGAACAGGGGCAGCGCGGCATGGCCGAGCGCGACCAGCAGCGCCGGATACTGCAGGTAGCTGAGCCACTGGAACAGCTGCCGCGCCTCGATCCGCCGCGCCGGCGCCGGGGCTACCCGTGCGCTCACTTGCCCGGCCCTTGCGGCGCCCTGGAGCTCTTGAACATCTCCAGCATGCGCTCGGTGACGACGTAGCCGCCGGCGGCGTTGCCCGCGCCCAGGGCGACGGCGATGAAGCCGATGGCCTTCTCCAGCGTGGTATCGGCATGGCCCAGCACCACCATCGCCCCGATCAGCACGATGCCGTGGATGAAGTTGGAACCGGACATCAGCGGGGTGTGCAGGATCACCGGCACCCGCGAGATGATCACGTGGCCGGCGATGGCCGCCAGCATGAAGATGTACAACGCCACGAACCCGTCGTTCATTGCTGCCCTCTCCGAGGCCGGAACTGCCCGTCCCGCATCATAACCATGCGATGAACGCCGGCGCGACCGTTGCCGTCAACCGATCCGCCCGCCGCGCGTTATCGATGCCAGGACCATCCGGAACGCTACCCTGTGCTGGTGACCCCGCCGCCGCTGACGCCCGTTGCCGCCCCCGCCTCGCTGGACGCCTTCCTTGCCGGCGTCGGGCCGCGTGCGTTCCGCTTCGCCGAGGCCGGCCTGCGCCAGCGCGACGATGCGCTGGACGCGGTGCAGGACGCGATGGAACGGATGCTCGGCTACCGCGACCACCCGGCCGAGGAATGGACGCCGCTGTTCTGGAGCATCCTGCGCCGGCGCATCATCGACCTGCAGCGCCGGCGCGGCTTCCGGCTGAAGTTCTGGGCACCGGCGCAGGACGAGGACGGCCCGATCGACTGGGCCGACGACCGCCCGGGGCCGGCGCAGGAACATGAGCAGCGCGAGGATTACGCGCGGCTGGTGCAGGCATTGCGGCAATTGCCGGCACGCCAGCGCGAGGCGTTCGGCCTGCGCGTGCTGCAGGAGCTGGACGTGGCGACCACCGCCCGGATCATGGGCTGCTCGGAAGGTTCGGTGAAAACCCATCTGTCGCGCGCGCGCGACGCATTGCAGAAACAACTGGAGGCCACGCGGTGAACCGCCTGCCCACATCCCGCAACGACGACTTCGACCGCTCGCTGCGGCAGCTGCAACAGCATGCCGAAGGCGCGGTCTCCGCCGCTACGCTGGCACGCCTGCGCCAGGCGCGCCGGCACGCCACCTCCGGCGCCGACACCGGCGCCGACACCGGTGCCTCGCCGTGGCGTCGCCGCGGCTGGTGGCTGGCCACCGCCTGCTCGGCGGTACTGGCGGTAACCGTGGCGGTGCAGTTCAACCGCACCGCGCCGGTACTGCCGCCCAGCGTGGCGGCCGACCCCGCCACCGACCTGTCCGATGATGCCCTGCTGTTCGACGAAAGCCCGGAGCTCTACCTGTGGCTCGGTTCGGACGCGGTGGCGATGGAGTGATGATCATGAACATCCGCCTTTGCCTGCTGCCACTGTTGCTGGCCGTCGCCGCGCCGGCATTCTCCCAGCCGTCGCAGCCGTCGCTGCCCGAGTGGGACCAGCTCACCCCGGCCCAGCGCGAAACCCTGATCGCGCCGATGCGCGACCGCTGGAACGCCTCGCCCGAGCACCGCCAGCGCATGTACGAGCATGCCCGCGGCTGGCAGCAGATGAGCCCCGAGCAGCGCTCGCAGGCGCGCCGCGGCATGCACCGCTTCCAGAACATGTCGCCGCAGCAGCAGCTCGAGGCCCGCGCCCTGTTCGCGAAGATGCGCACCATGGACAAGGCCCAGCGCCAGGAACTGCGCGAGCAGTGGCACCGGATGACGCCGGAGCAGCGCCAGCAGTGGCTGGAGGCAAATCCGCCACCGCCGCGCGACAGGTAGCCGCCCCGTCCCCTCGCCTGGTGACGGGCGGCTGCCGCGCGGCCCGCGGCGTGGAAGATAGGATGCGGCCGTTGGCCATGCCGGGCTCACGCGCCCATCAACACCGAAAGCGGGCCCCGCACCCTTTACGGCAGCGATCGTTGCGGACGCCGCGGCCGGTGCGGAGCGTCAGCGTCCGACGGGCGGCATCTGCGCTTGGATGGCCGCCAACCATTGCCGGCGGCCGAACAGGACGAAACGGTAGTCGCGCTCATCGGTCGCCACCGCCAGCGAGTTGGGGGCCAGCGGCAGCACGCCGAGAAGACGGGTCCAGCAGGGCCGCGCGCCCCGGATCCGGGCCAACGGGATTTCCGTATCCCCGTCCTGTACGTTGAATCCATGCGAGCGGAACAGCAGCCGCCGGTCGGTCAGGAACAGGCGGCCGCCGACCGCCTCCATGCCGCGCTGGAGATTGGCCGCGCCCTCGCGCAGCAGCGTCTCGCCGGCGGCCAGTCCGATCCCGGGCATCGGTTCAGACCGGGGGAATTTCGCCGGCGGCCGGGCGCTCCGGCCACACCGTCTTCGCCAGCAGTTCGTCATTCCAGTCGAAGGCCAGCGCGCCATCCTTGAGGAACAGCGAGACGAAATTGAGCACGTTGCGCGCATACATCTCGCTGGCGTGGATGGCGCCCATGCTGGC
Organism: Stenotrophomonas sp. Y6; assembly: GCF_022436665.1. Classification (NCBI taxonomy): domain Bacteria; kingdom Pseudomonadati; phylum Pseudomonadota; class Gammaproteobacteria; order Lysobacterales; family Lysobacteraceae; genus Stenotrophomonas; species Stenotrophomonas sp. Y6. The sequence continues at coordinate 32,584 of NZ_JAKUKB010000014.1, forward strand.
CAGGTCGAGCGGGCCGGCCACGGTCACCCCGCCCACCTCGACCGTCTCGCCCGGTCGCGTCGCCTCGCAGTTGCCGCCGGTTTCGGCGGCCAGGTCGACGATCACGCTGCCCGGGCGCATGCCCGCGACCATCGCCGCGGTGACGATCTTCGGTGCCGGGCGGCCGGGCACGGCGGCGGTGCAGATCACCACGTCCACGCCCTTGAGGTGCTCGGCCAGGCGCCGCTGCTGCTCGGCGCGCTCGGCATCGGTGAGCGGGCGCGCATAGCCGCCCTCGCCGGCGGCGCTGACCCCCAGGTCCAGGAACCTGCCACCCAGCGACTCGATCTGCTCGCGGGTTTCCGGGCGCACGTCGAAGCCCTCCACCTGCGCGCCCAGGCGCCGGGCGGTGGCGATCGCCTGCAGGCCGGCCACGCCGGCGCCGACCACCAGCACCTTCGACGGGCGGATGGTGCCGGCAGCGGTGGTCAGCATCGGGAAGAAGCGCGGCGCCAGCTGCGCGGCGATCAGGGTGGCCTTGTAGCCGGCCATGCCGGCCTGCGAGCTGAGCACGTCCATGGCCTGCGCGCGGGTGGTGCGCGGCAGCCGTTCCAGCGGGAACGCCAGCAGCTGCCGCGCCTGCAGCGCGGCGGCACGCGCGGCATCGGCCTGCGGCTGCAGGATACCGACCAGCACCGCACCGGGCTTGAGCTGCCCGATCAGCTGCGGCGACGGCGCCTGCACGCACAGCACCAGGTCGGCGGCGTCCACGGCCTCGTCGATCTGCGCGCCGGCGTCGCGGTAGGCCTGGTCGGTGAACCCGGCGGCCAGCCCGGCACCGGCCTGCACCTGCACCTTGGCCCCGGCCGCCAGCAGCTTCTTCACCGTTTCCGGCGTGGCCGCCACGCGCCGCTCGCCCGCCGCGGCTTCCTTCAACACCCGTACCTCAACGGCCATGCCCGTCCCCGATGCGCAGTGGAATACGCCGGGGATCGTAGCAAAGCGGGTCGGGCCTCAGTGCACCGTGGGGGTCTGCGGGTCGAGCCGGTCGATCACGCCCTGCATGGCGCTGTCGAACGCGCCGTCGTCCACGTGCGGGCGCAGGCGGCCGAGCCGCTCCATCACCACCAGCTCCTCTGGCGAGGCCACGCAGAAGCGGATGCCGCGGCGGTTGACGAACAGCAGGCGCGAGGAGATCGGGCTGACCCAGGACAGCTTGCCGGCCTGCACCTTGCCGTCCTTGTCGATGAAATCCAGCCAGGTGCCGATATCCATGGCGCGGTAGCGGGCGGCATCGGCGTGGTCCACGCTCTCCGGGCGCGCCTCGGCGCCCAGGTCCAGCGCCGCCGATTCCTGCGCCGGCGGCGTCGGCAGGCTGACCTGCGGCAGCTCGGGCAGTGCCCGTTCCAGCTCCGGGCGGGCCTCGGCGATGGCCTGCAGCGTGTCGTGCAGCGCGTCGATCGCGCCGACGCTGCCTTCGCCATGCAGGCCGACGCTGGCGAACACCTTGCGCAGCCCCGGCTGGAGGGACTGCAGCCATGGCTTGCCGACCACATGCCGGCGCGCCTCGGCCACTTCCTCCAGCAGCACGTCGGCCAGCCCCAGCGCCTCGGCCACCGACTCGCCGTCGTCGCCTTCGCGCAGCAGGCTCATGGTCAGGTGGTGGTTCCAGGGCTGGCGCAGGAAGCCTTCGATCGCCGCCGGCAGCGGCGCGCCCTGCAGCCGCCGCTCCAGTTCGGCCAGGGCACGGCTGCGCGCCAGCTCCAGCTTCTCCTGGCCGCGCTGGGTCTCGGTCGCGCGGCGCTCGGCGATCTCGATGCGGCGCCGGTGCTGGGCGAGGAACTCGCGGAACTCCTCTTCCAGGGTCAGGAAGATCGCCAGGTTCTCGTTGAACTCGGCGATCAGCCGGTCGATGATCTCCTCGACCTTGCCCATCAGCGCGCGCTCGGCCTGGCTTTCGCCGGCGTTGCCCTCGCAGGCCTCGGCCAGCGAGTTGAGCAGGCGCCGCGCCGGGTGGGTCTTCTGCACGAACATGCGCCGGTCCAGCAGCGCGACCTTGACGAACGGCACCACCAGGCGGCCGATCAGTTCGCGCGAGCGGCCTTCCAGCTCGCGCTCGTCGAGCATCACGTCGAACAGCATGCCGACCAGGTCGATGGCGTCCTCGTCCTGCGGGTCCAGCCGCGCCTGCCCGGGATCGACGCCGAGCCGGGTGGCGCCTGAAATCACTTCGTTCTTGAGCCGCTGCGCCAGCGATTCGCTCTGGTCGCCCACCGCCGCGCGCAGCGTCGCCGTGGGCGTGGCCTGCAGCAGCGACAGCACCGACATCATTTCGTGCTGGCTGAGCGGGCGCTGCTGGCCGACCGCCACCTGCGCGGCGGCGGTGGCGTCCTCGCGCACATGCCGGGTCTGCGCCAGCAGCTCGTGCAGCGCTTCCAGGATCATGTTCTGCCCGCTCGCCGACGGGGTGCCGTCATAGCCCCCCGGGTGGCCGGCCTGCAGTTCGCTGCGGTGCCGCGCCCAGCGCTCGGTGAAGCGGCGCGCCCAGGCCGGCGCGTGCTGGGGATCGGAGAGGTCTTCGTCGTCGCCCTGCGCCATGCCGGGATCGGCATCGGCCGGGCGCGGCGGCCGCGCGGCGGGTGCCGGGCGCGGCGGCGGCTGCGAAATGCCCGGCATCACCCCGGCCTGCGCCAGGCGTTCGTCGACATCGCGGTAGATGCGCCCCACCTGCACGGCGAATTCCCGCTCGCACAGTTTGATCAGCACCAGCCGCACTTCGGCGGCCAGGTCGCACACGCCGAACGCCTCGTGCACCGCCACGCCGATATGTTCGGGGCCGATCGGATTGAGATCGATGTCCAGCCCGTCCACGCCGCTGATCCAGGCCAGGCGGCGGTCCAGCCGCGCCAGCACCGGCTTCCATTCGCGCAGCACCACCGCGGCGAAATTGCGCACCGCCAGCCGTGATTCCAGGTCGTGTTCGGAGACCAGGCTCAGCCCGCCATCGCCCTGCCCGGCCTGCGCCAGCGCGGCCTCGGCCGACAGCGGCGCGGCGGCCTCCAGCGCGCTCCACGCCTGGCGCAGGTGCGCGCTGAAACGCGCGGTGATGTCGTCGCGGCGCCGGCGCAGCTCGCGCATGCCGTCGAGGAACACCAGTTGCGACGCGCCCGCGGTCTCGGCGCGGTCGAACAGGGCATCGTCGAACCCGGCCAATACCCGGGCAAACGTGGCCGAAAGCGGGGGCAGCGCGGCTTCGCGCGCCAGCGCCAGCAGGTCCGGGTTATGGCCGGGGCGCTCTGGAGGATGCGGCTGGGACATCATGCGCAGTGGCTCCGCACCTTCGCAGGCGCTGCTCCTGTAAGGATCGTATGGAAGAAAGCGGACAGCCCCCCGGTCTCCGCCCACGCATGGTAGGGGGAGAAGCTGAACAGGGCCAGTGATGCAGTCCGCACTTTGTACCTCGCCACCGGCAACCCGGCATGTCGCGCCATGCTAAGCGTACCGCGGTGAATTGGCGAGAAATCCGCCAGGCGGGGGCTTCGACGGAGTGCTCAGATTCGCCCGCCCCCGCCGGACGGCCCCGCGCACCCCGGTGTCTATAATCCATGGCCGTCTTTCCCACGAATGCCCCATGTCCGATTCCTGCTTCCTGCAAGCGCTGGACCAGCGCCGCTCGGTCCCGTCCCTGCAACTGGCCGAACCGGGTCCGGACGACGCCACCGTGCTGGCCATGCTGGCGGCCGCGACGCGCGTGCCCGACCACGGCAAACTGGTGCCGTTCCGCGTGCTCCGCGTGCGGGGCGAGGCCCGCCACGCGCTGGGCGAGTACCTGGCCCGGCGCAGCCGCGAGCGCACCCCGGATGCCGCGCCGGCGGTGATCGAGAAGGACCGCCAGCGCTTTTCGCATGCGCCGCTGGTGCTGACGGTGGTCGCGCGCCTGCAGGACAACCCCAAGGTGCCCGCGCAGGAGCAGCTGCTGACCGCCGGCTGCGTCTGCTTCGCCCTGCTGCAGGCCGCGCAGGGCTTCGGCTTCGGCGCGCAGTGGCTGACCGCCTGGATGGCCTATGACGAAGGCGTGGCACGCCACCTGGGGCTGGCCGCGAACGAACGCATCGTCGGCTTCATCCATATCGGCACGCCGAAGCTGCAGGTGCCCGAGCGCGCGCGACCGGATCCGGCCAGCCTGCTGCGGGACTGGCAGCCGTGAGCGATGCCGGGGCCCCGCGGCCGCTGTACCTGGTCGACGCCAGCCTGTACGTGTTCCGCGCCTGGCACTCCATGCCCGACAGCTTCCAGGACGCGCAGGGCTGGCCCAGCAACGCCGTGCATGGCTTCGCCCGCTTCCTGCTGGAGCTGCTCGAACGCGAGCGCCCGGCGCACATCGCCATTGCCTTCGACGAGGCGCTGGACAGCTGCTTCCGGCACCGCCTGTATCCGGCCTACAAGGCCAACCGCGAGCCGGCGCCGGAGGCGCTGCGCCGCCAGTTCGCGCACTGCAAGGCGCTGTGCGCGGCGCTGGGGCTGGAAGTGCTGGCCGACCGCGACTACGAGGCCGACGACCTGATCGGCAGCGCGCTGCACGCGGGCCGTGGCCAAGCGCTGCGCGGGGTGATCGTCTCGGCCGACAAGGACCTGTCGCAGCTGCTGCTGGATCACGACGAGCAGTGGGACTACGCGCGCAACCAGCGCTGGGGCGCGGGCGGGGTCAAGGCGCGCCACGGCGTGCATGCGCACCAGATCGCCGACTACCTGGCGCTGTGCGGCGACGCGGTGGACAACATCCCCGGCATCAGCGGCATCGGCGCCAAGTCGGCGGCGGTGCTGCTGGCCCACTTCGGCAGCCTCGACGCGCTGCTGGAGCGGATCGACGAGATCCCGTTCCTGCGCCTGCGCGGCGCCGCGCAGATGGCCGTGCGGCTGCGCCAGCAGCGCGAACTGGCGCTGCTGTTCCGGCAACTGACCACCATCGCCGTGGATGCGCCGCTGGCCCCGGCCACGCCCGGGTTCACCCGCATGCCGGCCGACGCCGACATGCTCGACGGCCTGTGCGGATCGCTGCGCTTCGGCCCGTTGACCCGGCGCCGGCTGCGGGCCGCCGCCGGCCTGGAAACCGCCTTCCCCACCGCCCCCGAACCCGCATGAGCCAGAACACCGCAGCCCCCCGCGTCGTCTACGAAGGCCGCTACCAGCGCATGGTGGTGCGCGGCACCTGGGAATACAGCGAACGCACCCACGCCGGCGGCCTGGCCGCGATCATCATCGCCGTCACCCCCGACGACGAGGTGCTGTTCGTCGAGCAGTTCCGGGTACCGCTGCAGGCGCGCACGATCGAAATGCCGGCCGGGCTGGTCGGCGACATCACCGCCGGCGAATCGATCGAGGCCTCGGCGGTGCGCGAACTGGAAGAGGAAACCGGCTGGACCGCCGACCATGCCGAAGTGCTGATGATCGGCCCGACCTCCTCCGGCGCCAGCAGCGAGAAGATCGCCTTCGTGCGCGCCACCGGCCTGCGCCGGGTGGGCGACGGCGGTGGCGACGACAGCGAGGACATCACCGTGCACAGCGTCCCGCGCGCGCGCGCCGCGGCATGGCTGGTGGAGAAAATGGGCCAGGGCTACGAGCTGGACGCCAAGCTCTGGGCCGGGCTGTGGATGATCGAACACCACCTGGATGGCCGCCCGCGATGAGCCGGCTCGACGCCCCCGCCGACATCCTCGCCCCGCCGCTGCTGGGCCCGCAGGACCCGCCGCCGTTCACCGTGCACAACCCGTACGGCCGTTCGCCGTTCCTGCTGCTGGCCGACCACGCCGGGCAACGGGTTCCCGCCGCGCTCGGCGACCTGGGCGTGGCGCCGGCCGAACGGGACCGGCACATCGGCTGGGACATCGGCATCGCCGGCACCACCCGGGCACTGGCGCGGCAGCTGGACGCCTTCGCCATCGAGCAGACCTATTCGCGGCTGGTGATCGACTGCAACCGGCCGCTGGCCTCGCCGACGCTGATCCCCGAAACCAGCGATGGCACCGCCATCCCGGGCAACGCTGGATTGAGCCGGTCGCAACGGCAGCAACGCATCGGCGCCATCCACGCGCCGTATCACGCCCGCATCACCACCGAACTGGACCACCGCCGCGATGCCGGCATGCCGACGCTGCTGGTGATGATGCACAGCTTCACCCCGGTGATGAACGGCGCCGCCCGCCCATGGCATGCCGGCGTGCTCTACCACCGCGACGCGCGGTTCGCGCAGGCGCTGCTGCAGGCGCTGCGCGAGGAAGGCGACCTGGTGGTCGGCGACAACCAGCCGTACGCGGTCAGCAGTACCAGCGACTACGCGGTGCCGGTGCACGGCGAGGGCCGCGGACTGGTGCACGTGGAGCTGGAAATCCGCCAGGACCTGATCGCCGATGCCGCCGGCCAGCAGGCCTGGGCGGCGCGGCTGCAGCGCATCTTTCACGCCCTGCAGCCGACGCTGCTGGCGCACGCCGCCACCGGCTGACGCGGCGCGGTGCCGGCACGCGGCCGGCACCGCCGCCAGGTTCAGGCGAAGCTGTCGGTGGCGCGTACCAGCGCGTCGACGTTCTCGGCCTCGAACGCCGAATGCCCCGAGGCCGGGGTGATGTGCAGCTGCGCTTTCGGCCAGGCCTTGTGCAGGTCCCAGGCGTTGGCCAGCGGGCACACCACGTCATAGCGGCCGTGCACGATCACGCCCGGGATGTCGGCGATGCGGTGCGCATCGCGCAGCAGCTGGTCCTCGACCTCGAAGAAGCCGCCGTTGACGAAGTAGTGGTTCTCGATGCGGGCAAAGGCCAGCGCGAACCGCGGGTCTTCGTGGCTGTTGATGAAATCGTCGTCCACGTGCAGGAAGCTGGTGGCCCCCTCCCACACGCTCCAGGCCTTGGCCGCGGCCAACCGGGTCGCCTCGTCGTCACTGGTCAGGCGCCGGTGGAACGCCGAGATCAGGTCGTGCCGCTCCACCGCCGGGATCGCGTTGACGTAGTGGTCCCAGGCGTCGGGGAACAGGCGGCTGGCACCTTCCTGGTAGAACCACTCCAGTTCCCAGCGGCGCAGCATGAAGATGCCGCGCAGGACCAGCTCGGTCACGCGCTGCGGATGGGCCTGCGCATAGGCCAGCGCCAGGGTCGAGCCCCAGCTGCCGCCGAATACCTGCCAGCGGTCGACACCCAGGTGCACGCGCAGCTTCTCGATGTCGGCCACCAGGTCCCAGGTGGTGTTGTCCACCAGGTCGGCGTGCGGGGTGGAGCGGCCGGCGCCACGCTGGTCGAACAGGATGATCCGGTACTTCGCCGGGTCGTGGAACTGGCGCATCTTGGCGGTGCAGCCGCCGCCCGGGCCGCCATGCAGCATCACCACCGGCTTGCCGTCGGGGTTGCCGCACTGTTCGTAGTACAGCGTGTGGCGCTCGTCGACCTTGAGCGTACCGGTGTCGTAGGGCGTGATGGCGGGGTAAAGCGTGCGCATGCGCGGACTCACTGGCTGGGAGAACGCCCGATTGTAGAGCGCGGCGACCGGGGCCGGGTCGCGCCCGGGGCGCGGCCCGCTACGCGGCGCAGACCCGGTTGCGGCCCTCGCGCTTGGCCCGATAGAGCTGGCGGTCGGCCGCCGCCAGCAGCGTGCGCGGCGATTCCTGCCCGGGACGGCACTCGGCCACGCCGATGCTGGCGGTGACCACCAGGCCCGGGTCCACCTCGTCCATGCGCGCGCGGGCCAGGGCCAGACGCAGTGCCTGCAGCCGCTGCAGCGCCTGCTCCAGGGTGAGGCCGCGCAGCACCGCCAGGAATTCCTCGCCACCATGCCGCGACACGAACTGTTCGCCGTCCAGGTGCTGGCGCAGCAGCTCAGCCACTTCGCGCAGCACCCGGTCGCCGCCGTGGTGGCCATGGCGGTCGTTGATCTGCTTGAAATGGTCGATGTCGATCAGTGCCACGCACAGCGGCTCGCCGCGGTCGCCGGCGCGCTCGAGCGCCTGGCGCAGGTGGAACTCGGCCGCACGCCGGTTGGGCAGGCCGGTCAGCACGTCGTGGGTGGCCTGGTGCTCCAGCCGCTGCAGCAGGCGGTCGCGTTCGATCCCGGCCAGCTCCAGCGCGCGGTTCTTGTCGCTCAGTTCCTCGGTGCGCGCGGCGATCACCCGGCTGAGCCGGCGCTGGCTGCGCCGGTAGCTGGCGGTGCGCAGCCAGAACCCCAGCACCACGGCAGCGAGCAGCGCCAGGCCGAGCAGCACCCGCGAGGACGTGCGCTTCCACAGCGGCGGCACCACCTCCAGCGCCATCTGCGCGGTGCCCACCTCGGACTGCCGTGCCCAGTCCCGCGGCAACGCCATGGCCTGCACCTCCAGCCGGTAGCGGCCGGGCGGCAGGTTGGTGTACACGGCCTCGGTATCGCTGCCCGCCTCCACCCACCCGGCATCGAAGCCCCGCAGGCGGTAGCGGTAGCGCATCTTGTCCGGCGCGCGGAAATTGAGCGCGGTATAGGCCACCGCCACCCGGCGCGCGCCCGGCTCCAGCCGCAGCTGCGCCGCCGGGGCCCGGGCGACGCCGTCCACCGATACCGACTCGAATACCACCGGCGACGCCCTGCCGTCGTAGCGGCCCGCGATCCGCGGGTCGATCAGGCCCAGCCCGGCCGAGGTCGGGAACGCCAGCGCGCCGTTGTGGACACGCCAGCCGGCGGGCATGGAGGCGCCGTTGCCCTGGCTGCCGGGCATGCCGTCGCTGTGGTCCAGCACGTGCACGGCCAGCTGCCTGCGGGTGCCGGCGTCGATCTGGTCCAGTTCGGCGCGGGCGACGCGGAACACGCCGATATTGCTGGGCAACCACAGGTTGCCGGCCTGGTCGTCGATGATCCGGAACAGCTTGTCGCGCGGCAGTCCGTGGCGATGATCGTAGACCCGGAAGCTGCCGTTGCGCATGCGCAGCAGGCCGCGGTCGCTGGCGATCCACAGGTCGCCATCCGGGTCACGCAGGAAATCGAACACATACTGCGCGGGGATGTCGCCCTCGGCGCTCCAGGTGCGCAGCACGTCGTCGGGCCCCAGCGCGGCCATGCCGCCGGTGGTGCCGATCCACAGCGTGCCGTCCGGGTCGCGGTACAGCGCCTGCACCGTGGCCCCGGGCTGGTCCCTGCTGTCCAGGCGCAGTTGCAGGCGTCCATCGCGGTAATGGCTCAGGCCGTGGGTACCGCCGATCCACAGGCCGCCGTCAGGGTCGGCCAGCAGCGCGCGCACGATCGGCTCGCGCTGCCCGCCGACGCGGATCCGCTGCTTCACCCTGCCCTGCGCATCCAGCCCGAACACCCCCTGGTCGTAGGTCCCCGCCCACAGCGTGTCGTCACGCCAGGCCAGCGCCAGCACCGACGGGTCGCGGCCGTTTCCGGCGGCCAACCGCACCGGGTGCATGCGCCGCTGGTACCAGCGGTCCAGACCCTCGGCGTGGCCGATCCACAGCGCGCGGTCCCCGCTCTGCAGCACCACGCGCACGTAATCGCTGCGCAGGCCATCGGCGCGGGTGAAGCCGACCGCCGCCACTTCCGCCACGCGATGCAGGCCATGGGTGCTGCCACTCCATACCAGGCCCTCGCGGTCGGCGAGCAGCGCCGCGCTGACCGGGCCGGGGGTGGGCAGCCGCTCGTCGCCGTCGCCGGCATGCCGCAGCAGCTCGCCGCTGCTGCTGGACAGGCTCATCCAGATCGCCCCGAGCCGGTCGCGCAGAACCGCGTCCACCCGCCGGCCGGGCTGCAGGTGGGTGACCTTGCCGGCGCCATCGCGCCAGTACACGCCATTGTCGGTGGCCAGCAGCCAACCGCCGGCGCCGTCGCCGGCAATGCCACGCACGGCATGGGTACCCGCCCAGTCCGCCCAGGGCATGGCGCGCCCGTCCTGCAGCCGATAGGCGCCGGCATCGGTGGCGACCAGCACCGCGCCGTCACCGCCATCGACCAGTGCATTGACCCGCACGCCGGGCAGGCCGGCTGCGGCGCCGGCGGCATGGATCCGGCCATGGGTGTCCATCCGCAGCAGGCGGTTGGCCGAGGCGATCCACAGGTCGCCGCCGGCGTCGCGCAGCAGCGCGGTCACCGGCAGGCGGCGCGCGCCGGGCTCGCCCAGGTGCTGCCAGCGCCCGCGGTGGTAGCGGAACACGCCATCGGCGGCGGTCCCGAACAGCACCCCGCCATCGGCCTCGGCAAGGATGCAGAACACGCCCGACAGCTCCGCGCCCGGGGTGTTCTGGCGGTCGAACACGGTGAAGTGGCGCCCGTTGAAGCGGACCACGCCCTCCCAGGTTCCGGCCCAGATGAAACCGTCGCGGTCCTGCGCCAGCGCATGCACCAGGTTGTGCGGCAGTCCGTCGGCCATGGTCCAGTCGCTGACCATGTAATGGCGGCCGTCCGCCGCCCGCGCCGCCGGCAGCCATGCCAGGCAGGCAAGTACCAGGACCGCGTACCAGCACCAGGACGGCGGCCATGCGCTGCGCTCGCGGGAACCGGTGCCCCGGGCGATGTCGATACTACGGGCCAACGGAACCGCCCCCCTTCGCGGTCTGGCGCGGCCGGCCACCCAGGCCCGCCGCGCCAGACCAATCTACCACCGCCGGGGCGCGGCCATCCGCCGGCAGCGCCGGCGGCTGACCGGTTCAGCTTGCCGCTTCGTCCGGCCGCACCCGGAACCAGGCCGCGTACAGCGCCGGCAGGAACACCAGGGTCAGTACCGTGCCGACGATCAGCCCGCCCATGATCGAGATCGCCATGGAGCCGTAGAAGGCGCTGCGCGACAGCGGGATCATCGCCAGCACCGCGGCCAGCGCGGTCAGCACGATCGGCCGGAAGCGGCGCACGGTGGCATCGATGATGGCGTGCCAGCGGTCATGCCCGGCGTCGATGTCCTGCTGGATCTGGTCCACCAGGATCACCGAGTTGCGCATGATCATGCCCGCCAGGGCGATGGTGCCCAGCAGCGCGACGAAGCCGAACGGCACCCGGAAGATCAGCAGGAACAGGGTCGCGCCGATGATGCCCAGCGGTGCGGTGACCAGCACCATCGCCGCACGCGAGAAGCTGCGCAGCTGCAGCATCAGCAGGGTCACCACCACGATCAGGAACAGCGGCATGCCGGCCTTGATCGAGTTCTGCCCGCGCGCCGAATCCTCCACCGTGCCGCCGACTTCCAGCAGGTAGCCGTCAGGCAGGGCGGCGCGGATGCCGTCCAGGGTCGGCAGGATCTGCCCGGTGACCTCCGGCGGCAGCAGGCCGTCGGCGATGTCGGCACGCACGGTGACCGTGGGCAGGCGGTTGCGGTGCCAGATGATGCCGTCCTCGAACACGTACTCGAGCCGGGCCACCTGCGCCAGAGGTACCGCGGTGCCGCTGGGCGTGGGAATGGCCAGGCTGGCGAGCATGTCCAGCCGCGCGCGCTCGTCGTCCGGGCCGCGCAGCAGCATGCCGATCTGGCGGTTGCCCTCGCGGTACGTGCTCACCTGCATGCCCGACAGCGAGCTGCTCAGGAAGTGCGCGATCTGCGCGCTGCTCACCCCCAGCGCGCGCGCGCGCTCCTGGTCCACCACCAGCCGCACCACCTTGCTCGGCTCGGACCAGTTGAGGTTGACGTTGGCCACGTGCGGGTTCTGCCGCACCTTGGCGGCGACCTCGCGGGCGATGGCCTGCACCCGGTCGATGTGCTCGCCGGACACGCGGAACTGCACCGGGTAGCCCACCGGCGGCCCGTTCTCCAGCCGGGTCACGCGCAGCTGCACGTCGGTGAAGCGCGGCACCACCTCCTTCAGCAGCCAGTCGCGCACCGCTTCGCGGGCGTGGATGTCCTGCGCCAGCACCACGAACTGGGCGAAATTGGTCGCCGGCAGCTGCTGGTCCAGCGGCAGGTAGAAACGCGGCGAACCGCTGCCCACGTAACCGACGTAGTTGGCGATGTCCTGGCGCTGCTTGAGCAGCGCCTCCAGCTTGTGCGCCTGCGCCTGGGTGGCGGCCAGCGACGCGCCTTCGGCCAGCTCGATGTCCACCATCAGCTCCGGCCGGGTCGAGTCCGGGAAGAACTGCTGCGGCACGAAGCGGAACATGGCCAGCGAGAACACGAACAGGCCGATGGTGGCGAAGATCACCAGCCAGCGGCGGCGCAGGCAGGCATCGAGGAAACGCCGGAAGCGCTGGTAGAACGCGCTCTTGTAGGGGTCGTGGTCGTGTTCCAGCTGCCGCGGCCGGATCAGGTTGGCCAGTGCCGGGTTGCGGTCGGCCCAGCGCAGCCGCAGCGCATGCCAGCGGCCGGCCAGGCTGCCCGGCCGTGGCGGCTGCGGGTTGTGCAGGTCCGGCAGCATCTTGTCGCCCAGGTACGGGATGAACAGCACCGCGGCGATCCACGACACCACCAGGGCGATGGTCACCACCTGGAACAGCGAGCGGGTGTACTCGCCGGTGCTGGAGGCGGCGGTGGCGATGGGCAGGAAGCCGGCGGCGGTGATCAGCGTGCCGGTCAGCATCGGGAACGCGGTCGACTCCCAGGCGAAGCTGGCCGCGCGCAGGCGGTCGTAGCCCTGTTCCATCTTGGTGGCCATCATCTCCACCGCGATGATCGCATCGTCCACCAGCAGGCCCAGCGCCAGCACCAGCGCGCCCAGCGAGATCTTGTGCAGGCCGATGTCGAACTGGTGCATGACGAAGAAGGTCATCGCCAGCACCAGCGGGATCGACACCGCCACCACCAGCCCGGTGCGCCAGCCCAGCGAGAAGAAGCTCACCAGCAGCACGATCACCACCGCCTCGGTCAGCACCTTGACGAACTCGCCCACCGAATCCTCGACCGCGTGCGGCTGGTCGGAGACCTTGCGCAGCTCCATGCCCGCCGGCAGCGTCTTCTGCAGCCGCGCGAACGCGTCGTCCAGGGTCTTGCCGAGCTTGAGGATGTCGCCGCCGTCCTTCATCGCCACCGCGATGCCGATGGCGTCCTCGCCCATGAAGCGCATCTTCGGCGAGGCCGGGTCGGCGAAGCCGCGCTTGACCTGGGCGATGTCGCCCAGGCGCACGGTGCGGTCGCCGGCGCGGATCGGGAACGCGGCGATGTCCTCGACCGACTGGAACTGGCCGGTGACGCGCAGCTGCACGCGGTCGCTGCCGGTCTCGAACCAGCTGGCCGGGGTCACCGCGTTCTGGTCGGCCAGCGCCTGCTGTACCTGCTGCAGCGACACGCCCAGCGTGGCCAGCTTGGTGTTGGACAGTTCGATCCACACCTTTTCGTCCTGCAGGCCGAGCAGGTCGACCTTGCCGACGTCGGCCACGCGCTGCAGCTCCAGCTGGATGCGGTCGGCGTAGTCGCGCATCAGCGCGTAGTCGAAGCCCTTGCCGGTCAGTGCGTAGATATTGCCGAAGGTGTCGCCGAACTCATCGTTGAAGAACGGCCCGACCACCTCGGCCGGCAGCTGCGAACGGATGTCGCCGACCTTCTTGCGCACCTGGTAGAACAGTTCCGGCACATCCTTGGAGCGCATCGAATCGCGCGCCATGAAGATCACCTGCGATTCGCCCGGCCGCGAGTACGACTGGATGAACTCGAACTGCCCGGTGTTCATCAGCGCCTTCTCGATCGGCTCGGTCACCTGCCGCGAGACCTGCTCGGCGGTGGCGCCCGGCCACGCGGTCTGCACCACCATGGCCTTGAACGTGAACGGCGGATCCTCGGACTGGCCGAGGTGCTTGTAGGACCAGGCGCCGATGACCGCCAGCGCGATCATCATGAACAGCACCAGCGCGCGGTTGCCCAGGGCCCACTCGGAAAGATTGAAGCGGCGCACGCCTCAGTCCTCCCGCTTGGCGGACGCGGGCGCGGCGAGTACCGGCTTGTTGGCCCGGTCCACCGCGGTCACCGGCTGGCCCTCGCGCAGCAGGTGGCCGCCCGCGGCGACCACCCAGTCTTCGCGCTTCAGGCCCGCCAGCACCGGCACGCGCTCCGCGCCGTAGGCGCCCAGCGTCACCGGCCGCAGCTGCAGCGTGCCCTTGGCCGGGTCCACCACCCACACACCGGCCTGCTGCTGCGTCTTGCCCGGCTGCACCGCGGCCAGCGGCACGCTCAACGCGCCGCCCTTGGCGTGGGCCACGTAGACGCGCGCGCTCTGCCCCAGTTCCACCGCATCCAGCGCTTCGGCCGCCAGGCTCACGCGCGTGGCATAGGTGCGCGCCTGGGCATCGGCGGCCGGGGCGATCTCGCGGATGGTGCCGGGCCAGCGCTTGCCGGGACGGTTCCACAGTTCCACTTCCACCGCCTGGCCCACCGCGAAATCGCGGATCCCGCTCTCCGGCAGGGCGATGGCGATCTCGCGGGCGCCGTCGGCGGCCAGCGTATAAATGGCCTGGCCGGCGGCGACCACCTGCCCGGCCTCGGCCTGGCGGCTGGCGATCACGCCATCGGCGGGGGCGCGCAGCTGCGCGTAGGCCGCCTGGTTGCGGGCCACGTCCAGGTTGGAACGGGCCGCATCGGCCTGGCCCTGCGCCGCCTTCAGCGCGGCGGTCTGCGCATCCAGCGCCGAGCGGCTGACCAGCTGCTGCGCGGCCAGCGCGGCATAGCGCTTGTGCTCGTCGCGCGCGCGCACCAGATCGGCCTCGGCGGCGGCGTACTGCGCCTGCGCCGCCCGCGCCTGCAGCGCGTAGTCGGCCACGTCCAGTTCGGCCAGCAGCTGGCCCTCGCGCACCCGCTGGCCAGCATCGACCTCGCGCCGCAGCAGGTTGCCGCCCACCCGGAACGACAGCACGGTTTCCTCGCGCGCCCGCACTTCGCCGGGGTACGCGCTGATGGCCTGGCCGCCGTCCTGGGGGTGGACGACCAGAACCGGTACGGCAGGTGCGGGAGCAGGTTCGGATTTACCGCAGGCAGCCAGCACGGCCACCAGCAGGGAACCGCCAATCCATCGGGCAATGTTCATGGGTGAGGATCGCAGGTGAGGAAGGGGATGAGGGGGGAAGGTTGGCGGTTCAGCGTCATTACTGAACGAGCCGGTATAGTATAAATATCGAACCAGCTGGTCTAGTATTGTCGAATGTCCGCGCATCATCCTTCCCCACCCACCGGCAAGCCGACTCCGCGCGGCGCCGGTCCCGGCCGCCCCAAGGACCTGGGCAAGCGTGCCGCGATCCTGGAAACGGCCAAGGAAATGTTCATCGAACTGGGTTTCAACGGCGTGAGCATGGACGGCATCGCCGCCGGCGCCGGCGTTTCCAAACTCACCGTCTACAGCCATTTCGGCGACAAGGAGACGCTGTTTTTCGAGGCGATCCAGGCCAAGTGCGTGGAAATGATGCCCGACGACCTGTTCGTGACCGACAGCGAAGGCCCGCTGCGCGAACAGCTGCGCGGCATCGGCCACGCCTTCTTCGCCCTGATCAGCAGTGACGAGGCCATCGCCACCCAGCGCATGATGATGACCCCGGAAACCGACGACCGGATCCGCGAGATGTTCTGGCAGGCCGGCCCCAAGCGCACCGAAAGCGCGCTGGCCGAGTTCCTGGAGGCCCGCGCGGCCCGTGGCGAGCTGGCGATCGACGACCCGCGCCTGGCCGCGCGCCAGTTCTTCTGCCTGATCAAGGGCGAGCTGCACGCGCACATGATGTGCGGGCTGTGCGCGGCCCCGGAGCAGCCCGACGCCGAGGCCCACATCGCCACCACGGTCGACTTCTTCATCCGCGCCTATGCGCCCCGCCCTTAACCTGAACGAACCGGAGGTCGTGGTGACTTCCGGCACTGCGGACCTGCCGCGGGCACGGCGATGCTTGCCCCGCACTGCCCGCGCCAACCGGTAAAATGGCCGGCCCACTGCGCCGGATTGACGAGACACCATGACGATCGATTACTCCCACGCCCGCGAACTGATGGTCGAACAGCAGGTACGTCCCTGGGACGTGCTGGACCTGCGCGTGCTGGACGTCCTGGCGCGGCTGCCGCGCGAGGCCTTCGTGGCCGAATCGCACAAGGCGCTGGCCTATGCCGACATCGAGCTGCCGCTGGGCCATGGCCAGAAGATGATGAAGCCGGTGGTCGAAGGCCGCATGCTGCAGGCGCTGGACCTGCAGCCGGGCGACGAGGTGCTGGAGATCGGCACCGGCAGCGGCTTCATCAGCGCCTGCCTGGGCGAACTGGCCCGCGAAGTGCTGAGCCTGGAGATCCAGCCGGAACTGGCCGAGCGCGCGCGCGCCAGCCTGGACGCGGCCAAGCTCGGCTCCAACGTGCGCATCGAAGTCGCCGATGCGCTGCACTGGCAGACCCAGCGCCACTTCGACGCCATCTGCATCACCGGCGCGGTGGACACCGTGCCGGCGCACATCCTCAAGTGGCTGCGCCCCGGCGGCCGCCTGTTCGTGATCCAGGGCCGCTCGCCGGTGATGGAAGCGGTGCTGGTGAAGGCCGACGGCAGCGTGCAGTCCCTGTTCGAAACCGACATCGATTATCTGCAGGGCGCCGCCCCGGCCCCGCAGTTCCAACTCTGATCCGCTACATCCAAGGAAGCCGCAATGATCCGCCGATCCCTCGCCCTTGCGCTGGCTGTCGCCCTCTCGCCGCTGGCGGCCAACGCCGCCGACCTGCTGCAGGTCTACGAAATGGCCCGCAACGGCGATCCGCAGCTGGCCTCCGCAGAGTCCAGCCGGCTGTACACCAAGGAAGGCCAGGTGCAGGCCCGCGCGGCCCTGCTGCCCTCGCTGGGCGGCTCGGCATCGCTGAACCGCACCCGCACCTCGCTGGACGGGGTGAGCGGCTCGACCACCGCCACCTCGCGCAAGTACGGCATCAGCGGTGAGCAGACCCTGTTCAACTGGACCCAGTTCGCCAACCTGCGCGCGCAGCGCGAAATCAGCAAGGCCGCCGACTTCGACCTGGAATCGGCGAACGACGACCTGATCGTGCGCACCGCCACCACCTACTTCAACGTGCTGGTGGCGATCGAATCGCTCAGCGCCGCGCAGACCAACGAGGCGGCCGCCAAGAAGCAGTTCGACTATGCCGACAAGCGCCTGGAAGTCGGCCTGGCCCCGATCACCGACGTGCACGAAGCGCGCGCCCAGTACGACCAGGCGCGCGCCAATACCATTCTCGCCCGCAACACCCTGGCCGATGCCTACCAGGCGCTGAGCGAACTGACCGGGCAGCCGGTGCAGGGCCTGCGCAGCCTGCCGGAGGACTTCCGCCCGGCGCTGCCGGCCAACCGTGGCGACGTCGACAAGCTGGTGGCCGATGCGATCGCGCAGAACCCGGCGCTGAAGGCGCAGGAGCTGAAGGTCAACGCCGCCGTGGCCAGCGTCTCGGCCGCCCGCGGCGGGCACTACCCGACCCTGTCGCTGGGCGGCACCTGGGGCAAGAGCGCCAGTTGGGGCGACAGCGTCGGCGGTTCCTCGTTCGGCCCGGACGCGACCACCAACTCGATCGGCCTGACCCTGAACGTGCCGATCTTCTCCGGTGGCGCCACCCAGTCCTACGTGCGCCAGGCCCTGGCCCAGCGCGACATCGCCCAGGATGGCTACGAGCAGCAGAAGCGCGCGCTGGACCGCAACACCCGCAATGCCTACCAGGCCGTGGTGGCCGGCATCAGCGAGGTCGAGGCACGGCGCCTGGCCGTGGTGTCGGCGCAGAGCGCGTACGACGCCTCGCAGGTGGGGCTGGAAGTCGGTACCCGCACCGTGCTGGACGTGGTGCAGAACCAGCGCACCCTGTTCCAGGCCAAGCTGGACTATGCGCAGGCCCGCTACACCTTCCTGCTCAGCCGGCTGCAGCTCAGCCAGGCCATCGGCGCGCTGGACGTGGCCGAGGTGCAGGACATCAACCGCCTGCTGACCCAGGATGCCGAGGCGCAGCTGGCGCCGGGCAGCATGCAGTAAGCCCCGCCGCTGCACTGGCATGGATGCGCGAAAGGCGGGGTCCGGCCCGCCTTTCGCGTTCCTGCAGGGGCCACCGCCCGTAGCGGTGCCCGGGGTTCTGCCGGCGCCCTACTCCGGTGCCGGCAGCCGCGGCCCGATCAGTTCCAGGGTCCGCTCCAGCGCGCCGCGGCCATTGGCCACCAGCGCCGCGCCGGCCTGCACCATCTGCTGGCGCGCCGCCGCGTCGCCCAGCAGGCGCAGCAGTTCGTCGCCGAGCTGGGCGGCATCGTCGCGGATGCTCAGCGCCCCGGCTTCGCTCATGCGCCGCGAGATCTCCGCGAAGTTGTGCAGGTGCGGGCCGGTGATCACCGCCGTGCCCATCGCCGCCGGCTCCAGCAGATTGTGCCCGCCGATCGCCTGCAGGCTGCCCCCGACGAAAGCCACCTGCGCGCAGGCGAAGAACGGCATCAGTTCGCCCAGCGTGTTGAGCACGAACACCTGGGTATCGGCCGCGGGCCACTGCTCGACGCTGCGCGTGGCCACGCGCCAGCCCTGGCCGCGCGCCAACGCCTCGACCCTGGCGAACCGCTCCGGATGCCGTGGCGCCCACAACAGCAGCGCATCGGGATAGCGCTCCAGCACCCGCGCGTGCAGGTCCATGACCGGCTGCTCCTCGCCCTCGTGGGTACTGGCGGCGATCCAGGTCACGCGTCCTGCCGGCACATGCGCGTGGAACGCGGCCAGCAGCGGCGCCGGATCCGGCGGATGGATGTCGAACTTCAGGTTGCCCAGCGCGCAGACCTGCTCCTGGCGGGCACCGAGCACGACGAAACGGCGCGCGTCCTCGCGCGACTGCGCGGCCACGCAGGTCACCGTGCGCAGCGCGCGCCCGACCAGCGGCCGCAGCAGCCGGTAGCCCTTCAACGAGCGTGCCGACAGCCGCGCGTTGAGGATGTAGACCGGGATCCGGCGATCGCGGCAGCCGAACAGCAGGTTCGGCCACAGCTCGGTTTCCAGGATCAGCGCCAGGCTCGGGCGGAAATGATCGAGGAACCGGCCGGCGCTGCCGGGCACGTCATAGGGCAGGTAGACGTGGTCCACCGCGTCGCCCCACAACGCGCGTACCCGCTGCGAGCCGGTCGGGGTGATGGTGGTGATGACCCAGCGGATGTCCGGGCGCTGCCGGCGCAGCGCGTCCACCACCGGCGCGGCGGCGTTGACCTCGCCCACCGAGACCGCGTGCAGCCAGACACAGGGCCGGCGGCCGCTCTGCGGATACGACGCATAGCGTTCGTCCCAGCGCTTGAAGTACTCGCGCACGCGGAAGCCACGCCATACCAGGTGGTAGACGGTGATGGGCAGCAGCAGGTACAGCAAGGCCGAGTACAGGCCCCGCAGCAACAGTTCGACGGGATCCTTGCGCATGCGGCGAGGATACCTAGGAGCGGGGAATTAGTGGATGGAAACGCGTGGAAACCAGCCTGCGCCGCTGTTGCTTTCACCGGTTCCGGGTTCCCATCCACGGGTTCCTCATTAGAATCCCCCCATGTCCGACACCCCCACCTCCGCCACCCGCCCGTCACTGTGGCAGCCGCGCCATTGGCCGACGTTCGCCTGGCTGGCGCTGGCCATGCTGGGCGCACGCCTGCCCTGGCTGCTGCAGCGGGCGATCGGCCGCGGCATCGGCTGGCTGGCGCTGCACCTGGCCGGTACCCGCCGGCATGCCGCCGAAGTGAACATCCGGTTGTGCTTTCCCGAGCAGGACGACGCCTGGCGCCGGCAACTGCTGCGCGACAGCTTCGACGCGCTGGGCGTGGGCATCTTCGAATTCGCCCGCGCCTGGTGGGGCAGCATCGACGCGATCCGCCCGCGGGTGCGGATCGAGGGCCTGGAGCACCTGCAGGCGCTGCGGGCGCAGGGCCGCGGTGTGTTGCTGGTGTCGGGGCATTTCATGACCCTGGAAATGTGCGGGCGCCTGCTGTGCGACCACGTGCCGCTGGCCGGCATGTACCGGCGCTACCGCGACCCGGTGATGGAATGGGCGGTCAAGCATGGGCGCCTTCGCTACGCCAGCGCGATGTTCGCCAACGAGGACATCCGTGCCACCGTGCGCCACCTCAAGAAAGGCGGCCTGCTGTGGTACGCGCCCGACCAGGACATGCGCGGCAAGGAGTCGGTGTTCGTGCCGTTCTTCGGGGTGCCGGCCTCCACCATCACCGCGACCCACCAGTTCGCGCGCATGACCGGCTGTGCCGTGGTGCCCTTCTTCCACCGCCGCGAAGGCGGGCACTACGTGCTGAAGATCGCGCCGCCGCTGGCGGACTTCCCGACCGGCGACGCGGTCGCCGACACGGCGCGCGTCAACGCCGCCATCGAGCAGATGGTGCGCGAAGCGCCGGCCCAGTACCTGTGGATCCACCGCCGCTTCAAGCGCCAGCCGGAAGGACGCAGCCGCTTCTACCAGCGCGACTGATCGCCGCCTACGGCCGCCGGCGGCGGGTACGCGAGCAGCGCGCCTACGAACAACGCGGCCAGCAGCAGGGTCGCGCCCCCCCAGAACGCCGAGTAGAACGCCAGGTGGGTGTTGAACGGGAACACGGTCACCGCCAGCGCCAGCGTCGCCGGACGCGCACGGGCCCGCGCCTCCTCGCCGGCGTAGCGCCACGCGCGCCACGCCATTGCCGCACCGGCCAGCCACAGCAACAGGCCCAGCACGCCGGTTTCGGCCAGTATCTCGAGCACCAGCTGGTGCGCATGCAGCGCCGGGCCCGCCCCCCAGGCAGCGTATTGCCCGTGCGCCGGATCGCACTGCGGGAACGCGTTGCGGAACTCGCGCGCGCCCACCCCGTTGAGCGGATGGGCGCGCACCATGCACAGCGCCGCGGACCAGATCTGGCCGCGCCCGGACAGCGCCGCATCCATTCCGGCGGCATCGCCGGTCAAGGCCAGGGTGGTGCGGGCCACGCGCTCGCGCACCTGGGTGGACAGCCCCGCCAGCAGTGCCGCGCCAAGCACCCCGGACAGCAGCACCAGGGCCATGCCCTTCCTGCCCAGCAGCCGCCAGCCGGAGAACAGCAGCACCAGCGCATAGGTGATCCAGGACGCGCGCGAACCGGCGAGCACGATCACCACCCCGGTCGGCACCGCCACCAGCAGCCAGCCCCAGCGCCCCCAGCGCGCGGCCGCGGCGAACAGCGCGAACGGCGTCAGGCTGGCGAGCACCTGCCCGAACTTGAGGTTGCACGGCCCGAACACGCCGCTGAGCCGGTCCGCCTGCGCCGCTTCCGCCGCGCTGCACAGGCCATGCCCGCTGGCCAGCCATTTCACCTGGTCCATCGACCAGAACAGCGGACTGCTGCCGACCAGCGCCTGCACCAGCGCATCGCCCACCCATAGCGCGACGACCACGCCCAATCCGGTGAACGTGACCCGGCGCCGGGCGTCGGTCGCCACGGCGATGGCCACCAGCCACATGAAAGGCAGGTACCGCAGCCCGGCCGCCACCCGGCCCCAGGCACGGCCGGGATCGTCGGCATCCACCGCCGAGACCAGCTGCGGCAGCCAGTAGGCCAGGAACAGCGTGCATGTCAGCGCCCAGGCCGGAACGCTGAGCAGGGTGCGGCCGTCACCGGTGAAGCGACGCCACAGCAGGGTTCCCACGGTGACCAGCGCGCCCAGCGACAGCAGCGCTTCGGCGATGCCCGGCGCCGGCCACGCCGCAACGCAGGCGATCACCCAGGCCGGGGCCCACCGCATCGGCAACGTCGCGGACGGCACGGAGGATTCAGCCGATGAGTTCGCCATAGACGTCCAGCGTCGCGCGCTGCATGGCCCGCAGGGTGTAGGGGAGGCGCCGCGGCAGCGACGGCGGATGCCGCAGCAGCTCCAGCGCGCGCGCCGCCAGTGCCGTGGCGTCACCCGGCGGCACCGCCCCGCTGGGCTGTAGTTCGGCGAGCAGTTCGCCGACCCCGCCGTGGTCCCAGCCCAGCACCGGGCGGCCCACCGCCAGCGCTTCGAGCACGGTGCGGCCGAATGCCTCGGGCTTGTCCGACAGCTGCAACACCAGGTCGCTGGCCGCATAGGCCTGCGCGATCCGGGGGGTCGGCTCGGTGATGGCGACCGCGTCGGCGATGCCCAGCGCCGCGGCCTGCTGCTCGAGTTCGCGCACGTACGCCTCGCGCCCCGGCTCGCGCGCGCCGGGCATCCACAACCGTGCCGCCAGCCCCTGCCGCCGCAGTGCGGCCAGCAGGTGCAGTGCGTGCGCATGCCCCTTGAGGCGGGTGCCACGGCCCGGCAACAGCAACAGCGGCCCGTCACCGGCCAGCGACGGGTACAGCGCATCCACCGCCTGCCGCGGGCGCCGGTCGGACGCCGCCACCTGCGGGAACTGCGCCGGGTCCACGCCGCGCGGGATCACCCGCAGGCGCTGCGGGTCGGTCGCCGGGTAATGCGCCAGCAGGTAGTCGCCCACGGTGTTGGACACGCAGATCACTCGCTCGCCAGTGGCCATGATGGCGCTGTAGCGGCCCGGCGAGTTGAGCCCGTGCATGGTCGTGACCCAGTGCGGGCGCCGTTCCCGCGGCAGACCGCGCAGCGCATGCCAGCCCAGCCATGCCGGCAGACGCGAGCGCGCGTGCACGATATCGGCACCGGTTTCGGCGAACAGCCGCCGCAGCGCCACCACGTGGCGCAGGGTCAGCAACGACTTGCGGCCGATGTCCAGCGCCAGGTGTTCGGCGCCGCTGTCCAGCAGCGGCGGCACCAGGCGGCCACCGGCCGAGACCACGATGGCGCGGTGCCCTGCCGCCACCAGCGCCTGGGCGACCTCTAGGGTCGAGCGCTCGACGCCGCCGGAGTGCAGCGCCGGCAGCAGCTGCACCACGGTCAGGCGGCGCATGCGGGCGTTCAGTCGACCAGCACGAATACCGCGCCGCAGTACGGGCAGGCGGCTTCGCCGTTGGGCTCGTTCTCGATCGGCAGGTAAACCCGCGGATGCGAGTTCCACAGCGCCATTTCCGGCGTCGGGCAGCTCAACGGCAGGTCGGCACGGTGCACGTTGTAGCGCTTCTCGGCGTTGGCGGGCGCGGCGGCGGTATGGCTCATGGCGTCATTCACACAGGAAAACCGGGACCGGCCAATTCTAGCAGCGCAGGCAAGGCATGGACCTCGCCGGACATGACCAGGTGCCCTGCCCGGCGCCACTGTTTTCGACTGCCGGCCCCGCGCGCCCGTCCGGGGTGATCCGGCAGCCGTCGCGACGGCGGGGAGTCGCCGTGGCCCGCACCGTCGCTCTCACCGCGCTGTCGCCGCGCCGCGGCGCACGGGCCCCGGCCGCGTGCCGCGGCATTGGCCACCGCCCGGGAGTGGACCCTGACCGCGGTGCGGGTGTGGTCCGCCTGGTGCCGTCGACGGACGCCCGGTTCAGGCCAGGATGCCGAGCAATCCCCCGACACCGATGCCGACGACGGCACCGACGAACAGACCGGCCAGGAACTGCATCCGCAACGAATCGGAGACGCCGCGCCTGGCATCGTGCTCCGGAATCTTCTTGAACATGCCCCTTCTCCCGATATGAAAGAACGCGGAGGGGCGCGCCGGACGCGCACGAAGCGGGGCCGCGCCCGCCTGCAACCTCCCTGTTCCCTCCGCATGGCGTTCCACGCCGGCCGGGAGGACGCGCCCATTGTCACGGCTCCCGAAGGCACTCCGGCCTCACGTGGATTTCACCCGAGATGTCCGTTTCCCGTAACTGTCAGAATTGACAGGTCCGGCGCGTTCCCCCGGCGTCCACGGCGGCCGCCCCGCCAGTTCGATCCAGCAGGCGAAGGTCGGGTGGCCTTCGATCATCTGCGGCGGCGCGGCACGGTGGACATGAAAGCCGGTCCGCCGCAGCAACCGCTCCATCGCCAGCGGCGAAACGGTGATCAGCCGCTTGCCGCCGCGGCGTTCCACGTAGTCGGCCGCCAGCTGCAGGATGTCCACCGCCAATGCCGACGGGCGCTGGGGGCAGACGCCGGTACGCGCGCCACGCAGGTCCATCACCGCGAAGCGCGACAGCTCCCACACGTCGTCCGAGCAGGGCGGCGGCTGGCCGTTCATCAGCTGCGGGAACATCTCCCCCAGCAGATACGGACCGGTGGTCGGCAGCAGGCGCGCGTAACCGACGATGTCGAGCTGGTCGTCGCGGACGATCACGTGCACGGTCTCGGGCCGGTCGAAGCGGTCGCGCTCGATACCCGGCGGCGTATCCAGCTGCCAGCCCAGGGTTTCAACGAAGACCCGGTGGCGGTAGCGGCCCAGTGCCTGCGTGAGCAGTGGCGGCAGATCGCCCGCGCTGGCGAGGATGAATTCCATGACCCGCACCCCGGTTGCTGAAGGACGGGGACGAGTCTTGCAATGCAGCAATGGCGTGATAACTGTCAGGATTGACAGGTCGCCAAGGGGGCCAGGCGCGGCCGCGCGGGCGTGCGATACAGCGCATCGGGAGCGTCTGCCGCGCGGTGCGTCAGCGGAATCCGATGGCGTCGAGCACCACCGGCTTCCATTCCAGCGCATCGACCAGTTGCTTCAGGCAGCGCGCGGTATGCTGCGCGCCGATGTCCCGCCCCTGCTCATCGACCAGCATCACGTTGCTGCGCGGCGCGTCCCGGCAGGCGGCGGACAGCGGCCGGGCCAGTGTGTCGATGTGCCAGTCCCAGCCGATCGAGACGGCCGGCACCGAGGTGGTGGCCCATTCGGTGTAGCCGCTGATGTCGGTATGGACCGCGCCCGCGCCGGTACTGTCCGCTTCCGGGTCCAGCCCCGATACCAGGTGAACGAGCCGGATCTGGCCCAGGGCCCGCCGCGATAGGCGGATGTAACCGTCGTCGTCCGTCACTATGATGCGGCCTATGGCAGTGCAGGCGGCGGTACGCCGCGCCGGGCAGTGGGATCCGCCAATCTAGAGGCAGGTCGCGGGCACGGGAAACTGTCAGTGCTGACAGTGGCCTCCGGCCGGGATCACGATTTCATCGAGGGCGGAAATGGAGGCGTGGCGGGAAGACCAACTCAATGCGCTGCTGGCCCCCGGGGGTCAGGACGACCTGTTCGGCACCATCGCCGGAATGGTGCGCGCGCTCGGCTTCGAACACTGTGCCTATGGGGTGCGCGCGCCATTGCCGCTGGCGCAGCCGGAAATCGTGATGCTCAACGATTACCCGGAAGCCTGGCAGAAGCGCTACCAGGACAACGACTACCTGTCGGTCGACCCCACGGTCCGCCGGGGCGCCACCTCGCTGGATCCGTTTGCCTGGACCAATGGCGAGGATCCGTTCGATCCGGCCGCCGGCTTCTGGGAGGACGCACGCCTGCACGACATCACCTGCGGGGTATCGCTGCCGGCCCTGGCCGCCAACAGCGTGCGCGGCATGTTGACCGTGACCCGCGGCGGCGATGGCCTGGATGCGCAGGAACTGCAGGCGCGGTGGCCGCAGCTGCTGTGGCTGGGCCAGGTGGCCCACCACGGCCTGGCGCGGGAAATGCTGGCGCGCTGGCGCGCGACCTCGCGCGAGGCGATGAGCGAGCGCGAGATCGAGATCCTGCGCTGGGTCGCCGAGGGCCACACCAACCGCCAGATCGCCGCCCGCTTCAACATCACCGAGCGCACGGTCAACTTCCATCTCAACAACGCCATGACCAAGCTCGACGTGGGCAACCGCACCGCCGCGGCGGTACGCGCGGTGGTACTGGGCATCATCGCCTGACCCGGCGCCGGCGCTGCCGGTAGCCGCACCCGCTACCACGGATGCGACAAGGCCGGCATGCGCCGGCCTTGTCGTGGATACCTGGGCGACACCGCTCAGGTGCCGCGTTCGGCTTCCATCTGCTTGCGGATCTGCGCATCGACCGCGGCGATGGCGGTCATGTTCAGCACGCGGCGCGAACTGGCGCTGCTGGTGAGGATGTGGACCGGCTTGGAGATACCCATCAGGATCGGGCCGATCGCCACGCCGTCGGTGAACACCCGCACCAGGTTGTAGGCGATGTTGGCCGCCTCCAGGTTGGGCAGCACGAACAGGTTGGCGCGGCCCTTGAGCGTGCTGTTGGGCAGCAGCTTCTCGCGCAGCGCCTCGTCCCATGCGGTGTCGCCCTGCATTTCGCCGTCCACGTTCAACCGCGGATTGCGCTTGAGCAGCTGCTCGCGCACCTGGCGCATCTTCAGCGCGTCCTTGGAATCATGGCTGCCGAAGTTGGAGTGCGACAGCAGCGCCACCTTCGGCTCGATGCCGAACAGCTTCATGCGGTAGGCCGCCTGCAGCGTGGATTCGACGATCTGCTCCACGCTGGGGTCCTCCTGCACGTGGGTATCGACGAAGAAGAACACGCCCTGCGAGTTGATCACCCCGGTCATCGCCGAGGTCGAGCTGACCCGCGGCTCCAGCGGGATCACGCTGCGCACGTAGCCGAGCTTCTTGTGGAAGCGGCCGACCACGCCGCTGAGCATGGCGTCGGCCTCGCCGCGCGCCACCATCACCGCGGCGATCAGGGTCGGGCGCGAGCGCAGCAGGTTCTTGGCCGCGGCCACGGTGACGCCGCGGCGGCCGGTGAGCCCGTGGTAGTACTGCCAGTACTCGTTGAAGCGCGGATCATCGTTGATGTTGGTGATCTCGAAATCCACGCCCGGCTTCATGCGCAGGCCCAGCCGCTCGATGCGCGATTCGATCACGTCCGGGCGGCCGATCAGGATCGGGAAGGCCACGCCCTCGTCGATCACGTTCTGCACCGCGCGCAGCACCACTTCCTCCTCGCCCTCGGCATAGACCACGCGCTGCTTGTCGGCGCGCGCCTGGTCGTAGACCGGCTTCATGAACAGGCTGGTGCGATAGACGAACTGCGCTAGCTTCTGCCGGTAGACGGCCATATCGGCGATCGGCCGCGTGGCCACGCCCGAATCCATCGCCGCCTGCGCCACCGCCGAGGACAGTTCCACCAGCAGGCGGCGGTCGAACGGGCGCGGGATCAGGTAGTCGCGGCCGAAGCTGGGGGTGTCGCCGCCGTAGGCCGCGCCGAGGTCGGACGCCTCCTTGCGCGCCAGCGCGGCGATGGCACGCACGCAGGCGACCTTCATTTCCTCGTTGATGCCGGTGGCGCCGACGTCGAGCGCGCCGCGGAACAGGTACGGGAAGCACAGCGCGTTGTTGACCTGGTTCGGGTAGTCCGAACGGCCGGTGCCGATGATGGCGTCCGGGCGCGCCGCACGCGCCACTTCCGGCATGATCTCCGGGGTCGGGTTGGCCAGCGCGAAGATCACCGGGTCCGGCGCCATGGTCTTGACCATCTCGGCGGTGAGGATGCCCGGGGCCGACAGGCCCAGGAAGATGTCCGCGCCCTCGACGATCTCGGCCAGGGTGCGCTTGTCGGTGTCGCGCGCATAGCGCGCCTTCTCCGGGTCCAGCCCTTCGCGCCCGGCGTAGATCACGCCGTCGCGGTCGAAGGCCAGCACGTTTTCCGGCTTGACGCCCAGCTCCACCAGCATGTTCACGCAGGAAATGCCGGCCGCGCCCATGCCGGTGGTGGCGACCTTGACCTCGCCGATCTTCTTGCCGGTGATGTCCAGCGCGTTGAGGATGGCCGCGCCGACGATGATCGCGGTGCCGTGCTGGTCGTCATGGAACACCGGGATGTTCATGCGCTCGCGCAGCTTGCGCTCGACCACGAAGCACTCCGGCGCCTTGATGTCCTCCAGGTTGATGCCACCGAAGGTCGGTTCCAGCGAGGCGATGATGTCGACCAGCTTGTCCGGGTCGTTCTCGTCGACCTCGATGTCGAACACGTCGATGCCGGCGAACTTCTGGAACAGCACGCCCTTGCCTTCCATCACCGGCTTGCCGGCCAGCGGGCCGATGTTGCCCAGGCCCAGCACGGCGGTGCCGTTGGAGATCACCGCGACCAGGTTGCCGCGCGCGGTCAGCTCGCTGGCCGCGGCCGGGTCGGCGACGATCGCTTCGCAGGCATAGGCCACGCCCGGCGAGTACGCCAGCGACAGGTCGCGCTGGGTGAGCATCGGCTTGGTGGCGGCGACCCGGATCTTCCCCGGCGGCGACATGCGGTGGTAGTCGAGGGCGGCCTGCTTGAAATCTTCTTTGGACATCGACGGGACTTGCTGTGGCTGAATGCCCGATTCTAGCGACTCGGCGACGACATGAACCGTTTCATCGGGGACTGCATTCAGGACCCGGCGCCCGATTTGGAATGCTGCCCCGCAACATTTCACGAAAATATTTTTCATTGCGCCGGTTATCTGCTACATAGAACGCTCTCCAGCGGGGAACATGGGGACATCATCAAAGTGATCCGGAATGGATAAAAATCAATTTCAGGACATGCCGGCCATGCTCCGGGGCAAGGGCCTGGGTGGCAACGGAGGCATGCTGCCGGCCACCACGGCCGGGCAACAGGGGTGGTCCATCCTGCACGAGCAGGTGAGCCTGCCCGCCGCGGTCCTGCTGCGTTCGGCGCTGCGGCACAACCTGGAATGGATGCGTCGCTTCGTCGCCGCCTACGGCGTGCAGCTGGCGCCGCACGGCAAGACCACGATGAGCCCGGAACTGTTCCGGCTGCAGCTCGACGCCGGCGCCTGGGGCATCACCGTGGCCACCGCACCACAGGCACGCGAGGCCTGGCACGCCGGCGCACGCCGCATCCTGATCGCCAACCAGCTGGTCGGCCCGGCCAACATGGCGCTCATCGCCGGCCTGCTGGAAACCGGCGACACCGAGGTGTTCTGCCTGGTCGATTCGGCCGCCAACGCCGACGCCTTGGGGCGCTGGTTCGACGCCCGCGGGCTGCGCCTGGACGTGCTGCTGGAAATCGGCATTGCCGGCGGCCGCACCGGTGTGCGCGATGAGGTGCAGGCGCAGGCGGTGGCCGCGGCCGTCGCACGCTGGCCGCGGGCGTTGCGGCTGGCCGGCGTGGAGGTCTACGAAGGCGTGGCCGGCGACGAGGCCGGCGTGCGCGCGGTCCTGCGTCGCAGCGTGGAAACCTTCCAGCGCCTGCGCGACGGCCGTGCCTTCGGCCGCGTGCCGGCGCTGCTGACCGGCGCCGGTTCGGCGTGGTTCGACGTGGTCGCCGAGGAGTTCGCCGCGCTGTCCGCCGACCCCGCGGCCGAGATCGTGCTGCGCCCGGGCTGCTACCTCACCCATGACGTCGGCGCCTACCGCCAGGCCGCCGCCCGCATCCAGGCCAGCAACCCGGTCGCGCGGCAGATGGGCACGAGCCTGCGCCCGGCGCTGCGGCTGTGGGCCTACGTGCAGTCGCGGCCGGAGCCGGACAAGGCCATCGTCGGGCTGGGCAAGCGCGATGCCGCGTTCGATGCAGGCTTCCCGGTGCCGGCGCTGCATTACCGCCCCGGCGATGCCATGCCCGGCGACGCGGCCGCGCACTGGCAGGTGACGGCGATGATGGACCAGCACGCGTTCCTGCAGGTACGGCCCGACGACGACCTGCGCGTGGGCGACATGCTGTGCTTCGACATCTCCCACCCCTGCCTGACCTTCGACAAATGGCGCCACCTGCTGGTGGTCGACGACGACCACGTGGTGGTCGATGCCGTCACCACGCAGTTCTGAGCCGGCGCCGGACCGACACGCATGAGCCATGGACACCTGCTGCTGATCTACGCCGTGCTGGCGATCGTCGCGCTGATCGTGCTGATCGCCCGTTACCGGCTCAATCCCTTCATCAGCGTCACCCTGGTCTCGATCGGGCTGGCACTGCTGGCCGGCATGCCAGCGCCGGAGATCCTGCCCGCCTACGAACAGGGCGTTGGCAAGACCCTGGGCCACATCGCGCTGATCGTGGCGCTGGGCACCATGCTCGGCAAGATGATGGCCGAGTCCGGCGGCGCCGAGCGCATCGCGCGCACGCTGATCGCGCGCTTCGGGCCCGGCAACGTGCACTGGGCGATGATGCTGATCGCCTTCTGCATCGGCCTGCCGATCTTCTTCGAGGTCGGCTTCGTGCTGCTGATCCCGATCGCGCTCAACGTAGCCCGCCGCACTGGCGTGCCGCTGCTGCTGGTCGGCCTGCCGATGGTGGCCGGGCTGTCGGTGGTGCATGGGCTGGTGCCGCCGCATCCGGCGGCGATGCTGGCCGTGCATGCCTACGGCGCGGACGTGGGCCGCACCGTGTTCTATGCGCTGCTGGTGGGGCTGCCGACCGCGGCGCTGGCCGGACCGGTGTTCGCCAGGGTGGTGGCGCCGCGGGTGGCGCTGCCGGCGCACAACCCGATGGAGGCCGCGCTGCTGGACGAGGGCCACGGCCGCATTCCCGACGACCAGCTGCCCGGCTTCGGCATCACCCTCGCCACCGTGCTGCTGCCGGTGGTGCTGATGCTGCTGGGCGGCTGGGCCGACCAGATCGCCACGCCGGGCTCGGCGCTCAACCACGGCCTGCGCTTCATCGGCCACTCGGTGGTGGCGCTGCTGCTGGCCACGCTGCTGAGCTTCGTCACCCTGGGACGGATGCGCGGCTTCAACCGCGAGCAGATCCTCAGGTTCTCGCAGGAGTGCCTGGCGCCGACCGCCGCCATCACCCTGCTGGTCGGCGCCGGCGGCGGCCTCAACGGCATCCTGGTGCATACCGGCGTGGCCAGCCAGATCATCGACCTGTCGCGCCAGTTCCAGCTGTCGCCGCTGCTGATGGGCTGGACCATGGCCGCGCTGATGCGCATCGCCACCGGTTCGGCGACGGTGGCCATGACCACCGCCTCGGGCATCGTCGCCCCGATCGCCGCCGCGCTGGGCTACCCGCACCCGGAACTGCTGGTGCTGGCCACCGGTGCCGGCTCGGTGGTGTTGTCGCACGTCAACGACGGCGGCTTCTGGCTGGTCAAGGAATACTTCAACATGTCCGTGGCCCAGACCTTCAAGACCTGGACCGTGCTGGAAACCCTCATCTCCGTCACCGCGCTGGCGCTGGTGGCGGCCCTTGCCGCCGTGCTCTGAACCGAAGAACCCACCATGTTCGACATCGTCTACGAACTGCGCCAACGGCTGCACGAATTCAGCCCGGTCGAGGTCCGCATCGCCAACACCATCCTCGCCGACGTCGATGCCGCCGCCCAGTACGGCGTGACCGAGCTGGCCGAGCGCGCCGAGGTCAGCGCCGCGGCGATCTCGCGCTTCGCCAAGACCCTGGGCTGCGAACACGTGCGCGAGCTGCGCGCGCGGCTGGCGTCGGCCAGCGCGGTCGGCAAGCGCTTCCTCGAACAGCAGAACGCGCCGCCGGTATCGGCGCTGTTCGCGCAGATCTGCGACGACATCCAGGCCAGCCTGCGCCACAACCTGGCCAACCTGCAGGAAGAGGTGGTGCAGCAACTGGCCGATGCCATCTGCCAGGCACGGCGCATCCACGTGTTCGGCATCGGCGGCTGTTCCACCGTGTTCTCCCAGGAACTGCAGAACCGGCTGATGCGCTTCGGCCTGCCGATCACCGCCTGCAGCGACGCGGTGGTGATGAAGATGACCGCCGCCATCCTCGGCCCGCAGGACCTGGTGCTGGCGTTGTCGGTCAGCGGCATCACCCCGGAAGTGATCTCGGCGGTGGAGATCGCCCGCACCTACGGCGCGCGGGTCGGCGCCATTACCCGCGCCGGCACTGCGTTGGCGGAACGCAGCGACTGGCTGCTGCCGATCAGCATCGAGGAAACCGATTTCGTGTTCAAACCCTCCGCCTCGCGCTACGCGATGATGCTGGCCATCGACGTACTCGCCACCACCACCGCGCTCAACGGCGCCAGCGAGAACCACGAGCACCTGCGCCGCATCAAGCTGGCGCTGGACCGCTACCGGGGCGGCGACTCGCGCCTGCCGCTGGGCGACTGATCGATGCACGACGTACTGATCCGCAACGCGCTGGTGCTTGATGGCAGCGACCGCCCCGGCGGCCATGCCGACGTCGCGGTACGCGATGGCCGCATCGTCGCGGTCGGCACCGTGGACGGCGGTGCCCGCCAGGTGATCGACGCCGGGGGCCGCGCGCTGGCGCCGGGCTTCATCGACGTGCACACCCACGACGACCTGGAAGTGCTGCGCAACCCGGGCATGGCCAGCAAGCTGTCGCAGGGCGTGACCACGGTGGTGGTCGGCAACTGCGGCATCAGCGCCAGCCCGGTGCGCATCCGCGGCGAGGTGCCGGACCCGATGAACCTGCTCGGCGAGGCCTCCGATTTCCGCTTCGCCGATTTCGCCAGCTACCGCCAGGCGGTGGAAGCGGCGTGCCCGGCGGTGAACGTGGCCGCGCTGGTCGGCCATACCGCGTTGCGCCAGAACCACATGGAGCGGCTGGACCGCGCCGCCACCGCCGCCGAGATCGCGGCGATGCGCGCGCAGCTGCGCGCCAGCCTGGCGCAGGGCGCGCTGGGCCTGAGCAGTGGGCTGGCATATGGCTCGGCGTTCCACGCGCCGTCCAGCGAGGTGGCCGAACTGGCGCGCGAACTGCCGTCCGGCGGGGTGTACGCCACCCACCTGCGCGACGAGTTCGGCGGCATCCTCGGCGCGCTCGACGAGGCGTTCGATGCGGCGCGTGCGCCACGGGCGGCGGTGCGCGTGTCGCACCTGAAATGCGCCGGCGTGGACAACTGGGGCCGCAGCCGCGAAGTACTGCACCGCCTGGACGCCGCGTCCGCCGACCAGGACGTGGCCTGCGACTGCTACCCGTACGCCGCCAGCGCATCCACCCTGGACCTGAAACAGGTCACCGACGCCTACGACATCCTGATCACCTGGTCCGCGCCGGAACCGGCGCAGGGCGGGCGCCTGCTGGCCGCCATCGCCGCCGACTGGGGGGTGACGCTGGCCGAGGCCGCGGTGCGCCTGCAACCGGCCGGCGCGGTCTACCACTGCATGGACGAGGCAGATGTGCGCCGCATCCTGGCGCATCCGCTGACCATGATCGGCTCGGACGGCCTGCCGCGCGATCCACGCCCGCATCCGCGCCTGTGGGGCACCTTTCCGCGCGTGCTCGGCCACTACGCGCGCGACCAGGCGCTGTTCCCGCTGCATACCGCCGTGCACAAGATGACCGGCCTGCCCGCCGCGCGCTTCGCGCTGGGCGCGCGTGGCCGCATCCACGCCGGCGGCTGCGCCGACCTGGTGCTGTTCGACCCGGCGCGCGTGCGCGACACCGCCAGCTTCCACGATCCGGTGCGCGCGGCCGAAGGCATCGACGCGGTATGGGTCAACGGCAAGCTCGCTTATGACGGCAACGAAGTAATCGCGCGTCCGGGCCAGTTCATCGCGCCGAATTGAGGCCCTTCCCCCGATGGGAGCGGGGTCGGGGTGACGGCACCGGGCTGCGCCGGAACCCGCCGCCGCGCCTGCGCGGCACCGTCTCCCAGGGCGGGACGGGGACAACATTTCCCTTCAACACAAAGGAATCCCATGAGCGACATCAAGCGTTACGGCGCCGAAGGCGGCGTCGGCCAGGGCCGGCAGCACATGCCGTTTTCGCGCGCGGTCGAGGCCGACGGCTGGCTGTACGTCTCCGGTCAGGTCCCGATGCGCGATGGCGAACTGGTCGGCGGCACCGTGACCGAGCAGGCGCATGTGGCCATCGGCAACGTGATGGCGATCCTGGCCGAGGCCGGTTACGGGCCGGAGCACGTGGTGCGCTGTGGCGTCTGGCTGGATGACGCGCGCGATTTCTACGCCTTCAACAGCGTGTTCAAGCACTACTTCGGCGAGCACCCGCCGGCGCGGGCCTGCGTGGAGAACCGCATGGTCGTGGACTGCAAGGTGGAAGTGGACTGCATCGCCTGGAAGCGCCCGCCGCGCTGAGCCCGGGCCCGCCCGGCGCGGCCGCTGCAGCGCCGGAACATCGCCACCGCGGCAGCCGTGCATAACGCGCGGCTATGCCGCCGCGCGCGTTTGCGACTGGCGCCGGGAGCGGCTCCGCGGCTATTGTGCAGGCAGCCGCCCCGCGCCACGTTTCGTGCTGCGGCGCAGCAGACCGGCCCGCTCGTCATGGAGATCCCCATGCCTGCCTGCTTGCGTCCCTGCCGGCCGCAGCCCTTCCCATCCGCCGTGACTGGCGGAAAAGCCGCCTCCGGGCATCGAACCGTCTGCCATCCGTCATGCGCACGGGCCGGCCCCGCCGGACTGCCCTTGGCTCCGTCCCCTCCCCCGTGCCACGGAGCCCGCCCCCACGCGGCAGTCCTTCCACGGCGGCGCCGGCCCTGCGCCGGACACCGCCCCAGCTCCCTGCACTGGCAGGGCACGAGGTACTGATTCGATGATCCAACTTGATGCCGTACAGACGATCGCCTTCGGCGGCCTGACCCTGTTCGCCGGCTACGCGCTGTGCCGCGCGATCCCGGTGCTGCGCCGCTACAACCTGCCCGAACCGGTCGTCGGCGGCCTGCTGGTGGCGTTGCTGGTGTGGGCCGCGCATGCGCGCGACACCACCCTGTTCGAACTGGACACCAGCCTGAAGGTGCCGCTGATGGTGGCGTTCTTCACCACCCTGGGCATCAACGCCAGCCTGCGCCTGCTGCGGGTCAGCGGGCGCCAGGTGATGATCTTCCTGGTGCTGGCCAGCCTGTTCGCGGTACTGCAGAACCTGGTCGGCATCGGCGTGGCCTGGATGTTCGACCTGCACCCGATGTTCGGCGTGCTCGCCGGCTCGGCCACGCTCACCGGCGGCCCGGCCACCGGCATGGCGTTCGCGCCGCTGTTCGAGGAAGCCGGGCTGCAGGGCGCCGAGACCCTGGCCATCACCGCGGCGATGGCCGGCATCATCTGCGGTGGCGTGATCGGTGGGCCGACCATCACCGTGCTGATGCGCCGGTTCGGCATCAGCGGCCCGGCCGGCAACGGCGCCAGGGCCGATGGCGGCGCCGTGGACGATGAAAGCGTGCACGTGCATTTCCCCAACGAATCGGCGCGCGAGTTCGACGCGCTCAAGAGCATCGTGGTGCTGCTGATGGCGATGTGGCTGGGGGCGTGGGTCAGCCAGGGCTTCGCCGGCCTGGGCCTGACCCTGCCGTCCTACATCGGCGCGATGCTGGTGGGCGCGGTGATCCGCAACATCGACGACTACACCGGGCTGATCCGGCTGTCGGTGCCGACCACCGACCTGATCGGCAACATCTGCCTGGCGCTGTTCCTGGCGGTGGCGCTGATGGACCTGAAACTGTGGGAACTGGCCGGCATGGGCCTGCCGCTGGTGGTCAACCTGGCCATCCAGGTGGCACTGGTGGCGCTGTTCGCGATTCCGATCTTCTACGTGATGGGCCGCGACTACGACGCGGCGGTGATGGGCGGCGGCTTCATCGGCTTCATGCTCGGCACCACCGCCAACGCCATGGCGGTGATGCGCCGCCTGGTGCAGCGCTACGGGGTGGCGCCGCGCGCGTTCCTGGTGGCGCCGCTGGTGGGCGCGTTCTTCATCGACTTCGTCAACGCGCTGATCATCACCGGCTTCCTCAACTTCTGGCCGCACTAGCCCGGCGCCGAGTTCCTGGCGTTCCGCGCCCCCGCCCCGCGCCGTCAGGGCCGGGGATGCCGTAGATGCGGGGCTTGCCCCGCATGCAACACCCGCATGCACACCCGCATGGGCATTGGCGGCAACGCCTCGTGCGGGGCAAGCCCCACACCTACCGGGTGCCGGTCATTGCGCGGCCGCACCCGCGCCGGGCCGGCGCGGATCGGCCGCGCCCTGGACACCGTCCTCGTCGACCAGCAAGGTCTGCGTGCTGCCGATGGTCTCGTCGCTTTCGATGCGGTGGCCCAGCCCGCGCAGCAAGCGCAGCGTATCGGGACTGAAACCCGGTTCGATCTGCAGCATGCCGCTGCCCATGTCCTGGTGGATGCGCGGGCGGTGGGCGGCCTCGGCG
This sequence comes from Stenotrophomonas sp. Y6, assembly GCF_022436665.1. Classification (NCBI taxonomy): domain Bacteria; kingdom Pseudomonadati; phylum Pseudomonadota; class Gammaproteobacteria; order Lysobacterales; family Lysobacteraceae; genus Stenotrophomonas; species Stenotrophomonas sp. Y6. The sequence continues at coordinate 68,291 of NZ_JAKUKB010000014.1, forward strand.
ATGTTCATGCCGAAATCGACCACGTCCACGATCGTCTGCATCACCGTGCCGGGGATGGTGTTGCCGCCCGGGCTGCCGGTGACCAGCCACGCCTTTCCGTCGCGCAGCACCAGGGTCGGCGACATGCTCGAGACCGGGCGGCGCCCGGGCTGCAGCGCGTTGGCGACCGCACGCCCCGGCTCCTTGCGCGCGGCCAGCTACGCGCGCAGCGAGAAGTTGCCGATCAGGTTGCCGAGCAGGAAGCCGGTGCCTTCGGCCATCACCCCGGCGCCGAAGTCCGAGCCCAGGGTGAAGGTGTTGCTGACCGCGTTGCCGTCGGCATCGACCACCGAGAAATGCGTGGTCTGCGGGCTTTCATGGGGCAGCGGATCGCCCGCCGCCAGCGCGGTGGCGTCGAGCGCGCGGTCCGGCGAGAACAGCTTCCAGCGCGCGTCGGCATAGGCCTTGGAGACCAGCCCGGCTACCGGCGCGTTGACGAACGCCGGGTCGCCGGCATGGCGCGCGCGGTCGGCCCAGGCCAGCTTGATCGCCTCGGCCATGGCATGCAGCGCCGCGGCCGAGCCGGCGCCGTGCGCGGCCAGGTCCTCGTGTTCGAGCAGATTGAGCATCTCCAGCACGCTGGCCCCGCCGCCGCTGGAAGGCGGCATGCTGACGACCTCGAGGCCGCGGTAAGTGGTGCGCAGCGGCGTGCGTTCGAGCGCGCGGTAGCGGGCCAGGTCGTCCGCCGCGATCAGCCCGCCATGGCGGCGCATCGCGGCCACCAGCCGCTGCGCGATGGGCCCACGGTAGAACGCATCGGCGCCGTCGCGCGCGATCAGCCGCAGCGACCACGCCAGGTCGGCCTGGCGCAGGCGCTCGCCGGCGCGCAGCGCGCTGCCGTCGGGGTGCAGGAACACGCCGGCGCCGGCGGGGCTGCGCGCGAGCCGCTCGCGTCCCCAATCCAGCGCGAACGCCTCGTCGCGGCTGAGCACCACGCCGTTGTCGGCCAGCTCGATCGCCGGCTGCAGCAGCCGCGCCCACGGCAGGCGCCCATGCCGGCGATGCGCCAGCGCCAGCCCGGCCACGGTGCCCGGCACCCCGGCCGCCTTCCAGCCGGCGGTCTCGCCGTCGATCCGGCCGTCGGCGCCGATGAAGCGCTCCAGCGTCGCTGCCGCCGGGGCCATCGAGCGGTAATCGATGGCGACGCTGCGGTTCTCGCCGGCCAGGTGCAGCAGCATGTAGCCGTCGCCGCCGATGTTGCCGGCACGCGGCAACAGCACCGCCAGCGCGAACGCGGTGGCCACCGCCGCGTCCACCGCGTTGCCGCCGTCGCGCAGCACCTGCGCGCCGATCTCGCTGGCGCGCTGGTTCTGGCTGACCACCATGCCGCGGTCGCCGTGCTCCGGCTTCTGGATCGCCTGGTAGTTGAGCAGTTCGCGCGCGCCGGCCGGCGGCGCCAGCGCCAGCAACGCGCCCAGCAGCAGCGCCAGGCCACGGCCAGGGAGGGATACGCGGGGTCGCAGGGTCATGCCTATCTCCGGTTTGCGGTTCGCGGGCGCATTGCCGGCCGTCCGCCCGCGGCAGTACCGGGGGCGGCGGTCGCACTGGCCCATCCCTGAGCATGGCCGGCAGCGGCGCGGCTGTCGCCCACCTTTGATGGCCGACGGTATAGCCCGCGCGCATGGAAGCCCGCGGCAACCACCGCATGGCCGATCGCCGGCCGCGGCATGCCATAGCTGCCGGTTAACGCCTGCACCGCGATTGTGATCCCCGCCGCGCCGGGCCCGACGGTAATCTGCCGGCCATGCAGACGCCCGCCCGCCACATGCCCTCCCCCACGGCCGGTGCGTCCGCCGTCGCAGCGCGCCGGCGTCGCCTCGGCGCGCTCCTGCTGCTGTGCCTGGCGGTGGTCGGGTGCGGCACCGCGCCGGACCCACGCGCGCCGGCAACCCCTTCCCCTGGCGCACCGCCCTCGCCCGCCATCGTCGTGGCCGCGCACCCGCTGGCCGCGCGGGCCGGCGCCGCGGTGCTCGAACGTGGCGGCAGCGCGATGGACGCCGCCCTGGCCGTGCAGCTGATGCTGGGGCTGGTGGAACCGCAGAGTTCGGGCATCGGCGGCGGCACGGTGCTGCTGGCCTATGACGCCGGCAGCGGCGAGGTCAGCGGCTACATCGGCCGCGAACAGGCGCCGGCCGCGGCCGGTGCCGGCTGGTTCGACGACGCCGACGGGCAACCGCTGGCGCGCAGCGACGCCATGCTCTCCGGCCGCGCCACCGGCGTGCCCGGCACGCTGGCCACGTTCGCGCTGGCGCTGCGCGAACACGGCCGGCTGCCCTGGGCGCGCCTGTTCGACGACACCATCGCCACCGCCGAGCAGGGCTTCACCATCACCGCGCGCCTGCAACGGCACATCGACGGCCGCTTCCCGCAGGCGGCGGAGGAGGACGTGCGGCGGCTGTTCGACGACGGCCACGGCGGACGCCTGCGCGCCGGCGACACCCTGCGCAACCCCGCCTACGCGGCGACGCTGCGTACGCTGGCCGCGGGCGGCGCGCAGGCGTTCTACCAGGGCGCGCTGGCGCGGGCGATCGTCGACCGCACCGCCGCGGCGCCGCGCCCGGGGGCGATGACCGTGGAGGACCTGGCCGGCTACCGCGCCGAGAAAGTGGCCCCGCTGTGCCGGCCGCTGCGCGGCTACCGGCTGTGCTCGTTGCCGCCGCCGGCCAGTGGCGTCGGCCTGCTGCAGTTGATGGCGCTGCTGGACGGCACCGATATCGACCGCCGCGATGCCGGCGACCCGCAGGCGTGGCTGCTGTTCGCCGAGGCCAGCCGGCTGATGTACGCCGACCGCGACCATTACGTCGGCGATCCGCGCTTCGTCGACGTGCCGGTCGACGGCCTGCTGGCGGCCGGCTACGTGAACGCACGCCGCGCGCTGATCGGCCCCCGGGCCGCGCCGCGGCCGCCGCGGCCGGGGGTGCCGGCCGGCGCGCCGGCGATGGCCGGGGACGCCACCGACGAGCCCGGCGGCACCAGCCATTTCGTGGTCGTGGATCACGACGGCAACGCGGTCTCGGTGACCACCACCGTGGAATCGTTCTTCGGCTCGGGGCGCATGGTCGGCGGCTTCTTCCTCAACAACCAGCTCACCGATTTCGCCTGGGACCGCGTCGACGGACACCCCGGCATGGCCAATGCCATCGCCGCCGGCAAGCGCCCGCGCTCGTCGATGGCACCGCTGCTGATGCTCGACGGCGACGGCCGCCTGGCCGGCGCGCTCGGCTCGCCCGGTGGCCCGGCCATTCCCGCCTACATCGGCAAGACCCTGGTCGGGCTGCTCTACTGGCGCCTGCCGCTGGACCAGGCCGTGGCGCTGCCCAACCTGGTCGCGCGCGGCGCGCGCTTCGATGGCGAGGCCGACCGCTTCCCGGTGTCGCTGCGTACCGCGCTGCGCGAACGCGGCGTGGACATCCGCGGCGGTGCCGGCGAGGATTCCGGCCTGCACGGCGTGTTCCTGCGCGACGGGCGCTGGCAATGGGCCGCCGATCCGCGCCGCGATGGCACCGCCGCCTTTCCTGCCCACCGGACCCCCGATGCATCCCGTTGAACCCCATGACGAGCCCGTGCGCGCCGACCTCGTGGTCCTCGGCGCCGGCGTCGTCGGCCTCGCCACCGCCTACGCCGCCGCGCGCCGCGGCCTGTCGGTGCTGCTGCTGGACCGCGCCGACGGCCCGGTGCAGGGCACCTCGTTCGCCAACGGCGCGCAGCTGAGCTACGCCTACACCGACGCCATGGCCGGCCCGTCCACCTGGCGCCAGCTGCCGGCCATGCTGTTGGGGCGCAACGGCCCGTTCCGCACGCGCTGGTCGGCCGACCCCGATTTCTGGCGCTGGGGCCTGGGCTTCCTGCGCCAGGCCGGCAGCGCGCGGCTGCGCGCCAACACCCTGGCGACGCTGGAGCTGGCGCTGGAGTCGCGCGACGCGCTGCATGCGCTGCTGCAGCGCCACCCCATCGCCTTCGACCACGCCGTCTCCGGCAAGCTGCACGTCTACCACGACGCCGCCGCGCTGCAGGGCGCGGCGCCGATGATCGCGCTCAAGCAGCCGTTCGGGGTCGCGCAACAGCTGCTCGACGCGCGCCAGGCCATCGCCGCCGAACCGGCGCTGGCGGCGATGCCGGGCCTGGCCGGCGCGGTGCATTCACCGCAGGAGGAAGCCGGCGATCCGTTCCGCTTCGGGGTCAGCCTGCTGCAGGTGCTGCAACAGCAGTACGGCGTGCAGGCGCGCTTCGGCGTCGATATCCGCCGGGTGGTGCGGCAGGGTGACGGCTGGTGCCTGCAGCCGCATGCCGGGGCGGCGCTGCAGGCGCGGCGGCTGGTGGTGTGCAACGGCATCGACGGCGCGGCGCTGCTGCGGCCGCTGGGCGTGCGCGTGCCGCTGATGGCGATCAAGGGCTATTCGTTCACCGCGCCGTGCGGCCCGCGCGCCCCCACCGCAAGCATCACCGACACCTCGCGCAAGCTGGTGTTCTGCCGCCTGGGCGAGCGCATGCGCGTGGCCGGGCTGGCCGACCTCAACCACTGGGACCCACGCCCCGACCCGGCGCGCATGGCGCAGCTGGTGGCGATGGCGCGCGCCTCGATGCCCGAGGCGGTGGACTACGACAACATCGACAGCCGCTGGGCCGGCCTGCGCCCGGTCACCCCGTGGTCCTCGCCGGAGATCCGCGCCATCGGCGACGGGCTGGTGTGCAACCTCGGCCACGGCATGCTTGGCTGGACCCTGGCGATGGGCAGCGGCGAACGCGCCGTGGCCCTGGCGACGCAGGCATGACGGCGGCGGTGCCGCGCGCGGTCGCCGGCAACCTCCGCATCGACTAGGATCGGGCCATGCGTCTGCGCCAGATTGAAGTCTTCCACGCGGTCTACACCACCGGCTCGATCAGTGCCGCGGCCCGGTCGCTGCACGTTTCCCAGCCGTCGGTCAGCAAGGTCCTGCACCACACCCAGTACCAGCTGGGTTTCGAGCTGTTCAAGCTGGTGCGCGGCCGGCTGGTCGCCACCGACGAGGCGCACGCGCTGTTCGTCGAGGTCAAGGACATCTACGACCGCCTGCTGTCGCTGCAGAAGGCGGTCAGCCACATCCGCGACATCGGCGGCGGGCATATCCGCCTGGCGGTGGTGCCCTCGCTCGGCCAGCACGTGGTGCCGGCGGCGATCACCCACTACCGGCGCCAGCACCCGGAAGTCACGTTCGACGTGCAGACCCTGCACCACGGCGACCTGTTCCAGGCGCTGTACGAGCGCGAATGCGACATCGCCATCGCCTACAACCCGCCGCAGCACCCGCGCATGCAGCGCCGCGTGCTGGGGCACGGGCAGCTGATGCTGCTGTTCGACGCCGCGCAGTGGCCCGACCCGCCGGCGGCGATCCCGCTGCGCTGGCTGCAGGACCGCGACATGGTCGGCCTGGCCAGCAGCGGCCCGATCGGCGACCTGTTCACCAACGAGCTCAAGCGCCAGGGCGTGAGCATGCGCGAGGTCGTGTCCAACCAGACCTATTCGCTGGCCGCCGCGCTGACCCGCTGCGGCGCCGGCATGAGCGTGCTGGACGAATTCACCGCCTGCGCCAATGCCGGCGGCAACCTGCTGGCGCGGCCGCTGGAACCGGAAATCGGCTTCCGCGTCGAGTGCGTCTACCTGGAAGACCGGCCACCGTCCAAGGCCGCCACCGAGTTCGTGCGGCATTTCCAGCGCAGCCTGGCCGAAACCCGCGGCGTGCCGCCCGCAGCGTAGCCGCGCCCCTAGCGGGCGCGCGGGAACTTCGGGTTCAACGCGCCCCAGACGCTGTACTGGTCGGCCAGGATGACCCCGGTCCAGGCCTCGATTTCGGCCTGGGTGATCTGCTCCCCACCCTGGCGCCCGAACAGCACCACCTCGTCGCCGGCCTGCACCCCGGGGATGTCGGTCACGTCCACCATGGTGGTATTCATGGTGACCCTGCCGAGCACCGGCGCGCGGCGGCCACGGACCAGCACGCTGCCCTTGTTGGAATAGGCGCGGCGGTAGCCGTCGGAATAGCCGACCGGCAGGTTGGCCAGCAGCGAATCGCGTTGCAGGGTAAAGGTGCGGTCGTAGCTCACCGTGTCGCCGGCGGGAAACGCCTGCACCGACGCGACCCGGGTCTTGAACGCGGCCACGTGCGCGAACGGCGGCTTCGGCGTGCCGCCGTATCCGTACAGCGCACCGCCCGGGCGCACCATGTCCAGCCGCGATTCGGGCACATGCTGCAGCGCGAACGAATTGGCCGCATGCAGCTGCACGTCGGCGCGCCGCAGCGCGGTGTTGGCGAACAGCCAGTCGGCCTGCTGCTGGAAGGCACGCACGCCCGCCAGCACGTCGTCCGGGTCTTCGCCCGGGAAGTGAGTCATCAGGCCGACCACGCGCAGGCCGTCGCTGCCGACCAGCGCCAGCGCGTCGCTCCGGCCCTGCGCCGTGGCCAGTTCCAGCCCGTTGCGGCTCATGCCGGCCGAGTTCAGGGCCAGGTGCACCGGCAGCGGCCGGCGCCGACGCACGGCCAGCGCCGCCATCGCCTGCGCCACCGCGAGATTGCCCGCCAGTTCCTCGACCCGGTACGGCAGCGCCGCCTCGATTTCATCCAGCGTCGCCGCGCGCACGCGCAGCACGCGGCCTTTGTAGCCGCAGGCGCGCGCCATGCGTGCCTCCTCGGTGCTGGCGATGCCGATGCAGGGCACGCCCGCGGCGATGATGCGCGGCATCACCAGGTCGATGCCGGTGCCGTACGCATCGGCCTTGAGCACCGCGCACAGCTGCGCATCGCCGGCCAGTGCGCGCACGCGCTGCAGGTTGGCGTCGAACACGTCCAGGTCGATCTCCAGCCAGGCGTTGGCCGCGGCCAGCCGCGCCGTGCCCGGCACGCCCAGCAGCGGCGCGGCGCGCGCATCGAGCGCCGCGGCCAGTGCCGTGCCCAGGGTCGCGGCGATGAAGCCGCGGCGGCCGCTGCAGGCGATGTCCGTATCGGTCATGGTGGGTCCCGATGCCGCCGGTGGCCCGGCGGCGTGGTTGGCAGGATCAGTCGAAGCGGTACTCGACCTGCAGGTTGAACGAACGCCCGCGCGGATCGGCCACGCGCGGCTCCCAGGCCGCGCCGGAGGCGAAATCGACCTGGTGCGCGGTGAACGGCGGATCGGTGTCGAGCAGGTTGCGCACCGCCAGGGTCAGCCGCGTGTTCTCCATCCCGGTCCAGGTCAGGCTGTAGTTGTAGGTGATGTAGTCATCGACGTCCGGGTTCCAGTTGGCCGGGGTGTAGAAGCCACCCTCGACGCTGACCGGTTCCTCGTCCTTGTAGCCGGAGCGGTAGACCTGGGTGAGCAGGTGCGCCCAGTCGCCGCGGGCCCAGCCGACGCCCAGCGTGTGCTTCCACTTGAGCGGCAGGTTGTAGAAGCGCACGTACTCGCCCACCTTGTTGTCGCCATACGGCTCGTTGGCCAGCGACTTCTCCTTGAAGGTGTCGATGTAGCTGCCGTTGAGGTTGACATGCCAGCGCCCGCCGGCCAGCTCGCCACTGAGGTTGGCATCCAGCTCCACGCCGCGGGTCAGGGTGCCGCCGGAGTTGATGTAGCGCTGGTCGATCGCGGTGACCTTGCCGCTGCTGTCGCGGATCCAGTTCTCGGCGAACAGCGCGTAGTTGGCGGTCAGCGTCGCCAGGTTGGGCACGCGGATGGTGTTGGTGCGTTCGATCTCCCACCAGTCCAGGCTCAGGTTGAAGTTGTCGGTCGGCGAGAACACGAAGCCGACGCTCCGCTGCGAGGACTCCTCCGGCTGCAGGTCGGTCTTGCCGCCGGTGATGATCACCGGCTGGATCAGGTCGCAGCCCGGTATCGACGAGTTGACCGAGCCGCTGGGGCAGCTGGCCGGGTCGACCAGGTCGCGGCCGAAGTAGTCCAGGCGGTTGACGCCGGCGAACAGCTTGGTGAACTCGGGCACCTTGAAGCCGGTGCTGTAGGCGCCGCGGAACGCCAGCGATTCGATCGGCTGCCACTTGAACGAGTACTTCGGGTTGGTGGTGCCGCCGAAGGTGTCGTAGCGGTCGTGGCGCACCGCCACGGTCACGTCGAGGCTGTCGATGATCGGCAGGTACATCTCGGCGTATACCGCGTTGACGTCGCGACGCACCTTGGGCAGGTCGCTGGTCTCGTCGAACGGCGCCTGGTAGATGGTGGTGTAGTTCAACGGCACGCCGTCGAGCACCTGCACGCCGCCGAACTCGAACTCCTCGCGCCGCGCCTCGACGCCGGTGGCCAGCTGCGCCTCGCTGCCCCACAGGCTGAAGCCAAGCCCGCCGCTGAAGCTGGCGTCGGCCGTGGTGACGGTGGACTCGCCGCCGTACAGGTGCACGCCACTGGCCGAGGCGCTCTGCAGCGCGGCCATGGCCGCCTCGCTCTGCTGCTGCCCCGGCATCAGGAACGGGTTGAGCAGGCCGCTGCCGAGCGCGGCGCGCAGGCCGCTGGAGAAGTAGTAGCCGCCGCGCAGGACCGATTCGGCCTTGTTCGAGGCGCGCGACAGGCCGATGTCGTAGTCCCAGCTGCCGAGGCTGCCTTCCAGGCCGGCCAGCAGGCGGTAGGACTTGGTGGTGGTCTCGATCTGGCGCGGCCCGCAGGCCATGCACCGCCAGCGGTAGGGAATGGGGTTGCCGTAGGTGAGGTTGGCGGTGCCGAAGTACGCGGCCAGCGCGTTGTACACCTTGTCGTACGTGTCCTTGGTGTTGGGGTTGAGCGGATACCAGGTGCCGGGGCCCATCACCGAGGTGAGCGACGCGCTGGAGGTCAGCTGCAGCGGCTCGTACTCGCGCTCGGACTTCACCCGCGAGCCCATCGCCTCGGCGTAGAAGCGGTGGTTGTCGCCGATGCGGAGGGTGGCACGGCCGAGGAACTGCAGGCTGTCCTGCGGCTGCTGCAGCGCCTGCGCGGCCGGATAGTCCCAGGCGCAGGCGTACTTGGAGCTGCCGCTGTCCCACAGCCGGTAGTCGTAGGGCCCCATCGCCGGGCCGCCGTTCTCGCAGCCGGCGCCGCCGGGCAGGTTGAGGATGTTGACGTAGTTCTGCCTGCTGCCGCCATCAGGGTCGATGAGCGAGCCGTTGATGATGCCGCCGCTGGCGTTGGTCACGGTGGCGAACGGGGTGCCGCGCGTGTCCGGCGACACCCCGCGGTCGGGCTGGAAGCTGTTGGCGAAATCGCGCTGGTGGCTGCGCAGGAACTCGCTGCGCCGCCAGTTGATCGTGCCCCACACGTTCCAGCGGTCGCTGTCCAGGTCGCCGGTGCCGCCCAGCAGGCTGTAGTTGTAGATGTCGCCGCCGCCGTGCTGGGTCACGTCGAAGCCGGCGTTGACGGCGATGCCCTGGTAGTCGGTGCGGGTGATGAAGTTGATCACGCCGCCGATGGCGTCGGTGCCGTACATGGCCGAGGCGCCGTCGCGCAGCACTTCCACCCGGTCGATCGCCGCGAACGGGATCGAGTTCAGGTCCACCGCCTGCCCGCGCAGGCCATGGGTGGCGACGCGGCGCCCATTGAGCAGCACCAGCGTGGCGTCGCTGCCCTGCCCGCGCAGGTTGGCACCGGACACGCCGGCGGTGCCGCGCAGCTCGCCCAGGTCCATGTCCACCGACGCCGAGACCATGCCGTCGGCACCGTTGCCGGCGATGTTGAGGAAGGACAACAGCTGCTCGGCCGAGGTGATGCCCTGCGCCTCGATCTCGGCCTTCTGCACGATGGTGACCGGCAGCGCGGCTTCCACGTCCACGCGCTTGATGCGCGAGCCGGTGACGTTGACCTTGTCCAGGGTGGTGGCGGCCGGGGCGGGCTCCTGCGCCATGGCCGGCACGGCCATGGCCGCCAGCAGCGCACTGCACAGGAGTTTCAATCGAGGGTCTGGCTGGCTACGCATGATCTCTCCAGGGGAACGACGGGGACGGACAACCCAGCAGGTACGGCGGCGGAGCGGGCAGCGCGGTCAGGGCCGCGCTGGTGGAATCTCGTCGAGGAACAGTGCGCCGATCGCCTGCGCGGTCGCATACGGCGTCGGGTCGTTGCGGTTGCTCAGCAGCACCACCGTCAGGTGCTGCTGCGGCCAGCGCACCAGGGTGTTGCGGAAGCCGATGCTCTCGCCGTTGTGCCATTGCCGGCCCTCGGCGATACGCCAGCCGAAGCCGTACCAGGTCGCTTCCGCGGTGGTATCCACCTGCACCTGGCGGCCGAGCGCCAGCGCGCGGGTGGCGTCATCGAACAGGCGGCCGTCGTACCAGGCCGCGTCCCAGCGCGCCAGGTCGTCGATGCTCGAATAGATGCCGCCATCGCCGAGCACGGCGCTGTAGCTGTTCTGGTCGGTGCGTTCCCAGCCCTGCGCGGCCTGGCTGTAGCCCCAGGCGCGATGCGGCACGTCGCGGCCACCGGCGACGTAGGCCAGGCTGTCGCGCATGCCCAGCGGGGCGAAGATGCGGGCGTGCAGGAACGTGGGGAAGTCCATCCCCGAGGCGCGCTCGACCACCAGCGCCAGCAGCGCATAGCCGCTGTTGCTGTAGCGGTAGGCGGTGCCCGGCGGGAAGTACAGCCGGTTCTCGCGTTCCAGCAGCGCCAGCACGCCGGCATCGCGGATCTGCCCCTGCCAGGAGGCCCCCATCAGGTCCTCGTAATCGAGTACGCCGGAAGTATGCGCGAGCAGCTGGCGCAGGCTGATGGCGTTGGCCACGGCCGGCAGCGAAGGCAGCCAGCGCTTGACCGGGTCGTCGATGGACAGCGTGCCGTCCTGCGCCAGCAGCAGGATGGCCGCGGCGGTGAACTGCTTGCTCACCGAGGCCAGCCGGTAATTGGTGTCGGTGCCGGCGGCGATGCCGCGCTCCAGGTCGGCACGCCCGTAGCCGCGCCGGACCAGCGCCTTGCCGTCCTTGAGCACCAGCAGCGAGGCGCCGGGAACGTCGCCGTCATACGGCTGCATCAGCTGGTCGATCGCGGCCTGGCGGCTGGCGGCATCGGCCGCGCTTGCCAGCAATGGCAGCGCCAGGCATGCCAGCAACAGCGCCACATGCCACACCACAGGAATCCACCGCGGGCAAAAACGGTTGCGCATGCGTCCCCCGGACGAAGAAGGCAGGAATGATGGGATGCCACCGATGGCGGGCCCGCGGGCCGGCGGACCGGAACCCCGGCATGCCTGCCTTCCGCCTCCCTGCGTCTGCGCCGGTTCCCCCGGTGCGGCCTCCCCGCCGTACCGCCCGTCGCGTCTTCACCTTGGCGCGTGGCAACCCGCAGCGTCAACGCCGGACACATCCCCCGCGGACCGCCTGCGCCCATACCCGCAGGCAACGCCACGGGCCGGTGCCGTGGCCGCCCGCGAGCGCCCCGGTGCCGGCAAAAACACCCGCTGAATCCGCGACTTGGCGATGGCCAGCGCTACCCGCACGACGGCGCCGGCCAGCAGCGCGGCATGCGCGTACGCCACCCCGCCCCATAGCCTGTGGCTGTGGTTCACGCAATCAATGCGAGGGCGAGGCCGTTGCAGTGGCAACCAATATTTGAGCGCGTTATTCGCCGATGCGGTCCATGCGGATGCGGTTGGCGAACAGCGAGAACGCGAGCGTGCCGGCCAGCCGGTTGGCGCGCTGCAGCCACGGCGGCAGCCAGCGCGGCGGCGCCAGCACGCCGCTCTCGAACAACGGCGCCAGCGCCTGCGCGTCGCCCAGCGTCATCTTGCCGGCGAACAGCCAGTGGCAGTAACGCAGCTTCTCGTCGCGCAGCATCTGCCGGAAGAAGGTATGCACCGACACCAGCCCGCGCAGGTACACGGTGTCCTTGGTGAAGGCGCCGCCGCCGCTCACCGGCACCCCGCGGAACACCCGCTGGGCCGAGGCGAAGCTTTCCTCCGCGGCCTGCCCGGCATCACGGAAATAACGGAACACCTCGATGAAATCGGCACCGTCGCGCGCCATCGCGACCGCCTCGATGCGCAGGCTGATGCGCTTGAGCCGCTGGATGTCGATGCTGCCGGTGATCTGCTCGGCGAACGTCGCCAGCCCCTCCTGGGTGGCGGTGACCCGCGGCGACGCCAGCGCCAGGCTCGGCAGCAGCGCCTGCCGGCGCCCGTTGAGCGCGGTCAGCGAATGCACCAGCGCCTCGTGGTGGAACAGCTGCGCGCGATCATACACGCTGAAGCAGGCACCGCTGCGCAGCCGGATCTGGGTGGCGCCGGCCGCGGCCTTGGCGATCAGGTCCGGGTCCAGCACCACGTTGATCACGCGCGACTCGAAGAAGCCGTCCAGGTCGTTCTGCAACTGCAGCTGCAGCGCGGTGGCCGACACCGGCACCTGCTCCTCGGGCGCCAGCAGTTCGTGGTCCAGCTCGTTGGCGATCTGGATGAAGTGCCGCGCCGCCTCGCGCACGGTCGGCCCGTGGCCGGGCATCGGCTGTTCCGGGGTACCGAACAGCTGCGCCGACAGCGCATCCACCTCGGGCGTGCCCAGCGCTTCCAGCAGGCGCGCGGCCAGGTCCCAGCTGGCGACCGAATCGCGCAGGTAGCGGCCCAGCGGATGCGCCGGGTCGGCGGCGGTGGCGATCGCCGCCAGTTCGCGCCGCGCCGCGCTGAAATCGTGCCGCGGGTAGACCACCTGCGGCAGCTGTGGCGCGCCGCGGGCCACGCTGTCCAGGAACGGCGCCCGCGTCGATGCCGGCCAGCTGGCCAGGGTCAGCAACCGGATGCCACGTACCGCCGCGACCAGCCGCGCGTCGAGCGCGGCATGGTGGGCGATGGCCGGATCGGAAGGGGCGCGGGACAGGCTCATGCGTACACCATAGCAATCCGCCCGCACCGGGTACTCGGTGGGAAGTGGCAACAGGCGCCGCACCGCCGGCCCGGTACCGGCAGCGGACGACGCCGGCCGCGTGGCACCCGGGCCGGTGGCCGTCACCCGCGCCGGGGCGCCTGCTCCCCGGCCATGCCGGCCGGCTCGGCGCGAAGCGATGATGGTGCATGGCACCGCGGACGGCTTTCCAGCAATACCCCGCTGCCCGCGGCCGCCGTCGCCTCAGCGCCGCTTCGGTTTCCCCGCCGACCGCCACTGCGCGCCGCGGCCGCTGCTCCTGCGTTCGGTGGCCTGCTCGGCCTGGCGCTGCGCCAGCTTGGCCGCGGCCGCGGCCACTTCCTCGCGCAGCTTGAGGTAGTTGAGCAGGCGGCTTTCGTCGATCTCGCCACGCTCGATCGCCGCGCGCACCGCGCAGCCGGGCTCGTGCTGGTGCGAACAGTCGCGGAAGCGGCACTGCGTGGTCAGCGCCTCGATGTCGGCGAAGCCGCCTTCGGCCAGGGTTTCCTCGCCGGTGGGTTTGAGTTCGCGCATGCCCGGGGTATCGATCAGGCAGGCGCCGCCGGGCAGCGGCAGCAGCGCGCGGTGGGTGGTGGTGTGGCGGCCGCGCGAATCGCTGTCGCGCACCGCGCCGGTCTTCATCCGGTCCTCGCCCAGCAGGGTGTTGGTAAGCGTGGACTTGCCGGCGCCGGAGGAGCCGACCAGCACCACGGTGCGGCCCGGCCCCAGCCACGGCGCCAGCGCGGCGACGCTGGCCGGGTCTTTGCCGTTGATCGCCAGCAGCGGGATCTGCTGCGCGGCCAGGTCCTCCAGCACCGCCAGCGCGTCGGCGCCGTACTCGGTCTGGTCGGCCTTGGTCAGCACCACCACCGGCGCCGCGCCACCACTGCCGGCCAGCATCAGGTAGCGCTCGATCCGGCGCGGATTGAAGTCCGCGTCCAGCCCGCAGACGATGAACACCGTGTCGATGTTGGCGGCGATCACCTGCTGGTGGTAGTGCTCGCCGGCCGCGCCGCGCTTGATCGAAGTCCGCCGCGGCAGCAGCGCGACGATGCGCGCGTCCTCCAGCAACACCCAGTCGCCGACCGCCGCGCGCTCGTGGCTGGGGAAGCGCGGGCGCTGCCACTCCGGCAGCGACTCGGCCTTGAGCGCGGCGTCGGGCGCGTCGGCCACCACGTAACCGGAACGGTGCTGCTCGATCACCCGCGCCGGCCGCGCCCGCGGATGTGCGGCGAAGGCGGCCTGCCAGGCCGGGGCTTCGGGTGGGCCCGGCCAGGGCCAGCCGATGGCGCGCAGCGCGCTGAAATCGATGGTGTCGGTCATCGGCCAATTCTAAGCGGCGCGGCGTTCGCGGCCGCCTGCCGGGGCCGATTTCCGTTCCGCCCGGAACCATCGCCCCGCATCGCAGCAATTCCGCTACCATGCGGTTTCCCGCCCATGATGGCCCCACGCATGTCAAGCCCTGCCAAGCCGCTGCCCACCCGCGAACGCCTGTCCGAAGTGCGCTACGAGATCCGTGGCGAACTGGCCCGGCGAGCCCGCGAGCTGGAGGCCCAGGGCCGCAGGCTGATCAAGCTCAACATCGGCAACCCGGGCAACTTCGGCTTCCGCGCGCCCGAGCACCTGCAGCACGCCATCGCCGACGACATGGGCCGCACCGACCCCTATACCCACCAGCAGGGCCTGCCGGTGGCGCGCGAGGCCATCGCCGCGGCGTATGCGCGGCGCGGCGCGCCCGATGCCCACGCCGACCGCGTGTTCCTCGGCAATGGCGTATCCGAACTGATCGACCTGTCGCTGCGCGCGCTGCTCAACCCCGGCGACGAAGTACTGGTGCCCTCGCCCGATTACCCGCTGTGGTCGGCGGCCACCATCCTCAACGACGGCCGCCCGGTGTATTACCGCTGCCGGCCGGAGAACGGCTTCCAGCCCGACCCGGTGGAGATCGAGACGCTGGTGTCCTCGCGGACCCGCGCCATCGTGCTGATCAACCCCAACAACCCCAGCGGCGCCAGCTACCCGCGCGAGCTGCTGGAAAAGATCGTCGCCGTGGCCCGCAGGCACAACCTGCTGCTGCTGGTGGACGAGATCTACGACCAGATCCTCTACGACGGCGCGCAGTTCCAGCCGGTCGCGCCGCTGGCCGGGGACCACCCGTGCCTGACCTTCAGCGGCCTGAGCAAGGTGCACCGCGCCTGCGGCTGGCGCGTGGGCTGGATGCTGCTGTCCGGCGACGCCGCGCGGCTGGGCGAGTTCCGTGCCGCGCTGGACCTGCTCAGCGCGCTGCGGTTGTGCGCCAACGTGCCGGGCCAGTACGCCATCGAGGCGGCGGTCAACGGCCCGGACACCATCTCCGCGCTGTGCGCGCCCGGCGGCCGCCTGTACGAAACCCGGCGCGCGGTGATCGAGGCCTGCGCCGCCAGCGAGCACCTGCAGCTGGTGGCGCCGGCCGGCGCGCTGTACGCGTTCCCGGCGGTGGTCGGCCCCGCCGCGCAGGGGTTCGACGACCACGAGTTCGCGCTGGAGCTGATGAACGACGAGGGCGTGCTGGTGGTGCCCGGCTCCAGCTTCAACGTGCCCTACCGCCACCACTTCCGGGTGACCCTGCTGCCCGAGGCCGCGACCATGCGCGAGGTATTCGGCCGCATCGACCGGGTGCTGGCGCGCCGTGCCGAGCGGATCACCAAGGTGGTGCCGCTGAAGACGCGCAGCGCGGTGGCCTGAGGCGCGGCGATGGGCAACAGCGGACCGGCCACGGCCAGCAGCGCGCGCTACCTGGCGCTGGGCGATTCCTACACCATCGGCGAAGGCGTGCCCGCCGCAGGCACCTGGCCGTTCCAGCTGGCCGCGGCGCTGCGCGCGCGTGGCCTGGCGCTGGCCGACCCGGAGGTCATCGCCACCACCGGCTGGACCACCGACGAACTGGCCGCCGCCATCGACGCGGCCGCGCCACGTGGCCCGTACGCGCTGGCGAGCCTGCTGATCGGGGTCAACAACCAGTACCGCGGGCGCCCGCTCGCCGAATACCGCCAGCAGTTCGAACAGCTGCTGCAACGCGCGGTGGGGCTTGCCGCCGAAGACCCGCGGCGGGTACTGGTGCTGTCCATTCCCGACTGGGGGGTGACCCCGTATGCGGCCGCGCACGGCCGCGACGCCGCCGTCATCGCCTGCGAGATCGACGACTTCAACGCCGCCGCGCGCGCCTGCTGCGGCGATTACGGCGTGGCGTTCGTCGACATCACCCCGGCCAGCCGCGCGCACGGTGCCGAGGCGGCGATGCTGGTCGACGACGGCCTGCACCCTTCGGCGGCGATGTACCGGCTGTGGGTGGAACAGGCGCTGCCGGTGGCGGCCGACCTGCTGACCGGCACGACCGCCGCGTGAGCAGGCCGTCCGGGACCGCGGCCATGGCCGCCCAGGATGCCCGGGCCATCGCCCGCGCGTTCGCCCCGCGCCACCCGCTGGGCAACCGCTGGGACTACTGCTACGTGCTGTCCAAGCTGCGCAGCGATCCGCTCTACCCCGGCGTGCTGGAGGCGCTGCGCGGCAGCCACGCGCCGCTGCTGGACATGGGCTGCGGGCTGGGCCTGCTGGCGCATGCGCTGCGCCACGACGGCCAGCCGCAGCGCTACCGCGGGGTGGACAACGATGCCGCCAAGATCCGCCGCGCCGATGCCGTCGCCCGCCGTGCCGGCCTGGCCGCCAGCGGTTTCGAGGTGATGGACCTGGCCACCACCCTGCCCGAGCACCGCGGCAGCGTGGCCATCCTCGATGTCCTCCAGTACCTGCCGGCCGAGGCGCAATCGGCGCTGCTGCGGCGCGCCGCGGCGATGCTCGATGGCGATGGCCGGCTGGTCCTGCGCATGGCCCTGGCCGACGACAGCCGCCGCGGCCGCATCTCGCGCATCGGCGACCGCGCCGCCAACTGGATCGGCTGGATGCAGTTCCGCCCGCGCCACTACCCCGACGCCGCCAGCCTGCGCGCGCTGCTCGAGCAGGCCGGCCTGCAGGTCAGCCTGTCGCCGTTGTACGGCAACACGCCCTTCAACAACTGGCTGCTGGTCGCGCGCCGCGCCTGAACCACGGCGGCACCGTTTGCGCGGATAATCGTGCCATTGCCCCGCCCGTCCCGGGCCGGCACCCTGACGAGAGTCCCGTGAGAAGAACCTACCGCCTCGATATCGAAGGCAAGCATCCCGAGCGCCTGCTGGAAGCCAGCAAGCACGACATCCGCAAGTACGTCAGGCGCGAGCGCGGCAAGCCGCTGCCGGCCGGCGCCGATTTCTGGGATTTCGACAGCAAGGCCGGCGTCGATGAGGCCAGCGCGCAGCCGGTGCCGTTTTCCGAGCTGATCCGTGCGGTGGACGCGCTGGTGGCCGCCGGCAACCGCCAGTTCTACGTGGAAGTGCTGCGTAAGCCCGGCAAGCGCACGCCGCGCCCGGCGGCCGCCGCGGACCTGCCGCCGGAAAGCGACTTCGAGGATTGACCGCGCCTGCGCTGCCGGGCCCTGCCCGGCCCCGCGCAGTTCAGCCGGCGGTGTTGTCCGCAGCCGCCGCGGCGCGCAGCCGGTCCTTCCGGCTGGGCCGGCGGCCCTTGATGCCGCCATTGCCATCGCCGGCCGGCACGGCGGCCGGCGCCGCCTCGGCCGGCTCGAAACCCGGCACCACTTCCGGCTCCAGGCGCAGGCCATGGCGCCGGCAGATCACCCGCCAGTGCGCCAGCGCCGCAGCCTCGACCAGGCTCACCGCCAGCCCGGTGGCGCCGGCACGGCCGGTGCGGCCGATGCGGTGCAGGTAATCGGCCGGCGAGCGCGGCAATGCGTAATTCACCACCACCGGCAGGCCGGCGATGTCGATGCCGCGCGCGGCCACGTCGGTCGCCACCAGCACCTGCAGCTGCCCCTCCTTGAACGCCTGCAGGGTGCGCACCCGGCGGCCCTGCGACAGGTCGCCATGCAGTGCCTGCGCGGCGATGCCGTGCCCGCGCAGCGCGCCGGCCAGGCGGTCGCCCTCGCGGATGCTGGCGACGAACACCAGCACCTGCCGCCAGCGCGGATCGGCCAGCA
Organism: Stenotrophomonas sp. Y6; assembly: GCF_022436665.1. Taxonomy (NCBI): domain Bacteria; kingdom Pseudomonadati; phylum Pseudomonadota; class Gammaproteobacteria; order Lysobacterales; family Lysobacteraceae; genus Stenotrophomonas; species Stenotrophomonas sp. Y6. Next base: position 86,201 of record NZ_JAKUKB010000014.1, read on the forward strand.
GCGCCAGCAGCAACTCGACGCGGCGCGCGCCATCGACCCGCAACGCGCGCTGCTCGATCCGCGCGGGGGCTTGGTCATCGACCTGCAGGCGCGCGGGCGCGCGCAGGCCGGCGGCCGCCAGTGCCGCGATCGGCTCGGCGAAGGTGGCCGAGAACAACGCCGTCTGCCGCTGCACGGGCAGTTCGGCAAGGATCCGCCGCAGCTCGTCGCCGAAGCCCAGTTCCAGCAGCCGGTCGGCCTCGTCCAGCACCAGCAGCTGCACCTGGCGCAGCGACAGCGCGTTGTGCGCCAGCAGATCGAGCAGGCGCCCGGGGGTGGCCACCACCACGTCGGCGCCCCCGCGCAGCGCCATCATCTGCGGGTTGATCGACACCCCGCCCACCGCGCACACCACCCGCGGCTGCCGCGGCAGTTCGCGGCCCAGCGTCGCGAACACGTCGGCCACCTGCAGCGCCAGCTCGCGCGTGGGCACCAGCACCAGTTGCCGCAGCACCCGCGGCCTGCGCGGCGGTGCCAGGAACAACTGCTGCAGGGCCGGCAGCACATAGGCGGCGGTCTTGCCCGAGCCGGTCGGTGCCAGCGCCAGCACGTCCTGCCCCTTCAGCAGCACCGGCAGCGCCTGCTGCTGGATCGGCGTGGGCGCGGCGTAGCCCGCCTGCTCCAGCGCGCGCGCCAGTGCGGGCAACACGTAGGGAGACAGGCCGAGGCGGGAAAAGGGCATGCGGTGGGTCCAGGCGCCGCCGGCAGGGCGGGCGGCGAGTCTACGGGGTTTCCGGCAGCCGCGCGGGCAACCCGCGCATCTGCAGCTGCTGCAGCACCGATTCGACGATGGCGGCATTGTGGCCATGCGCGGCGCCTTCGTGCAGCAGCACGATCGCGCCCGGCGCCAGGTCGCGGACGATGCGCGCCACCACCGTCTGCGGCTGGCAGTGGACGCCGTCGAAGCCGCGCGCGCTCCAGCCCACCCGCGCCAGCCCGTGCCGGCGCAGCGCCGCGGCGACGAACGGGTTGGTCATGCCCACCACCGAGCGGTACCAGCGCGGCGGCGTCCCGGCGATCGCCGTCAACACCTGCTGGCAATGCCCGATCTCGCTGGCCATGCGCCGCGGCCCCAGGCGCCAGAACCAGGCCTGCGGATGCGAATGGCTGTGGTTGCCCAGCCCGTGGCCGCGGCGCAGCACCTCGCGCACCAGTTCCGGGCGTGCCGCCGCGCGCTCGCCGACCATGAAAAAGGTGGCGCGGGCGTCGTAGCGGTCGAGCAGGTCGAGGATCGCCAGGGTGTCGTCGGACGGACCGTCGTCGATGGTCAACCACACCGCCGGTCCGGGCAGCCGCGACAGCACCGGCGCGTAGAAGCGGCTGTTGGGCAGGAACACCGGCACCACGAACAGCGCGTGGCTGGCCAGCAGCAGCGGCAGGCCGGTGGTCCAGCCCAGCGCGGCCCAGGCCAGCGCCACCAGCGCCTGCGACAGCAGCAGCCAGCCGGCCCAGCGCCAGGGATGGCTGGGCGTGCGATGCAGGGTTCCCGTGGCGGTCATGTCCCATGATGCCATGCGGCGTAGAATCGCCTTTGTCACAGACCAACTTCACGAGTTCACGATGTCCCTGGATCCCGCCCTGCGCGAACGCATCGAATCCCTCCTCGGCGCCAACCGCGTCGTCCTGTTCATGAAGGGCCAGCCGGCCATGCCGCAGTGCGGCTTCTCGGCCAAGGCCGTCGGCGTGCTGCAGGACCTGGGTGTCGATTTCGCCCACGTCAACGTGCTGGCCGACGCGGAGATCCGCGAGGGCATCAAGGCCTACGGCGACTGGCCGACCATCCCGCAGCTGTACGTGGACGGCGAACTGGTCGGCGGCAGCGACATCATGCTGCAGATGGCCAACAGCGGCGAACTCAGCGCCCTGCTCGGGGTGGCGCCGCCGGACCGCACCCCGCCGTCGATCACCATCACCCCGGCCGCGGTGGAAATGCTCAAGGGCGCGCTGGCCGACGCCCCGGGCGCCGCGCTGCAGCTGAGCATCGACGCGCGCTTCCAGCCGAATTTCCAACTGGCCCCGCTCGACGCCAACGCCATCGCCGCCGAATCCAACGGCCTGCGCGTGCAGTTCGACGCGGCCAGCGCGCGCCGCGCCAACGGCATCACCATCGACTGGGTGGACGACATCCGCGGCCAAGGCCTGGCCATCGACAACCCCAACGCGCCCAGGCCGGTGCAGGAACTGGACGTGCGCAGCGCCGACGACCAGCTGCGCGCCGGCAGCCTGACCCTGGTGGACGTGCGCCCGGCCGACGAGCGCGCCATCGCCGCCATCAACGCCCCGTTCGAGACCTTCGACGGCGACAACCGTGCCCGCCTGGAGGCGCTGCCCAAGGACACCGCGCTGGCGTTCCTGTGCCACCGCGGCGGACGCAGCGCGCAGGCGGCCGAGCAGTTCCGCGCGCTGGGCTTCACCCGCGTCTACAACGTCACCGGCGGCATCGACGCCTGGGCGCAGGACGTGGACAACAGCGTGCCGCGCTACTGACCGCGCGGAAGCGACCATGCAGGCAGGCAGACACCGGCGCAAGCCGGTGTCTGCGTTTCCGGTGGCCGCAACCGAGCCGGTGGCAACGCCTGCGGGAGCGGGGTCAGTCGCGAGGGGCCATGCGCAGGGAGCATTCGCGGCAACGCCGCGTTCGCGACTGGAAGGGCGCCCGCGACGACAGCACCCGCCGCGCCGCCGTCAGCCGGCGAAACCGCCCTCGGCCAGGAAGTGCAGTTCCTCCGGCGTCGGAATCCGGCCCAGTACCGCATTGCGGTGCGGGAACCGGCCGAAGCGGCGGATGATGTCGCGGTGCAGCTCGGCGAAGCGCAGGTACTCCAGGTCGCCGAGCACCTCGAACATCGCCACCGAGCGCTCCTGGTCCTGCGGGTCTTCCGAGTGTTCGAACGGCAGATAGATGAAGGCGCGCAGCTGCGGCGTCAGTTCGCGGTCCAGTCCTTCCTCGATGGTGCGCATGGCGTAGTGCCGCGCCAGTCCATCGGTGGCGAAGGAATGGGCAGTGCCGCGGAAACAGTTGCGCGGGAACTGGTCGAGCAGGATCTGCAGCGCCAGCGCGCCGTCGGCGCTGTGCAGCCACTCCTCGCAGCCGCGGCGCGCGGCCAGGTAATGCAGGTCCAGGAAGCGCCGGCGGAACTCCTCGTCGAAGGCGTCGTCGCGCGCGAACCACCGCCGCGGCCCCGCCGAACGCCAGAAATCCACCACTGTCTGTACTGCTTCCATCACTCCAGTCCCTGATCGTTCGGCCGCCCGCGGGGCGACGCTGGCCCGCGACGGTGCAGCTTAAGCGGCCGGCACCGCTCTGGATACCACCACGGCCGCGCGCCGGATCGCGCCTGCAACCCCGCCAGTCCATGCACTTGGCAAATCCCGGGGCCACGGCTAGCGTGCGGGCACCTTCCACGCCGCCTATGGAGAACCCATGCGACACCGACTGCTGGCCGGGCTCGGCCTGGCGCTGGCCTGCGCGCAACCCGCGCCTGCCGACGCCACCTCGCGCTTCGTGCAGGACCCCTACCCCAGCACCTATCGGCCACTGCCCGCCGCGCCGGTACTGATCAGCCACGCCACCGTGCTCGACGGCACCGGGCGGCGCCTGGACGACGCCGACGTGCTGCTGGCCGATGGCCGCGTGGTCGCGGTCGGCAACGCGCTGCAGGCACCGGCCGACGCGGTGCGCGTGGACGGCCGCGGCAAGTGGGTCACGCCGGGCATCATCGACGTGCATTCGCACCTGGGCGTGTATCCCAGCCCCGGCGTGCAGGCGCATGGCGACGGCAACGAGATGACCGCGCCGGTGACCGCCAACGTCTGGGCCGAACATTCGGTGTGGCCGCAGGACCCGGGCTTCGCCGCAGCGCTGGCCGGCGGCGTGACCGCGATGCAGGTACTGCCCGGCTCGGCCAACCTGGTCGGCGGCCGCGGGGTGACGTTGAAGAACCTGCCGGCCACCACCTACCAGGCGATGAAGTTCCCCGACGCGCCGTGGGGCCTGAAGATGGCCTGTGGCGAGAACCCCAAGCGCGTGTATGGCGGCAAGGGCACCGCGCCGGCCACGCGCATGGGCAACGTCGCCGGCTACCGCGCCGCCTTCATCGACGCCAGCGAGTACATCGCCAAGAACACCGCCGCGCCGGTCAAGCGCAAGCGCCGCTTCGGCCGCGACGACAACGGCGACAGTGCCGGCGACAGCGGCGGCAAGCGCGACCTCAAGCTGGACACCCTGGCCGGCGCCATCCAGGGCGACATCCGCGTGCACATCCACTGCTACCGCGCCGATGAGATGGCGACCATGCTCGACCTGGCCAGGGAATTCGGCTTCAAGGTGGCCGCGTTCCACCACGGCGTGGAAGCCTACAAGCTCGCCGACCGGCTCGCCGCCGAAGGCGTGTGCGGCGCGCTGTGGGCCGACTGGTGGGGCTTCAAGATGGAAGCCTTCGACGGCATCCAGGAGAACATCGCGCTGGTCGACCGCCCGGCCAACAGCTGCGCCATCGTGCACTCGGATTCGCCGGAGGGGATCCAGCGCCTGAACCAGGAAGCGGCCAAGGTCATCGCCAGCGCACGCCGCGCCGGCATGGGCGAGATCGCGCCGGAACATGCCATCCGCTGGCTCACCGCCAACGCCGCGCGCGCACTCGGCATCGAACAGCGCACCGGCACCCTGGAGCCGGGCAAGATGGCCGACGTGGTGGTCTGGAACGGCAACCCCTTCAGTTCCTACGCGCTGGCCGAAAAGGTCTATGTCGACGGCTTCCAGGCCTACGACCGCGGCAACCGCGCGCAGCAGCCACTGAGTGATTTCATGCTCGGCCAGGAGGTGCAGCCATGAGCGCGTCCCTCGTGTTCCTGCGCCGCCTGGCGCTGTTGGCCGCGGCCGTGCCGGGCATCGCCTGCGCCCAGGACGTGCTGGTCCGCAATGCCACCGTGCACACCGCCACCGCGCGCGGCACGCTCACTGCCAGCGACGTGCTGGTGCAGGGCGGGGTGATCCGTGCCATCGGCCCGGGGCTGGCCGCGCCGGCCGGGGTGGAGGTGGTCGATGCCGGCGGCCGCCCGCTGACCCCGGCGCTGTTCGGCGGCATCACCGACATCGGCGTGGAGGAGATCTCCGGCGAGGCCGCGACCGTGGACAGCGCGGTCAAGCTGGAGGACCAGCCGCAGCGCCCCGAGTTCGACGTCACCCTGGCCTACAACCCGGACTCGGTGCTGGTGCCGGTGGCGCGGGTGGAAGGCATCGGCTTCACCGCGCTGGGCGCCAACAGCGGCGGCGGCTTCATCGCCGGCCAGGGCGGGGTGATGCGGCTGGACGGCAGCGCCGACCCCATCGGCCCGCGCATGCTGTTCGTGCGCCTGGGCGCGGCCGGCGCGGAACTGTCCGGCAGCTCGCGTGCCGCGCAGTGGATGCTGCTCGACCAGATGGTGGCCGAAGCGCGCGGCCGCGTCGCCGCCGATTCGCCGCATGCGCTGCTGACCCCCGCCGGGCGCGCGGTGCTGGCGCGCTATCTCGCCGGCAACGGGCGCATCGTGGTGCGCGTGGACCGCGCCGCGGACATCCGCCAGCTGCTGCGCTGGGCCGGGCGTGAGCAGGTGCGCGTGGCCATCGCCGGCGGCGCCGAGGCCTGGCGGCTGGCGCCGCAGCTGGCCGCGGCCGGGGTGCCGGTGTTTGTCGACGCGCTGGCCAACCTGCCGGCCAGCTTCGACCAGATCGGCGCCACCCTGGAGAACGCCGCACGGCTGCACGCGGCCGGCGTGCCGGTGGCCTTCAGCCAGGACGGCGACGCCTCGCACAACGCGCGCAAGATCCGCCAGCTGGCCGGCAACGCGGTGGCCCACGGCCTGCCCTGGGAGGCGGCGCTGGCCGGGCTGACCCGGGTCCCGGCGCAGGCGTTCGGGGTGGCCGACCGCATCGGCAGCATCGCGGTGGGCCAGCAGGCCGACCTGGTGCTGTGGGAAGGCGACCCGCTGGACGTGGGCCACTATGCCGAGCGCATGTGGCTGGGCGGGCGCGCGGTGCCGATGCGCTCGCGCCAGACCGAACTGCGCGACCGCTACCTGCGCGGCAGCACCACCCCGCCGGCCTACCGCCGCTGAGGTCACAGCATCCAGCGTGGGGGGGGGGGGGGGGGCGGGGGGGGGGCGGGGGGGGGGGTGGTTGTGGGGGGGACACCACCACCCCCCCGGGGGG
>NZ_JAKUKB010000015.1:0-45417 GCF_022436665.1 Stenotrophomonas sp. Y6
CGCCCCCCGCCCCGGGCGCCCCCCCCCCCCCCGGCCCCCCCCCGCCGCCCCCCCCCCCCCCCCCCGGGGGGGGGGGGGGGGGCCCCCCCCCCCCACGCCGGTTTTGGGTTAGTGTGACCGCAGCCACACAACGCCCCGGGGGGACTCGAGCATGCGCATCGGAATCGTCGTGGATTCGGCCTGCGACCTGCCGGCCGACTTCATCCGCGAACACAAGCTGGTCCTGCTGCCGATCACCGTGCGCATCGGTGAGGCGGTGCTGGCCGACCACCGCGAGGAAGACGCCACCCTCAACTTCCTCGATACCCACGTCGCCGAACGCGGCGCCGAGGCCGAGACCATCCCGTTCAGCGTCAACCAGATCCGCGACCTGTTCCTGCAGCACCTGGTGATCGACTACGACCACGTGTTCTGCCTGACCATCACCAAGACCCGCAGCCCGATCCACGACAACGCGCTGCAGGCCAGTTTCGCCATCCTCAACGAGTACCGGCCGATCCGCCAGGCCGCCGGGCACAACTCGCCGTTCGCCCTGCGCGTGCTCGACACCCAGAACCTGTTCGCCGCCCAGGCGGTGACCGCGGTGGAGGCGGTACGGCTGCGCGATGCCGGCGCCGGCGTGGCGCAGATGCGCGAGCGGCTGGAAGAACTGGCCGGCAACGTGCACGGCTACATGGTCACCCGCGACCTGTACTACATGCGCGCCCGCGCCCGGCACAAGGGCGACCGCAGCGTCGGCCTGCTCACCGCCGCGCTGGGCAGCGCGCTGGACATCAAGCCGGTGCTGCACGGCTACCGCGGCGAGACCGCGCCGGTGGCCAAGATCAAGGGCTTCGACAACGCGGTGCAGCGGCTGTTCGGCTTCGTCGGCCAGCGCGTGGCCGCGGGCCTGCTGACCCCGGTGGTGTGCGTCAGCTACGGCGGCCCGCTCGACGAACTGCGCGCCCTGCCCGGCTATGCCACCCTGCGCGACACCTGCCTGGCGCACGGCGTGACCCTGCTCGAAACGGTGATGAGCCTGACCGGCATGGTCAACGTCGGCAAGGGCGCGGTGACGGTTGGCTTTGCCGACCAGCCGCACGCGTTCGAGAGCTGATCGGCGCCGGCGTGTACGCCGGCACCACGCCCGTTGCGCCACACTGGCCCCCACCCAAGGAGACCCCGCATGCCCGTGCACTATTCGATTTCGTTGCCCGATCCCGCCGCCGCGCGCGGCAGCGACCCGCGCCTGTCGTTCACCGCCAACGGTGCCGACACGTTCGCCGAGCAGTTGCAGGATGCCCTGCGCACGCCGGCGCTGTTCGAGCGCTGGCGCGCCACCCAGGAGGATCCCGACGACGTCGACCCGAGCTGGGGCGTGACCGATCCCGAGGCGACGGTCAGCGGCAGGCAATCGGACCTGCGCATCGACCTGGTCGCCATCACCCGCATTCCCGGCGACGTGCTCAAGCAGCGCCTGCGCTGGCTGGCTGGCAGCCACTGGGAACTGCGCGACGTACGCTGAGTGGCCACCCCGGTCCTGCTTTCCTGGAGCGGCGGCAAGGATGCCGCCTGGGCGCTGCACGCCCTGCGCCAGCGCCCGGACATCGAAGTCGTCGCCCTGCTGAGCACCCTCACCGAGGGCTACGAGCGCGCGTCGATGCAGGGCATACGCGAGGAAGTGCTGCGGCAGCAGGCGCACGCCGCCGGCCTGCCGCTGCTGCGCGCCTGGATCGCGCAGGACTGCGACAATGCCGGCTACCTGCAGCGCATGGGCCAGGCGCTTGAAGCCGCCCGCCTGCGCTGGCCGGCACTGCGTACCTTGGCCTTCGGCGACCTGCTGCTGGAGGACATCCGCCACTGGCGCCAGCAGCAGTACGCCGCGCTGGACTGGGACTGCCTGTTCCCGCTGTTCGGGCGCGATACCGCCACCCTGGCGCGGCAGATGATCGACGGCGGCCTGCGCGCGCAGTTGTGCTGCGTGGATACCCGGGTACTGGACGCCGCCTTCGCCGGCCGTGACTTCGACCACGCCCTGCTCGACGCGCTGCCGGCCGCCATCGATGCCTGTGGCGAGAACGGCGAGTTCCACACCTGCGTCAGCGCCGGCCCGATGTTCGCCGCGCCGCTGCGGTTGCGGCAGGGCGATACCGTGCTGCGCGATGCGCGCTACGCCTACACCGACTTCGCGGTGGACGAGACAGCACCGTGATCGCGGCCATCATGGCCACCGCGGCGCCGCGGCACTTCCGCGGCGGCTGACCCGGCCGCATCCCGCCAGGCCGACGGGAACGTCGGCGCAGACACGCACGGAGCGGCCGGCGGCGGACGCACAGGCGCGCGGTCCTCGCCCCGCAGCTGGCAGCGCTGCCGGACGAACCGGCCGCGCCGGTACCCGGGGCCCACGCACGGGCGGCGCAACGGTCGCGCATCACCGGCCAACCGCTCCCACAGGCCCGGCCGCTGAGCAGCGTCGTCCGCAGGCACCGCGCAGGAATACGTGACCGCTGGTCGCGCTGCCGGCCGTCACAGGCGTCCCGCACCTGCTCCGGCAGCTGTTGCCGCGACTGCCTGCGGCCACTGCAACCTCGTCCACGGCTCCGCCTGCGACAGCGACAGCGACAGCGACAGCGACGGTGCGCAGGCGGGGAGTCCGCCGCGGCGCGATGTGGCGCCGCGGACCGCCGCGGCCACACCGACGCCCCGCTCCCGCGGCGGCTCAGGCCAGCGCGCGGGCGTGATGGGCGATGTGCTCGCCGATGAAGCTGGCGATGAAGTAGTAACTGTGGTCGTAACCGGGCTGCATCCGCAGCTGCAGCGGATGGCCGGCGGCCGCGCAGGCGTCGGCCAGCAACTGCGGGCGCAGCTGCGGCGCGAGGAACTCGTCGGCGCCGCCCTGGTCCACCAGCAGCGGCAGCCGCTCCGCGGCCCCGGCCACCAGTGCGGTGGCGTCGTACTGCCGCCACGCATCGCGGTCCTGGCCGAGATAGGCGGCAAACGCCTTCTCGCCCCACGGCACCTGCGACGGCGCCACGATCGGCGCGAACGCCGACACGCTGCGGTAGCGCCCCGGGTTGCGCAGCGCGATCACCAGCGCACCGTGCCCGCCCATCGAATGGCCGCTGATCGCGCGCGCATCGCTGGCCGGGAACTGCGCCTGGACCAGCGCCGGCAGCTCGCTGACGACGTAGTCGTACATGCGGTAGTGCGGCGCCCACGGCGGCTGCGTGGCATTGAGGTAGAACCCCGCGCCCTTGCCCAGGTCGTAGCCTTCGGCATCGGCGACGTCGTCGCCGCGCGGGCTGGTGTCGGGCGCCACCAGGATGATGCCGTGCTCGGCGGCGTAGCGCTGCGCGCCGGCCTTGGTGATGAAGTTCTGCTCGGTGCAGGTCAGCCCGGACAGCCAGTACAGCACCGGCAGCCGGGCCCCGTCCTGCGCCTGCGGCGGCAGGTAGACGCCCAGCGTCATGTCGCAGCCCAGCACCTGGGAGCGGTGCCGGTACACGTCCTGCCAGCCGCCGAAGCAGGCGCGGTGTTCGATTCGTTGCATGGTTCTCTCCAGTCGCGCGGAGGCATGGCCGGGGCGTGCCCCGGCCGCCCCTCAGAAGTGGACGACGCTGCGGATCGACTTGCCTTCGTGCATCAGGTCGAAGGCGTCGTTGATCTGCTCCAGGCCCATGGTGTGGGTGACGAACGGTGCCAGTTCGATATCGCCCTTCATCGCGTCCTCGACCATGCCCGGCAGCTGGCTGCGGCCCTTCACGCCGCCGAAGGCGGTACCCATCCACTTGCGCCCGGTGACCAGCTGGAACGGACGGGTGGAGATCTCCTGGCCGGCGCCGGCCACGCCGATGATCACGCTCTGGCCCCAGCCGCGGTGCGCGCACTCCAGCGCCGCGCGCATCACGTTGACGTTGCCGATGCACTCGAAGCTGTGGTCCACGCCCCAGCCGGTCATCTCCACGATCACCTGCTGGATCGGCTTGTCGTGCTCCTTCGGGTTGACGCAGTCGGTGGCGCCGAACTGCCGGGCCAGGGCGAACTTGGAGGGATTGGTGTCGATGGCGATGATGCGCCCGGCCCTGGCCTGGCGCGCGCCCTGGATCACCGCAAGGCCGATGCCGCCCAGGCCGAACACGGCCACGCTGTCGCCTTCGGCCACCTTGGCGGTGTTGTGCACGGCACCGATGCCGGTGGTGACGCCGCAGCCCAGCAGGCACACGTGCTCCGGGTTGGCCTGCGGGTTGACCTTGGCCAGCGACACCTCGGCCACCACGGTGTACTCGGAGAAGGTCGAGCAGCCCATGTAGTGATGGATCGGCTGGCCGTTGTACGAGAAGCGGCTGGTGCCGTCGGGCATCACGCCCTTGCCCTGGGTGGCGCGCACGGCGGTGCACAGGTTGGTCTTGCCGCTCTTGCAGAACAGGCACTGCCCGCACTCGGCGGTGTACAGCGGGATGACGTGGTCGCCCGGCTTCACCGAGGTCACGCCCTCGCCGACCTCGACCACGATGCCCGCGCCTTCATGGCCGAGCACGCACGGGAACAGGCCTTCGGGATCATCGCCGGACAGGGTGAACGCGTCGGTGTGGCAGACGCCGGTGTGGGTGATCCGGACCAGCACCTCGCCCGCTTTCGGCGGGGCGACGTCGATCTCGACGATCTGCAGCGGCTGGCCGGGGCCGAAAGCGACGGCGGCACGTGACTTCATGGTTTTCTCCTGTAGCGGTTGTTCGGGTTCGGCGGTTGCAGTGGGCTGCCGGGGGGCGATGCGGCGCATCCATGCCCGGCCGCCATGCGGCCGGTGCGCAGCTGCGCAGGCAGCGCCGTCGTCGCCGGCGCTGCCCCTACTTGAGGTAAGAACGGATCAGGCCGGACATCTCGGCCACGCGCGCGGCGCGTTGCGCGTCCGACTGCGCCGGCTGGCCGAATTCCTCGCGCAGGTGCGCTTCCATCACTTCGGACATCAGCCCGTTGACGGCACCGCGGATGGCCGCGATCTGCTGCAGCACCGGCCCGCAGTCGGCCCCGGCCTGCAGCGCGCGCTCCAGCGCATCGCATTGCCCGCGGATCCGCCGCACCCGCGCCAGGACCTTTTTCTTTTCCTCGGGTGAATGCGGCATGCGCGGACTCCTATCCTGTACTGGGGGGCAGTATATTGGACGAAGGCCCGGCTGTCAGCGCTGCTGCGCACGCGTGCGGGCCGGCCTGGCCCGGGGCTGACCTGCGGAGCGGGTCCAGCGGGCGGCACGGAGCAGGACCCATGCCGCTCCTGGCACCCGGAGGGCGCGGACGCGGACGGCAGGCGCCAGCGCGCAAACACATGGGGTGCAGCCGCAGCGATGGGCGGCGCATCCGGCCATCGCTGCGGCCGCCGGATGCGCGGGTCCGCAGTGCCCGATCCACGCCGGGCCGCGCGCCGGTACCGGCGTGAACGAGCGGCCCCGGGCGCTCCCTCCGCGTCGCCGGGGACGCAACGCCCGGGTACCCCGGGCCGCCCCCGGGGGCGGCAATGCCCCGTGGAGTTCCGCGCCCGCAATGACACCTGCAGGGCGGGTCCGATGGCCCCCGGGCGACGGGCCCTGCGGCCGCATGGACCGCGGACGCTGGCCGTTTTCAGGGCCGGTCCCGCCCCTGCCGCGAAGCGGGTAATTCAAATTGCGATAGGGGTCACATATGATCCCGCCCACCTGCAAATCGGGTGATGCCATCGGGGCACTTTTCCCGGTTAGAAAGTAAGCCGGTCGCGTTCCCAGGCAAGCGCTCTCAAAACCACTGACGGATACCACGCTGATGCCTCTCAATGGCAGCAACACCCCGATTCGCGTCCCCCGTATCCACCCACTGCGTTGCGCCGTACTGGCCGCCGCGCTGGCGTGCGTCCTCAGCCCCTGCGCATGGGCGCAGGATGCCGCGCCCACCACGGCGCCTGCCACCGTGCATATCGCCCGCATCGCGGTCGAAGGCGTCGGCGAGCACCCGGACAGCGGCATCAGCCGCGCGGCGATCGATGCCGTCGCCAACCAGGCCCTGCGCGACATCAGCCCCACGCTGCCGGCAGCGCTGACCTTCGAGCAGATCAAACAGATCACCGCGCGCATCACCCAGGCCTACCGCGAGGCCGGCTTCCTGGTTTCGGTGGCCTACGTGCCGCCGCAGCAGATCGACGACAGCCAGACACTGACGCTGAAGGTGATGGAAGGCCGGGTCGGGCGGGTGCTGGTACAGGGCAGCCGGCGCTATCGCGACGACCAGCTCAGCGCCAGCAGCCTGGGCCTGATCGGTCGCCCGCTGCGCCAGGCGGAGCTGGAGCGCGCCCTTCTCTACGCACGCGACCTGCCCGGGGTGTCGGTCACCTCGGTGCTGCAGCCGGGCCAGAACGAAGGCGAGACCGACATCATCCTGGTCGCCCGCGACAGTGAACGCCCCTATGAAATCACCGCCGGCCTGAGCAACCACGGCACCGACAGCACCGGCCAGTACCGCGCCGAACTGGGCGTGAGCGCGTTCAATGCACTGGGCCTGGGCGACGTGCTCGCCGCAAGCGTCGGCTACGGGCTGGACCCGGCCAACAGCTGGCAGGCGGCGCTGTCCCTGAGCGCCCCGCTGGCAACGGTCGATGGGCTGAGCGCCATTGCCGGCGCCAGCCGCAGCGAGATCGAGCTCAACTCCGGGCCGTTCGCCGCCATCGGCATCAAGGGCCCGACCACGCTCTTCTACGCGGGCAGCGACTGGAAGTTCATCCAGCGCCCGGACCTGCAGGTCCAGGCGTCGGCGCGCTGGGTCCATGAGGAATCCAGGCTCGAGGGCCTGGACATCGAACTCTCGCGCCACACCTTCGACGTGGTCGAGGCCGGAGTGAGCCTGCGCCACACCGACCGCCGCTGGCGTGGCATGAACCTGGCGCAGCTGTCGGTGCGCAAATCCGTCAAGGATGGTTCCCCGGCCTTCAACTGGCTGTATGCCGCGCACGACTCCTACTTCTGGGTCAGCCGGCTGGCGCTGGCGCGCCTGCAGGCCCTGCCCGGCAACCAGCGCCTGCTGCTGCGCGGCAATGCCCAGTTCAGCGATGATGCGCTGACCCCGGTGGAGCAGTTCAGCGTCGGCGGACCGACCAGCGTGCGCGCCTATCCGCTGTCCACGGCACTGGGTGACCGTGGCGTGCAGGCGACCTTCGAGTACCAGGTCAGCGCGCCGGGCTTTGCCGACACGCCCTCGCCGTTCAATGGCCGTCGCTGGGGCGACCTGGTCGAACTGAACCTGTTCTACGACTGGGGCCGCACCTCCCCGGCAGCCGACAACCGCCGCATCGGCTTCCAGCCCACGACGCTGGAAGGCGCCGGTGTCGCGATCGGCCTGCGGCTGCCCTGGAAGCCGGAACTGCGGCTGGAAGTGAGCGGCGCCCGGCCTACGGGCAGCTACCGCGCCGCCGATGGACACAGCACCCAGTACTGGGCACGCATCAGCACCACTTTCTAAGGACACCGGCCATGAATCGCATCTACCGTCTCGTGTTCAACCGCGCCCTGGGCCAGGTCCAGGTGGCCTCCGAACTGGGTGCCTCTCCCGGCGCGACGAGCGGCGCCACGCGCCGCTTGCCGGCCGGCCCGCGGCTCACGCCACTGGCGCTGGGCCTGCTGGTGTCCATCAGCAGCCAGGGGCTGATGGCGCAATCGCTGCCGACCGGCGGCAACATCGTGTCCGGCAGCGGCCAGATCGGCGCGCCCGGCGGCAACCAGCTGGTCATCAACCAGGCCAGCGACAAACTGGCGATCAACTGGCAGAGCTTCAACATCGGTGCCGGGCAGAAGGTCACCTTCAACCAGCCCGGCGCGAACGCGATCGCGCTCAACCGCGTACTCGGCGTCGACGGCTCCCTGATCATGGGCCAGCTGGACGCCAATGGCCGGGTCTTCCTGGTCAATCCCAACGGCGTACTGTTCGGCGCCAGCGCCCAGGTGAACGTCGGCGGCCTGGTCGCCTCCACCCTGGGCATCAGCGACGCCGACTTCGCCGCCGGCAACTACCGCTTCAAGGGCGACGGCCGCAATGCGGCGGTGATCAACCACGGCTCGCTCAACACCCGCGCAGGCGGCGCCATTGCCCTGCTCGGCGGCAGGGTCAGCAACCACGGCGTGATCGTCGCCAACCAGGGCAGCGTGGCGCTGGCCGCCGGCGATGCCATGACCCTGGACTTCGCCGGCAACGGCCTGCTCAACCTGCGGGTCGATGAGGCCATGGTCGATGCCCTGGTGGAGAACCACCAGTTGATCAAGGCCGATGGCGGCCAGGTGCTGCTCACCGCCCACGCCGGCGATGCCCTGCTCAAGACCGTGGTCAACAATACCGGGGTGATCGAAGCCCGCACGGTGGGCGAGAAGGACGGCAGGATCCTGCTGATGGGCGACTTCGATGGCGGCGTGGTGAACGTCGCCGGCACCCTCGATGCCAGTGCCCCGGACGGCGGTGATGGCGGCTTCATCGAGACCAGCGGCGCCCACGTGAAGATCGCCGACGACGTCAGGATCACCACCCTGGCGCCCAACGGCAAGACCGGCGAGTGGCTGATCGACCCGTACAACGTGACCATTTCCAACGGCACAAGCTCCGGCATGGGCGGTTTCAACGGCAACGCCAACGACAGCGTGCTCAACGTCACCACCCTCAGCAACGCCCTGGCCAGCACCGGGGTGACGGTGACCACCGGCGTCGGCGGCAGCCAGGCCGGCAACATCACCGTGGACGCGCCCATCAGCTGGAGCGCCAACACCGTGCTGGCGCTCAACGCCGCCGGCAGCATCATCATCAACAAGGACATCACCGCCACCGGCAACAACGCCGGGCTGTCGCTGTCCTACAGCGGCAGCTACAGCCTGAACAAGGGCGCCCGCGTGACCCTGTCCGGCAGCAATGCCAGCCTCAGCCTGGCGGGCACCGGCTACGTCCTGATCCATGACATCGGTGCGTTGCAGAACATCACCAGCACCGGCTTCTACGCCCTGGGCAACGACATCGACGCCAGCGCCACCGCCAGCTGGAACGGCGGTGCCGGCTTCAACCCGCTGGACGGGGCGAGCACCAACTTCGCCGGCCTTGGCCACAGCATCGACAAGCTGACCATCAACCGCGGGCTGGAGAACGACGTCGGGCTGTTCCGCACCGTGAGCGGCAACGTTCGTGACCTGACCCTGTCCAATGCCCGCATCACCGGCCAGATGAACGTCGGCGGCATCGCCGCCACCCTCGGCGGCACCCTCAGCAACGTTCACATGACCGGCAGCGTGTCCGGCTCCAGCGCCTTCGTCGGCGGCCTGGCCGGCACGGTCAACAACGGCATCATCCGCTACTCGTCCTCTGCCGCCGACGTGACCGGCCTGACCGTGGTGGGTGGGCTGGCGGGCAGCGTGCAGAGCATTGCCATGGCCGACTCCTATGCCACCGGCTCGGTCACCGCCACGGTCAGCAACACCAGTGCGTTTGCGGGCGGGCTGCTGGGCGAGGTGATCTCCAGCGCGACGCTGACCAACACCTACGCCAGCGGCAAGGTCACCGGCTACACCACCACCGGCGGCCTGATCGGTGGCGGCTACCTGCCGACCATCATCGTCAACAGCAGCTACTGGGACATCAACAGCACCGGCCAGTCCAGCTCGCTGGGCGGCGGCACCGGCCTGACCAGCGCCGTGCGTAACCAGTCGGCCTACACCGGCTTCGACTTCACCAACATGTGGGTGATGTTCGAAGGCGATACCCGGCCGATGCTGCGCAACGAATACTCCACGACCATCTTCACCCCCCACGCCCTGCAACTGATGGGGCTGGACCTTAATGCCAATTACCGGCTGGGCACCGACCTGAGCCTGGCCAGCGCCATGGCCGCCAGTGGCGGCTACTACGGCGAGGTATGGGGTGCGTCGGGCTTCCGCCCGGTCGGCAGCAACGCACAGCAGTTCACCGGCAGCTTCAACGGACAGGGCCACAGCATCAGCGGCCTGGTCATCAACCGCGCGGCCACCGACTATGTCGGCCTGTTCGGCTACACCTCCGGCGCGACCCTGGCCAACGTCAGGCTGGTGGGCGGCAACGTCACCGGCAGAGACAACGTCGGTGCCCTGGTCGGCTACATGCAGGGCGGCACCCTCGGCAACGCGTCGGCCAGCACCACGGTCAGCGGCACCAGCACCAGCGAAGCCAACACCGGCGGGCTGGTGGGCACCAACGACGGCGGCGCCATCGCCGATGCCTCCGCCACCGGCAATGTCACCGGGGCCGGCTACCAGGTCGGTGGCCTGGTCGGCTTCAACGTCAACGGCGGCAGCATCACCCGCTCCCATGCCACCGGCAACGTCACCGGCACCAACACGACCGCCAACCTCGGCTATGTCGGTGGCCTGGTGGGCGCCAACGGCTACAGCGGCGATGGCGGTTCCATCAGCCAGTCCTACGCCACCGGCACGGTGCGGGCGTCGTCGGGGCCGGTCGGCGGCTTCGTCGGCCACAACGAAGGCAGCATCACCGACTCCTACGCCACCGGCGCGGTGATCGGCCAGGGCTCTGCGAGCAACATCGGCGGCTTCGCCGGGGTCAATTTCATCAACGGCACCATCAGCAACAGCTACTCCACGGGCTACGTCGCGGGCGGCAGCCAGACAGGCGGGTTCGTCGGCTACAACAACGGCACCAATGGCGCCATCAGCAACGCCTACTGGAACACCCAGACCAGTGGCCAGCCGCTGGCCGCAGCCGGTGGCCTGGTAAACGGGATCACCGGGCGTACCACCGCCCAGCTCCAGGGTGGCTTGCCGGCCGGTTTCTCCGCGTCCATCTGGGGCACCGGCGCCAACCTCTACCCGTATTTCAGCTGGCGCTACGGCACCACGCCCATCGCCATCAGCGGCAAGGCCTTCGGCAATGCCGGTGCCGCCGCCCTGGCGGGCGCGACGCTGACCGCCGTGTCCGGCGGCGTGGCCATCGGCAGCGCCAGCAGCGGGGCGGACGGCTACTACTACATCCTCGGCGATGCCAGCAGCCTGGACGCCAATGGCGCCATCGCCTACCTGGACGGCAACCTCGACACCGGTGCCGGCTTCGGCGACGTGATCGGCACCAACGGCATCCAGGGGCTGGACGTCTACAGCGCCGCCATGCGTCTGTTCACCGGCCAGGGCAGCCTCTCGGCGACCCGCAGCCGCTACCTGGCCGCGCGCGGCAGCCATGCCGACAGCGACCTCGCCTTCCTCTCGTACGGCGACTTCGCGAACCTCACCAGCAGCGGCTACGGCCTCTACCTGGCGGCCAGCGCCGCCAGCTACAGCCTGGACACCAACCTCGGTTCCGGCGGCCTGCTCAGCCTGGACAGCGGCGGCACCTTCGGCATCAGCGGCACCCGCCAGTTGTCGGCAGGCGGCAACCTCAGCGTCGCCGACCGCCTGACCTGGGGCGACAACGCCGGCCTGACCCTCAGCACCAGCAACGGCGGCAACGTCGTGCTGGGCGATGGCATCGATGCGGCCAACGGCAGCCTGGCCCTGTCCGCTGCCGGCACCGTAACCAGCAACGGGGGCGTCAACCTCGGCGTGCTGGATCTCACCGGCGGCACCTGGCGCCAGGTGGCGGCCAGCCTGCCCGGCTTCAGCGTCACCGACTTCCGCCTCGGCGCCGGCGCCACCTTCGTGCGCGCGCTGGGTGGCGATGGCAGCACCGCCACGCCGTACCGCATCACCGATGTCTACGGCCTGCAGGGCCTGGCGTCGACCAGCCTGGCGGGCAGCCGCTTCGTCCTGGCCAACGACATCAACGCCTCCAGCAGCGCGCTGTGGAACAGCGGCACCGGCTTCCTCTCCATCGGCAGCCTGGCCACCCCCTTCAGCGGCCGGCTCGACGGACAGGGACATCGCATCAGCGGCCTGGTCATCAACCGTCCGGGCAGTACCTACAGCGGCCTGTTCGGCTACAACGCCGGCTACGTCGGCAACCTCAACCTGGTGGGCGGCAGCGTGGCCGGCGGCAGCTACAGCGGCGCCGTGGTGGGCTACAACGCCGCCGGCGGGGTTATCGAGCGGGTCAGCAGCGACACCACCGTCACCGGCACGGGCAATGTCGGCGCCCTGGTCGGCAGCAACGCCGGAACCCTCAGCGAGTCGCTGGCCACGGGCAGCGCCGGCGGCGGCCTCAATGGTGGCGGCCTGGCCGGCAGCAACGCCAGCACCGGCGTCATCCGCGACAGCTACGCCACCGGCAGCGCCCAGGGCAGCGCCACCGCGGGCGGCCTGGTCGGGTTCAACGACGGCAGCCTGCTGCGTGTCTATGCCACCGGCACGGCCAGTTCCAGCGCGGGCGCGGTCGGCGGCCTGGTGGGCAGCAATGTCGGCACCGCCACCGGCAGCTTCTGGAACACCAGCAGCAGCGGCCTGGCCCAGGGCGTCGGCGCCGGCAACGGCAGCGGCATCTCCGGGTTGACCAGCGCCCAGCTCACCGGGCTGGCGCCCTTCGTGGCGGCCGGCTGGAGCATCGACGACGCCGGTGGCACGGGCGCCACCTGGCGCATGTACGAGGGCCACAGCGCGCCGCTGCTGCGCAGCTTCATGACCACGCTCAGCGTCAATGCCGGCAACGCCAGCAAGACCTACGACGGCAGCGCCAGCAGCAGCGTCGGCGCCCTGGTGTTCCCCGTCGGCTACGACCCGGCGCTGGTGTCCGGCAGCGCCGTCTACACCGCCAGCAGCGCCAACGCCGGCACCTACACCGGCGCCAACCTGCGTGCCAGCGGGCTCTATTCCAGCCAGTTCGGCTATGACATCGAGCTGCTCGCCGGCACCCTGACCATCGGCAAGGCCGGCCTGACCATCGCCGCCAACAACGGCAGCAAGACCTACGGCCAGGCGGGTGGTGTCAATGGCTTCAGCGCCAGCGGCCTGGTCAACGGCGACACCGTGTCCTCGGTCCAGCTGGCCTCGGCCGGCACTGCGGCCACCGCCAACGTCGGCAACTACACCATCACCGCCAGCAATGCCGCGGGCAACGGCCTGTCCAACTACGACATCACCTACGTCAACGGCACCCTGACCATCGGCAAGGCCGGGCTGACCATCACCGCCAACAACGGCAACAAGACCTACGGCCAGGCAGGCGGTACCAACGGCTTCACCGCCAGCGGCCTGGTCAACGGCGACACCGTGTCCTCGGTCCAGCTGGCCTCGGCCGGCACCGCGGCCACCGCCAACGTCGGCAACTACACCATCACCGCCAGCAACGCCGACGGCAGCGGCCTGTCCAACTACGACATCACCTACGTCAATGGCACCCTGAGCATCGGCAAGGCCGGGCTGACCATCACCGCCAACAACGGCAGCAAGGCCTATGGCCAGGCGGGCGGGATCAACGGCTTCACCGCCAGCGGCCTGGTCAATGGCGACACGGTGTCCTCGGTCGAGCTGGCCTCGGCCGGCACCGCGGCCACCGCCAGCGTCGGCAACTACACCATCACCGCCAGCAACGCCGACGGCAGCGGCCTGTCCAACTACGACATCACCTACGTCAACGGCACCCTGACCATCGGCAAGGCCGGGCTGACCATCACCGCCAACAACGGCAGCAAGACCTATGGCCAGACCGGCGGCATCAACGGCTTCACCGTCAGTGGCCTGGCCGATGGCGACACGGTGTCCTCGGTCCAGCTGGCCTCGGCCGGCAGCGCGGCCACCGCCAACGTCGGTGAGTACACCATCACCGCGAGCAATGCCGATGGCAGCGGCCTGTCCAACTACGACATCACCTACGTCAACGGCACCCTGAGCATCGGCAAGGCCGGCCTGATCATCACCGCCAACAACGCCAGCAAGACCATTGGCCAGCACTCACCGCTCAACGGCTACACGGCGCAGGGCCTGGTCAACGACGACACCATCGACGCGGTCAGGCTGTTCAGCGACGGCAGTGGCGTTAGCGCGCAGCCCGGCAGCTACGCCATCGTCGCCAGCGATGCGCAGGGGGCACGGCTGGGCAACTACGACATCACCTACCGCGAAGGAACGCTGGAGGTAAAGGGCCTGTCCGTCGCGCAGAACCTGCAGGTGGGCCGTGAAGTGGCCGCCAGCGTGCGCACGCCCGCAACCCGCCCACCCACCGCTTCGTCCGCCGCCGGCCTGTACCGCCTGGCCGATGCGGCCATCGCCCCGGCCAGCGACGCCTGCACGTCCCTGGAGGAGGTGCGCTGTCCCATCCGCCAGCCGGAATGACGGCGGGCCGGTGAAGGGAAAAGGCGCGTCTGTCGACGCGCCTTTTTTCTTTGTCCCGGGCAGTGCCGCGGCCGTTCCCCGGCGGCTTGCGCGGCGGTCCCGCCCGCCGCCACCGCGATACCGGCCGCAGCGTCCGACGACGCGGCGCCAGCGGCCATGCCCGGGCAATACGCCGCAGAGGCGCGAGGGCACCCTGTTGCCGCCACCTGCGCCATCCCCTCGCCGGGGCGGCACCACGCCGCCCAGACGATCACTTCGGCTGGCGCAGCAACCGGGTCAAGGACATCACCTGTGCATCGTTGCGCGCCATGCACAGGTAGCAGCCGTCCGGATGATCGACGATCAGTTCGGCGGCCTCGTCGTTCTCCGGCACGCGCGTGACCAGCGCGCCGGATGCGCCCGCACGCCGATTGCAGGCGCCCAGCAGCCCGGCACCGGCGGCGGCCACGGGCGCCACGTAACCGCGGTGCTGGCCGTGGTCGGCGTGATGCCCGCCGTCCCCCGGCGTGTTGCGGAACACCGCGCGGCACCCGTCCTTGACCCGGACGGAATTGCGCGACACCCCCCGTTCCGGCCCTCCACGCATTCGGTGCGGCTGAGCCGGCGCACGAGCTCGACATCGCCGCGGGTGTCCATGTCGCACCCGGCCAGGGTGTTGCCCTGCGATTCGCAGGTCACGTCCCGGGCAGACCGGCGCGTCGTGCGATCCGCCGCGCGCGTCATGGCGGCCGACCGAACACCCCCCGTTCGCGCCGTCCTGGCCGGTATGGGACATCTGCACGCCGCCGCCGGCGGACGTGGTGATCGACAGGGTCACGCCGCGGGCCGGGTCGTGCGCCTCGACATGATCGTCATTGAAGCGCTTCAGCCGGGTTTCCCTGCCGTTGACATAGACCGGCCCGCCGTCGTCGGCAGGCACCTCCCGTGCACCGGGGCAGGTGCCGTTGAGCATCGGGAGGGCGGCCTGCGCCTGCAAGGCGCAAGGCAGCGCGAACAAGGCGGTCGCGGCGAGCAGGGACGACGTCTCCACGGGAAGCCCCACGGTCGGGTCGCGGGCGCTTACGCTGGCCGATGCAGGGCGCACTGCACGGAAGGCATCACGCCGCGGCCGGCGGCGCATCCGCCACGCCGGCCGGTGGCTTTCCCGCCAGGCCATCCCCTCCACATCGTCGCGCCTGGCCGGGAGGGAAGGCCGGCACGCGGGGCGCCCACGTGCCGGCTTCCCCCGGGACTGCGCGCCGCGACGGCTCAGCCGCCGCAGCCGCCGCAGCATTCCGAAGGCACCCGTTCCAGCTGCGCGGCGGAAACCGGCAGGCCGCCGCGGCCCAGTGCCGGCAGCAGGCTGTGTTCGTCGAGCAGGGTGGAAATGCGCAACACCCGGCTGAGCGGTTCGATATCCAGCAGCACGGAAGGGTCGGCGTCCTGCAGCGCGTCTTCCAGCAGCTGCAGGTCCGGCGCCGGGCCGGACAGGGGAATCCTGAATTGCGTCATCGACATACTCCCGGGGCGCAGCACGCGACCGGCG
The DNA here is from genome assembly GCF_022436665.1 of Stenotrophomonas sp. Y6. NCBI lineage: Bacteria > Pseudomonadati > Pseudomonadota > Gammaproteobacteria > Lysobacterales > Lysobacteraceae > Stenotrophomonas > Stenotrophomonas sp. Y6. The sequence continues at coordinate 15,742 of NZ_JAKUKB010000015.1, forward strand.
ACCCGCCCCGTGGCCGTTCCGGCGGCGGGCGACCGTGCCCGCCGGCCGGATACTGCGTGCCCGCGGCGCGGGCCGCCCTGACCGGGGTCAAGCCTCGGCGTGATCGCCGCCGGCGCCGCTCACTGCGACGCCGCCAGCGCGTCGTCCAGCGCGGCCGCGCGCTGCCAGGCCGGACGCGCGCGCAGGCGCGCGGCGTATTCGGCGAACGCCGGGCGCTCGGGCAGGGTCTTGAACATCGTGCCCCACAGCACCTGGCTGCCCAGGTAGACGTCGGCGGCGCTGAACCGCTCGCCCAGCAGCCACGGCGCGGCGCCGGCAGCGGCCTTCTCCAGGGTGTCGGCCATCCGCTCGAAACTGCCATAGCCGACCATGCCGGCCTTGTCCGGCGGCGCCAGCAGGCCGAACGCCTTGGCGCTGACTGCGGCCTCCACCGGCCCGGCGGCGAAGAACAGCCAGCGGAAATAACTGCCGCGCAGCGGGTCGTCCTGCGCCGGCGCCAGCCCGGCCTGCGGGAACGCATCGGCCAGGTAGCTGCAGATGGCCGCGGCCTCGGTCACCACTACCCCGCGGTGGACGATGGCCGGTACCTTGCCCATCGGGTTGATCGCCAGGTAGGCCGGCGACCTCATGTCCTCGCCGTAGCCCAGCACCTCGGTGCGGTACGGCTGCCCGACTTCCTCCAGCATCCAGCGCACGATGCGGCCGCGCGATTGCGGGTGGGTGTAGAAGACGATCTCGTCCGTCGTGTTGCCCATGCGCCTGCCTCCGTCAAGGGAGCCGGCAGTCTAGCAACGCGCCAGGGTGCCGGCTCAGTAGGCGAATTCGCGGAACACCGGGTCGATGCTGCCGTTCCATGCCCCATGGAACAGCTCCAGCTTGCGCTCGGCGGCGGTCTTGCCCGAGTCCACGATTTCCTGCAGCACGTCGAGGAAACGGGTCTCGTCCTGGCCGTCGCCGTTGAGCGCCGCGCGGCGGCGCAGGCCCTCGCGCGAGATCTCCAGCGCGCGCCGCGCCAGGTCGCGCACGCTGCCGCCGCGGAACGGCAGGTGCAGCGCCTGCCGCGGCACGCCGTCGCGCAGCGCGTGGCGCTCGGCGAGGCTGAAATCCTTGACCAGGTCCCAGGCCGCATCCAGCGCCGTGTCGTCGTACAGCAGGCCCACCCAGAACGCCGGCAGCGCACAGATCCGGCTCCACGGGCCGCTGTCGGCGCCGCGCATTTCCAGGTACTTCTTCAGCCGCACCTCGGGGAAGGCGGTGGTCATGTGGTCGGACCAGTCGCGCAGCGTCGGCAGCGCACCCGGCAGCACATCCAGTTCGCCCTTGAGGAAGCGGCGGAACGACTTGCCGCTGGCATCGTGGTAGACGCCGTCGCGGTAGGAGAAATACATCGGCACGTCGAGCAGGTAGTCGACGTAGCGCTCGTAGCCGAAGCCGTCCTCGAACACGAAGTCGAGCATGCCGGTGCGGTCGGCATCGGTGTCGGTCCAGATGTGCGAGCGGTAGCTCAGGTAACCGTTGGGCCGGCCCTCGGTGAACGGCGAATCGGCGAACAGCGCGGTGGCGATGGGCTGCAGCGCCAGCGACACGCGGAACTTCTTCACCATGTCCGCTTCGCTGGCGTAGTCGAGGTTGACCTGGACCGTGCAGGTGCGGGTCATCATGTCCAGGCCGAGCGAGCCGACCCTGGGCATGTACTCGCGCATGATGCGGTAGCGGCCCTTGGGCATCCACGGCATGTCGGCGCGGGTCCACTTCGGCTGGAAGCCCATGCCGAGGAAACCCAGCTGCAGCTCGCCGGCCACCTGCGCCACCTCGTTGAGGTGGGTGCCGGTTTCCACGCAGGTCTGGTGGATGCTCTCCAGCGCGGCGCCGGACAGCTCCAGCTGCCCGGCCGGCTCCAGCGTCACCGAGGCGCCGTCGCGCAGCAGCGCGATGGTGTTGCCCGGCCCCTGATCGACACGTTCCTGCACCGGCTCCCAGCCGAAACGGGTCAGCCCGGTCAGCAGCGCCTGGATGCCGCGCTCGCCCTCGAACGTCGGCGGGCGCAGGTCGTCCAGGCGGAACCCGAACTTCTCGTGCTCGGTGCCGATGCGCCACTGCGGGCGCGGCTTCTCGCCGGAAGCGAGCACCTCCACCAGCTGCGAGCGGTCGGTAATGGGCGTATCGGCAACGTGGCTGGGGCTCGACAAGGGCTGGCTCGCAGTGTTCTGGCTGGGCGGGGAAATGGGGGCCTGCCCCCGGCATCACAAGAACCGGCCCGCAGTCCGTCGCGCGCGTCGCCGCGTCCCGTCCAGCGCTGGCAAGGCGCGCATCCACGCACGCTGCGCCTGCCCGGCTCCGCCACGGGCCACCGGCCCTCGCCCGCGATGGACCGCGAACAGCTCCCGAGCGCGCACTATATCGCGGCCCCTATTGCCGGCATGTCGCGGTGGCGGTTTTCAGCATCCCACCGGCGGCGACTTGACCGGTCCGGCGCCGCGGCTGCGAGTCGTTTTCACCAACGGTCCACGTGCCGTCCTACACTGCGGCCATGAAACCGACCCGACACACCGAATCCCACCGCTCCGAACGTGTCGGCTGGCTGCGCGCGGCCGTGCTCGGGGCCAACGACGGCATCGTCTCCGTCGCCGGCCTGGTGGTCGGCATCGCCGCCAGCGGCGCGCCGGCCTCCACCATCCTGGCCACCGGCGTCGCCGGCACCGTGGCCGGCGCCATGTCGATGGCCGCCGGCGAATACGTGTCGGTGCAGTCGCAGGCCGACACCGAGCATGCCGACCTGGCGCTGGAACGCCGTGAACTGCGCGAAGACCCGCATACCGAGCTGGAGGAACTGGCCGGCATCTACCGGCGGCGCGGGCTGACCCCGGAACTGGCGCACGAGGTGGCCGTGCAGCTGACCGCGCACGATGCGCTGGCCGCGCATGCGCGCGACGAGCTGGGCATAACCGAGGAACTGCGGGCGCGGCCGCTGCAGGCGGCGCTGGCCTCGGCTGGCGCGTTCGTCGTCGGCGCGATCCTGCCGGTACTCACCGCACTGCTGGCCCCCTACGCCTACGTCGCGCAGATCACCACCGCGTCCACCCTGGTCGGGTTGTGCATCACCGGCGCGATGGCCGCCCACGCCGGCGGCGCCTCGCGCCTGCGCGGTGCGCTGCGGGTGGTGTTCTGGGGCGCACTGGCGATGGGCGCGGCGGCGGCCATCGGCAATCTGTTCGACACCCACCTGGCCGGTTGATGGTGGCCCTGGCGACGACGCCCGGCCCGTTGCTGCAACAGCTGGCGACGCTGGCCGACTGCCAGAACGCCGGGGACTATGCCTGTATCACCGCGCGCCGCGAACACGGCGCTTCCTCGGTGGAGATCCCGCGCCCGCAGTTCGCGATCCTGCTGCAGGGACGCAAGCACGTGCGCACCGCGCAGCAGGTGCTGGACCTGGCCCCCGGCGACCTGTTCCTGATCACCCGCCGCTGCCGGATCGACGTGGTCAACGTCCCCGACCCCGACAGTGGCCTCTATCTCAGCGCCATCGTGCCGCTGTGCACCGAAGTGCTGCACGCCACCCGCACCTTGTGGAGCGGGCCGTTGCCCGAAGCCGGCCCGCCGCTGGCGCGGCTGCCGCTGGCCGCGCACGGCGCGCCGCTGCTGCAGTGGCGGCAGGCGCTGGAACACGGCGACTACACCGCGGCCCGGCTGGCGCTGGCCAGCCTGGCCGTGGCGTTCTGCGCGTCCGGCCATGGCAGCCTGCTGGTCGCGCCCGAACCCGGCCTGGGCGAGCGCATCCGCGACCTGGTCGCCGCCCAGCCCGGACGCAACTGGCAGTCGCGCGATTTCGAACAGCACCTGGGCATCAGTGGCGCCACCCTGCGCCGGCGCCTGGCCAGCGAACGGCTCGGCCTGCGCGAGCTGATCGGCGATGCGCGGCTGGCGCAGGCGATGCAGCTGCTCTACACCACCCGCCTGCCGCTGAAGACCGTGGCCGCGCGCGTCGGCTACCGCTCGCTGTCCAGCTTCAACCGGCGCTTCCACGAACGCTATGGCATGGAGCCGTCCGCGATCGGCAACCAGTGACGACGCGGCGGCGGTGAGCGGATCGCGCGGCATTGCGAGCGCATCGCAGGCTGGGCCGGGCGCAACATGGCGGCTCCGCGGCGCGATGCCGCCCCTGACGGAACTGCCCATGTCCCACGCTGTCCTTCGTCCCCTTGCCCTGGCCCTGCTGCTGGCCGCCGGCGGCGCCCATGCCGGCACCGCCCATGTCCCGCACGCGCAGGTACCCGGCGTGTATCACCAGCAGATCGGCGAGGTGCACGTCACCGCGCTGTTCGACGGTACCGTCGCGCTGCCGCGGCAGGCACTGGCCGGCATTGACCCGGGCGCGGTCACCCGCCTGCTCGAACACGGCTACGTGCCCGAGGACGGCAAGGGCCTGCAGACCGCGGTCAACGCCTACCTGGTGCAGCGCGGCACACACCTGGCGCTGGTCGATACCGGCGCCGCGCAGTGCTTTGGCCCCGGCCTGGGTCAGGTACTGGTCAACCTGCGCGCCGCCGGCTACGACCCAGCCGAGGTGGACGACGTGCTGTTGACCCACGCCCATCCGGATCACCTGTGCGGGCTGCTCGACGCCGACGGCAAGCCGGCGTTCGCCAACGCCCGCGTGTGGCTGTCACAGGCCGATGCCGGTTACTGGCTGGACCCGGCCAGTGAAGCCGGCGCGCCGCAGTCGCTGCGCTTCGCCTTCCCGATGGCGCGCAGTGCGGTGGCGCCGTACGCCGCGGCCGGACGCCTGCGACGTTTTGTCGCAGGCGATGCCCTGCCCGCCGGCATCACCGCGCTGGACAGCCACGGCCACACCCCGGGCCACGTCTCCTGGCGGATCGACGGCGGCAACGGCGAGCAGCTGCTGGTATGGGGCGACATCGTGCACTTCCACGCGGTCCAGTTCGCGCGGCCCGACGCCAGCTACGAAGCCGACAGCGACCGCACGGCCGCCATCGCCAGTCGCCGCCGGCTGATGGCCGAGGCCGCGGCGGGGCGGTGGTGGGTGGCTGGCGCGCACCTGCCGTTCCCCGGCCTGGGCCACGTGCGCCACGCGGGTGAAGCCTTCGCCTGGGTGCCGGGCGAGTTTTCGCCGCTGTGAGCGAGGGCCCGCGCCGCGCGCTGGCGCCCCACGGGCGGGTGCGCGGCGCGTGGGAAAGGGCTGGAGTGCCCGCCTGGTGTCGGCGTTACAGGCCCAGCCAGCCACCGATCACGGCGCGGGCCTCGTCCACGCCCTGCTTCGACTCGCCGGAGAACGCCTGCACGCTCACCGAATCGCCGAACGCATCGGCCAGTTCCCTGCGCACCTTCTGCAGCGTCTGCGCCTGCTGGCCACGGCCGAGCTTGTCGGCCTTGGTCAACAGCGCATGCGCCGGCAGGCCGCGCTGCACCGCGTAGGCCAGCATCTGCCGGTCGTAGTCCTTGAGCGGGTGGCGGATGTCCATCACCACCACCAGTCCCTTGAGCGCGTCGCGGGTACGGAAATAGTTGTCGATGAAGGCCTGCCAGTGCGCCTGCAGTTCCTGCGGGACCTTGGCGTAGCCATAGCCGGGCAGGTCGACCAGGTGCGCCTGCGGGGTGACCTGGAAGAACACCAGCTGCTGGGTGCGGCCCGGCGTCTTGGAGACGCGGGCCAGCGCGTTCTGGCGGGTCAGCGCGTTGAGCGCGCTGGATTTTCCGGCGTTGGAGCGACCGGCGAAGGCCACCTCGGCGCCCTCGTCCGGCGGCAATTGCCGGGCATTGTGGGCCGAAAGCAGATATCGGGCGCGTTCTAGGAGCTGTGACATGCCCATAGGATCGCACGCCGCGGGCCCCGCTGGCGCCCGTGCGTTGACCCTGCCATGAAACGGCGTGGATAATCCGGTCGATGCCGGCGCGGACCCGCCCGGCCCGTTCCACACGGAGCTTCTGCATGCGCCACGCTCGTGTCTTAGCCGTTTCCGCCCTTGTCATCCCGCTGATCGCGGTCGTCGCGTTCGCACAGAGTTCGGTCACGCCGGTGCCCGACAACGCGCCGGTGCAGACCGCGCCGCTGGAGATCGACCTCAGCAAGACCCTGCCCGGCGATGCCGAGGCCGGCGAAGGCAAGGCACAGGCCTGCGCCGCCTGCCATGGCGCCGACGGCAACTCCGCGGTGGAGATGTATCCGCGGCTGGCCGGCCAGAGCGAGCGCTACATCGCCCGCCAGCTGGCGCTGATCGCCGGCGGCCAGCGCACCGAGGGCGCGGTCGCCGCCATGTTGCCGTTCGTGCAGGGCATGACCGCGCAGGACATGCGCGACATCGGCGCCTTCTTCGCCCGCCAGAAGTCCGGCGCCGGCGTGGCCGACGACACCGCCATCGCCGACGGCCCGTACGCCGGCATGAAGTTCTACGAGGTCGGCCAGAAGCTGTACCGCAACGGCGACGCCAGCCGCGAGATCCCGGCCTGCATGGCCTGCCACGGCCCGAGCGGCGCCGGCAATCCCGGCCCGGCCTACCCGCACATCGGCGGCCAGCACGCCATGTACGTCACCCAGCGCCTGCAGCACTACCAGGCGGGCCAGACCCAGGAAACCGATCCGTCGCAGTTCCGGATCATGGCCCAGGTGGCCGGCAAGCTCACCGAGCAGGAAATCCAGGCGCTGGCCAGCTACGTGCAGGGCCTGCACGCGCGCGCCGACGACGTGGCCGTGGCCGCCGCGCGTTGACCGCCTGACGGTCGCGGTCGCCACGGCGACGGGCAGTCGTGTTCCCGGATACGCCGACCCCTGTGGTCGGCGTCTCTTTTTCCAGTTGGAGATCCCGATGACGTATTTCGCGCGCTTGTCCCTGCTGTTGCTGGCCCTGCTGCCGCTGGCCGCCTGTGCCGCCGACGCCGCCGCACCGGTGGAAGGCCAGGACTATGAGCTGATCGCAGAACCCGGCCCGTTCGCCCCCCTGGCCGGCAAGATCGAGGTGGTCGAAGTGTTCGGCTACCCCTGCATCCACTGCGCCCATTTCGAACCGCTGCTCGAAGCCTGGGTCGCCCGGCTGCCGGGCGACGTGCGCTTCACCGCGGTGCCGGCTGCCTTCGGCGGCCATTGGGACGCCTATGCGCGCGCCTTCTACGCCGCCGAGCAGACCGGCGTGCTCAAGCGCAGCCACGCCGATGTGTTCAAGGCCCTGCACGAACGGCGCAGCCTGCCGATGCAGAACGTGTCGCCACAGGAACTGGCGACGTTCTATGCCGCCTACGGGGTGCAGCCGGAGCGCTATGTCGATGCGCTGCGCAGCGACCAGACCGACGCCAGGGTGAAGGCCGCGCGCGCCTTCGCCCTGCGCGTGCGGGTGCCCGGTACGCCGGCGCTGGTGGTCAACGGCAAATACCTGGTCAAGGGCCGCAGCTTCGAGGACCAGTTGCGCATCGCCAGCGCCCTGGTGGAACGCGAGCGCGCTGCCGGCCGGCGCCGCTGAGCCCATGCCGGCGCGCTCCGGCAACCGGTTCAGCCGCCGCCGCAGATAATGTCATCATGCGCCCCGCGGTCGCCGCTGGCGGCCCGACGACCCGACGAATCCCTGCTGGAGATCCACCCATGAAGATCCGTTTCGTACTCGCCTTGGCCGCCCTGCTGCCGCTGATGGTGGCCTGCAAGGCCCAGGACGGCTCGGCCGACGCCGTCGCCCCGGTCGCCGAACAACCGGCCGCCGCCAACGCCCCGGCCGCCCCCGCCGCCGACGCTGCTGCCGAAGCCGCCGCCACGCCGGAAGCGGCCAGCGGGCAGGCCGCCGCGCAGAGCGCGGAGAACACCCCGGTGCCGGCGCAGGCGCGCCTGGTCGGCCCTGAACCGGTGGCCGGCACCGACTACCTGGTCATCGACGGCGGCCAGCCGATCCAGCCGGCGACCGGCAAGATCGAAGTGGCCGAGGTGTTCGGCTACGTCTGCCCGGCCTGCGCGCGCTTCCAGCCGCTGATCGGGCCGTGGAAGGCCGGCCTGCCGTCGGACGTCAACTTCGTCTACGTGCCGGCCATGTTCGGCAGCATGTGGGACGACTACGGCCGCGCCTTCTATGCCGCCGAGGCACTGGGCGTGCAGGAGAAGACCCATGAGGCGCTGTACTCGGCCATCCATGTCGAGCAGTCGCTCAAGGGCGAGCTGGGCCGCGATTCGGTCGAGGACATCGCCAACTTCTACGCCAAGTTCGGCGTCAACCCGAAGACCTTCGCCGACACCATGGGCAGCTTCTCGGTGGTGGCCAAGACCAATCGCGCCAAGCAGTTCGCCCAGCGCAGCAAGATCACCGGCACGCCGTCGCTGATCGTCAACGGCAAGTACCTGGTCAAGGGCAAGAGCTACGAGGACATGCTGCGCATCGCCGACCACCTGATCGCACGCGAACGCGCCGCCAACGCCAAGTAAGGTATCAAGGGCCTCGTCGACACGAGGCCCTGGTTCCACCGCCGTGAATTCCCCCACCCACACCCTGCGCCTGCTCACGGCCAACATCCAGGCCGGCTCCAGCACGCGCCGCTACAGCGACTACGTGACCCGCAGCTGGTCGCACGCGCTGCCGTCGGGCAGCAAGCGCTCCAGCCTGGATGCGATCGCCAGGCTCGCCAGCGGCCGCGACATCGTCGGCCTGCAGGAGGCCGACCCCGGCAGCCTGCGCTCGGGTTTCACCAACCAGACCCACTACCTGGCCCAGCGCGCCGGCTTCAACTACTGGAGCCACCAGCCCAACCGGCGCATGGGCGGGGTCGCGTCCAGCGCCAATGGCCTGCTCAGCCGGCTGGAACCGGTGGAAGTGCAGGATCACGCCCTGCCCGGCCGCATCGGCGGCCGCGGCGTGCTGCTGGCGCGCTTCGGCGACGGCCGCGAAGGGCTGGCGGTCGCCGTCGCGCACCTGTCGCTGGGCGTGGGTTCGCGCCTGTCGCAGCTGGATTTCATCGCCGACCTGATGTCCGACTACCCCAACGCGGTGCTGATGGGCGATTTCAACTGCAAGGCCGAGCGCCCGGAAATGCAGGTGCTGTACCGCAAGACCCGGCTGCAGCCGCCCGGCTGCCTGGTGCCCACCTTCCCCAGCTGGCGCCCGGAACGGGCGATCGACCATATCCTGGTCAGCGACAGCCTGCGCGCGCTCGAAACCGGCGCCGTCGCCGCGGCCCATTCGGACCACCTGGCGGTGGAGATGCAGGTCGAAGTCCCCGCCAACAGCCTGCGCTAGCGTCGCCGCACGCGGCCGCGCCATGGGTCGCAGCGCCGACGGGGCCACTGTCCCGATTCCCCGCAGCGACGCAGCCGCGCCCCTGGACCCGGGTGTCCCTGCGGCGCATCCCCGGCACAAGGGGCTACGCCCGGCACCGGCTCATGTCACCACGGCAGCCGCGGGCGGTGGCCGGCGCCGCGCGGTCGCCGCGCTCCCCACCGAGGCCAATACCGTGCAGCCGATCGCCAGCCACTGCAGGCCGGACAGCTGTTCGTGCAGCAGCAGCAGCGCCCACAGCGCGGCCACCGCCGGTTCCATGCTGATCAGGATGCCGAAGGTCTCCTTCGGCAGCCGCTTGAGCGCCATCATCTCCAGCGACATGGGGATCGCGCTGGACACCACCGCCACCAGCAGCCCGGCCAGCAGGATCGACGGCTGCAGCAGCGCCATGCCGGCGTGGGCCACGCCCACCGGCACCACCACCAGCGCCGCGACCGCCACGCCCAGCGATACCGAGTGCCCGGCATGCAGGTGCCCGGCGCGCTTGCCGAACACGATGTACAGCGCCCAGCAGGCCGCGGCGCCCAGCGCGTACAGCACGCCGGCCACGTCCAGCGCCGGCCCGCCGCCCAGCGGCAGCAACAGCAGCAGCCCGGCCAGCGCGCAGCCCACCCACAGGAAATCGATCGCCCGCCGCGAGGAGAACATCGCCACCGCCAGCGGCCCGATGAACTCGATGGCCACCGCGATGCCGAACGGAATCGTGCGCAGCGCCATGTAGAACAGCAGGTTCATCAGCCCCAGCGCCAGCCCGTAGCGCAGGATCGCGGCGCCGTCGGCGCGGCGGGTATGCCAGCGCCACGGCCGCCAAAGCAGCAGCAGGAACAGCGCCGAAAAGCCCACGCGCAACGCGCTGGTGCCCTGGGCGCCGATCAGCGGGAACAGGTGCTTGGCGTAGGACGTGCCGATGGCCAGCGAAGTCACCGAGCCGAGCACCGCCAGCGCCGGCAACAGCGGCGCGAATCGTGAAGTCTGCATGCGCGTAGTGTAGTGCGGCGGGCGCCCCCGGCCGCCGCGCGCGGCTCATCGTGCGCCGCCGCGCGCCTGTCCCGGGCCGCCCGCCTTCGCGCACGGCCCGGGCACCCCTTCATCGCAGGAAGGCGATGCGCTCCATCCGTGCGTTGTCGGCCGCCGCCAGCACCTTGGCCATCGTGTCGTACTCGGCGTCCGGACTGGCGTCGATGCGCAGCTCCGGCAGGTTGCCGGCATGCAGACGCGCCTGCTCCTGCAGCCGCGCCTGCAGCGAAGCGACCGGCAGCGCCTGGCCATTCCAGGTGAGCTGGTTGGCCGCGTCCACCCGCAATTCGATCGGCGGCGGCGGATCCACGCGGGGGACCTGGCGGGTGGTGGACTGCGGCAGGTCCACCGGGATCGGCCAGGACACCAACGGCGCGGTGACGATGAAGATGATCAGCAACACCAGCATCACGTCCACCAGCGGGGTGACATTGATGTCGGCGATCGGTCCGGAACTGCCAGCTGCACTGAATGCCATGCTCCGCTCCTTCGGCGAGGCGTTGCGCCCCGGTGTCGACACTACGCCGGCCACCGCGGCGCACGGCAGCGGCGCGGCCCGTCACGTTCAGCCCGCGTTTCGGTTCAGCGGCCGCGCGGCGGCGATGTTCATGCGCGAGCCGGAATCGCCGCGGCGCTGTTGACGATACCCCGGCTATGCTCTGCCGATGAAACGGAATATCTGCCTGCTGCCTTTCGCCGCGTCCCTGCTGCTGGCCTGTACCGGCACCGGCGCACAGACCCTCGACGCCCGGCGCGCCGCCATGCGCGTGGCCATCGACAACGCCGAACGCGGCCAGTTCGATGCCGCCGCGAGCGCGGGCCTGCGCGACCACCCGCTGTACGGCTGGCTCGAGTACAGCGCGCTGCGCCGTGGCATCGACACCGTGGACACGCCGCAGGCGCTGGACTTCCTCAAGCGCTACCAGGGCCAGGCCGTGGCCGAGGCATTCCGCGCCGCGTGGCTGCCGGCGCTGGCGCGGCGCCAGGACTGGCCGACCCTGCTCGCCAACTGGCGGCCCAGCAACGACCCCGGGCTGCAGTGCGCCGAGCTCAACGCACGCCTGGCCACCGGCAAGGCCGATGCCGGCTGGATCCGCGACGCGCAGGCGCTGTGGCGCAGCAGCGGCAAGTCGCTGCCCGATGCGTGCGATCCGGTGTTCGCCGGCCTGGCCGAGCGCGGCGGGCTGACCCCGGCACTGCGCTGGGAGCGCATCGACGCCGCGGCCGACGCCCAGCAGCCCGGGGTGATGCGCGCCGCCGCGCGCGGCCTGCCGGCCGCCGAGCTGGCCCTGGCCAATGATTACGCCGCGTTCGTCGACAAACCGGACGTGCGCGCGTTGAAGTGGCCGCAGAACGAACGCAGCCGGCGCATCGCCAGCGACGGCCTGGCAAAGCTGGCGCGGACCGACCCCGACGCCGCCGAACGGCAGTTGCCGCAGTATGCGCAGGCGCTGCGGCTGGACGCCGCGCAGCAGGCGCAGGTGCGCTACCAGATCGCATTGTGGACGGTGGCGTCCTACCTGCCGGATTCGGCGCGGCGGTTGGCCGCGGTGCCGGAATCGGCGTACGACGAGCGCCTGCACGAATGGCGCGCGCGCGAAGCGATGGCGCGCGGCGACTGGCCCGCGGCGCTGGCCGCGATCCGGGCGATGCCCGCGGGCCAGCGCGGTGACTCGCGCTGGCGCTGGTTCGAGGCACGGCTGCTGGAAAAGACCGGCAGGGCCGCCGAGGCCATGCCGCTGTACCGCGCCGTCGCCACCGAGCCGACCTTCCATGGCTTCCTTGCCGCCGACAAGCTGCGCCAGCCCTACGCACTGTGTCCGTGGAACCCCGGCAGCGATGCGCAGGCGCGCGCGGCGGTGGCGCGCGACCCGGCGCTGGTGCGCGCGCTGGAACTGTTCCGCATCGACCGCGCCACCTGGGCCGCGCGCGAATGGGCCGACGCGCTGTCGCGGTTCGACGACACCCGGCGCCGGCTGGCCGTCGAAGTGGCGGGTGAGGCGGGCTGGTTCGACCGCGCCGTGTTCGCCCTCAAGGGGCCGCAGGAGATGCGCCTGTACGCGCTGCGGTTCCCGCTGTACCACGACGACACCATCCGCCGCGAAGCGGCGCGCAACGCGCTGGATCCGGCGTGGGTTGCCGCCGAGATCCGCGCCGAGAGCATCTTCAACCCCAACGCGCGCTCGCCGGCCAACGCCCTGGGGCTGATGCAGGTGCTGCCCGCCACCGGCGCCAGCGTCGCCCGGCGCATCGGGCTCGACGGCTACGGCGGCGCGGCCAGCCTTTACGATCCGGACACCAACATCGCCATCGGCACCGCCTACCTGCGGCAGCTGCTGGACACCTACGGCGGCCTGCCGTACGTCACCATCGCCGCCTACAACGCCGGGCCCACGCCAACGGCGCGCTGGCAGTCGCAGCGGCCGGACTACGACCCCGACTTCTGGATCGAGACCATCAGCTACAAGGAGACGCGCGAATACGTCGCGCGCGTGCTTGCGTTCAGCGTGATCTACGACTGGCGCCTCAACGGCAAGGCGGTGCCGCTGGGCGACCGCATCGCCGGCCGCAACGTCCCGGCGTCGCGCGGCTTCGTCTGCCCGACGGCCAAGGACGGCGCATGAAGACCTACCTGGTCGGCGGCGCGGTCCGCGACCGGCTGCTGGGGCTGGATGCGGGCGACCGCGACTGGGTGGTGGTCGGCGCCACCCAGCAGGAGATGGAGGCGCGTGGCTTCAAGGCCGTGGGCCGCGACTTCCCGGTGTTCCTGCACCCGCATACCGGCGAGGAACACGCGCTGGCGCGTACCGAGCGCAAGAGCGGGCGCGGCTACCGCGGCTTCGTGGTCGACGCCGACCCGTCGGTGACGCTGGAACAGGACCTGCAACGCCGCGACTTCACCATCAATGCCATCGCCTGCGACGAGGACAGCGGCACGCTGGTCGACCCCTGGGGCGGCGCGCGCGACCTCCAGGCGCGCGTGCTGCGCCACGTCGGCCCGGCCTTCGTCGAGGATCCGCTGCGGGTACTGCGCGCGGCACGGTTCATGGCGCGCTTCGCACCGCTGGGTTTCACCCTGGCCCCGGAAACCGCCGCGCTGATGCGGGAGATCGCCGCCAGCGGCGAACTGGACGCGCTGGTACCCGAACGCATCTGGCAGGAACTGCGCAAGGCGCTGCGCGCTGCGCGCCCTTCGGCGTTCCTGCGCACCCTGCACGATACCGGCGCGCTGGCACCGATCCTGCCGGAAGTGGCCGCGCTGTACGGCATTCCGCAGCGCGTCGAATTCCACCCGGAAGTGGACACCGGGGTGCACCAGGAAATGGTCAGCGACATGGCCGCGCGGCTGGCGCCGGGCGACGACCTCATCGGCTTCGCCGCGCTCACCCATGACCTCGGCAAGGCGCTCACCCCGGCCGAGCAGCTGCCACGCCATGTCATGCACGAACAGCGCGGGCTGAAGCCGCTGGCGGCGCTGTGCGACCGCCTGCGCATCCCCGCCGACCACCGCCAGCTGGCCGCGGCGGTGTGCCGCGAGCATCTCAACGTGCACCGGATCGACGAACTGCGCGACGCCACCGTACTGGACCTGCTGCAGCGCTGCGACGGCTTCAGGCGCCCGGAGCGCATCGCGCAGATGGCGCTGGCCTGCGAATGCGACAAGCGCGGCCGGCTTGGTTTCGAGGACAGCGACTACCCGCAACGCGCCACGCTGCTGCGCCTGCATGCCGCGGCGCTGGCGATCAATGCGCGCGACCTCGCCGCCGAAGGCCTCAGCGGCCCGGCGGTGGGCGAAGCCTTGAACAAGGCCCGGATCAACGCCATCGGCGCGGCACGCCGGGCATAGGGAGAACCAGTCAGGGGGCGGTTTTCCAGGATGGCGCGCCTGCCCCTGCACTTCCCGTGGGTTTTCCGCCACAGGCCGGCTGCGCCAGCAGCCATGCCTGCGCCAGGCGCAGCGCATCGGCCGGCAGCGCCGCCGGAACATCCGCAACGATGCGGCTGCCATCGCCCATGCCGTTGCGGTCCTTCATCACCGTGGTGGTGAGCAGCAGCGTGCTGCCGTCGACCAGTGTCACCGGAACGTTGCCAGTGGAGTAGCCCATCGTCGGCGTGCCGAAACTGCGGCTGCCGCGCCGTCCGCGCAGCGCCAGCACGATGGCCTCGCCGGAACTGGCGGTACGCCCGGACTGGAGCACGGCGAGCGGTGCCTCGGGATGGCGCAGGCGCCCGCTCCCATCGTCCGCCGCCAGCCGCAGGGCCTGGCCCACCCAGACCGCACCGTCGCGGTAGCGCCACGGCTGCAGCCCGCCTGCATCCTGGAAATGCCCGACCACGTCCGTGCCACCGACGCGGCCGGGCAGCAGCGGCCCCACCCCCAGCAGCATCGGCCACATGTTGCCGCCGGTGTTGTCGGCCAGGTCCACGATCCAGCCGCAACGGCTGCCATCGTCCAGGCGCCAGAGCGTGTCCCGCAGACGCTGCGCGTGCTGCTGCTCGGCTTCCCGCTGCTGCGCACGGGTGAGCCCCGGATCGGGCAGATAGGGCCCGATCGTGATCCGACCAAGCCGCGGGTCGATCCGCCCGGCCTCCGGCGCCGCAGACGCTTCCACAGCCGCGGGCAGCGCGGCCGCGGGCGCCGCCGCGCGGTACCTGTCGCGCAGCTCCGCGGCCGCCATCCACCCGCCATGACCGGCGGTCGCGCGGTGGATGGCGTCGGCCAGCAGCGCGCGTTGCCGTTCGGCATCGGTGGTCGCGGCAAGCTCGCGACGCAACGCCCTCCAGTCCACCAGGTTCCGATGCAGCGCCCGTTGCTCCAGCAGGCCCAGCATCTGCTCCCGCGCAGGCAACGAGGGCACCGGGGTGGCCGATAGCGCCCACGCCGGCAGCATCGCCATCCACAGCATCACCGCCAGCGCGCGTTTCCGCTTCCTGCACATCGTGGTTCCATCCCATGGCACGTCGCTACCGATGCAGGATAGAACAGCGCCGGGAACAGGCCCAGGTCAACGTCCCTTGCCCGGGGAATGGGCGCGGACCCGGCTTTGGGGGCTAGATCTTCAGGTAGATCCGGCGCCGGTCCAGCCACCACATCGGCAGCCACCAGGCCGCGACGAAGGCGATGGCCATCGCCAGCGAGGCGGCTTCGGCACCGGCCAGAGGGGTGATCCAGCGGTCGAACACGTGGCTGTACAGCCACCCCCAGCTGCCGGTGCCCAGCAATGCCAGCACCGTCACCCCGGAGCCGGCGTAGGCGGTGATCGCATTGACGCCGAAGCGCCGGCCCAGCGGCGGCCACTGCACGCGGTCGATGAGCACGTGCGCCAGCCACAGCGCAGCCAGTGCCCAACCGGACGTCCACAGCACGTAGGACGGCGTCCACAGGTTCTTGTTGAGCGGCTGCCAGCTGGACCACAGCGCCCCCAGCAGCAACAGCACCAGCGCGGCCGGGAGCAGCCGCGCCGCACGGCCCTGGCGCAGCAGCGCGCCGGCGCGAAGGCCGAGCAGGGTCGAGGCCAGGGCGCCGAGCGTCGACAGCAGCCCTTCCGGATCATGCCCCAGCCCGGTGGCGGCGTCGTAGCGGTAGGCCAGGTCGCCGAACACAACGGTGTCCACGCGACTGGGCAGGTTGTGCCACGGCTCGAGCGTGCTCCCCGCGGCCAGCAGCGCCGCGTAGCCGGACAGCAACAACAGCAGGCAGGCCCACTGCGTGGTCGCGCGCGACCAGATCGCCAGCGCGCCGACGGCGGCGAAACACACGCCGATACGCTGCAGCACCCCCAGCGGACGGTAATGCGCCAGGTCCAGCCACCACCACGCCAACAGGTGCAGCAGCAGGCCCAGGCCGACGATGCGTGCCGCCCGCACCAGCACGCTGCGGGTCAGCGCGGCGCGGTCGGCGCCCTGCTCGACCCGCGGCACCACGCCCAGCGCGATCGACACGCCGACGATCACCAGGAAGAACGGGAACACCAGGTCGGTGGGCGTGCAGCCGTTCCACTCCGCGTGTTCCAGCGGCGCGTACACGTGGCTCCAAGTGCCCGGGTTGTTGACCAGCAGCATGGCCGCGACGGTGATGCCGCGCAGCGCATCGACCGATGCAAAGCGGGTGGGTGTCTGGCTGGATGGGGAACTGCTCATGGAGGGTATCCCGTGCGGTCAGGTAGCGGAGGCCGGCAGACACCGCATCGAGAAGCGATTGACCAGCCCTTCGGTCTGTTGAAAAGAACTGCCACCTTTGCCGGAACCACAAGCAGAGGCCTGCTGTTGCTGTTGCTCGTGATTTGACTTGCCGGGTCCCCTTCCGCAGGGACGGCGCCGACGGACAAGCCCCCGCAAGCGGCGACGTGCTGGGATGCACGTCGTTCTTCGACGAGACAGGGATGTCTCGTCAAAAAAATCCCGGCGGCGGAGTGGACCCACGGCACGTCACTGCCGTGGGCGCGAAGGCAGGCGTGCTTGCTCTTGGCTACCTTCTCTTTGCACGAGCCAAAGATGAGTAACCCGCTCACGCGAAGCGGGAGCGAAAGCCGCTGCCGTTGCCCAGGGCCGATCAAAACGGGGCTTCGCACGATCGAACGCTGTGAGGCTCCGCCCGTACCCTCCCGCTCCGCGTCCCGGCCCACGCCAATGGCGTGGGCGCTCGAACGCACGCGCGCGCCAGCGGCGCGCAAACCGTGCCCTCCCGCCACGAAGGGAGAGCGGCTCCCTCACTCGCGCTGCCCGGCGATCCACGTCGCCTGCACCTGCAGCCTTTCATCCAGCAGCACGAAATCCGCCTGGTAACCCGCGGCGATATGGCCGAAGCGGTCGTCCAGGCGCAGGAACCGCGCCGGGTAGGTGGATGCCATGCGCGCGGCTTCGGCCAACGGCAGCCCCAGCAGCCTGACCGTGTTGCGCACCGCGGTAGCCATGTCCAGCGCCGAGCCGGCGAGCGAGCCGGCGGCGTTGCGCACCACGCCATCGACGGCGGTGATGACCTCGCCATACAGCGCGAACGACGGATCGTCGGCGCCGACCATCGGCATGGCATCGGTCACCAGCATCACCTTGCCGCGTGGCTTGGCCGCAAGCGCCACGCGCAGGCTGGCCGGGTGCACGTGCACGCCATCGACGATCACCCCGCACCAGCTGTGCGGGTCCTCCAGCGCGGCGCCGACCACGCCGGGTTCGCGCCCCTGCAGCGGCGTCATCGCGTTGTAGAGGTGGGTGAAGCCGCTGATGCCGGCCTCCAGGCCGGCGCGGGTTTCCTCGTAGCTGGCGGCGGTGTGGCCGGCGCAGACGATGGCGCCGTTGCCGACCATCGCGCGGATGGTCTCCACCGGCACCCGCTCGGGTGCCAGCGTGATCACGGTGACACCGTTGTCGAGCGCGGTCGCCATCGCCACCTCGTCCGGCCCCGGCACGCGGAACTTGCCGGCATCGTGGGTGCCCTTGCGCGCCGGTGCGATGTACGGGCCTTCCAGATGGATGCCGAGGATGCCGGGCACGCCTTCGGCGATGGCCTGGCGCACCGCGGCGATGGCCTGGGCCATCACCGCCGCGTCGTCGCTGATCAGGGTCGGCATCATGCCGGTGGTGCCGAAGCGGCGGTGCCCGCGCATCATCGTGCGCAGCGACGCCACGTCCGGGGCGTTGTTGAGCAGCGCGCCACCGCCGCCGTTGACCTGCACGTCGATGAAGCCCGGCAGCAGCCAGCCGCCGCCCAGATCATGCCGCGGCACGCCCGCCGGCAGCGAGGCCTCGGGCAGTACCGCCGCCACCTTGCCGTCCTGCACCAGTACCGCGTGGCCGGAGTGGAAGTCGTCGTTGCCCAGGATGCGGGCGTGGGTCAATGCGTAGCTGGTCATCTTCTTGGTTCCGGATGCCCTCCCGCAGCCCTGCGCCGGGAGGATGAACAACGGCAGCGTCCCTGCCCATTCGATGGCGGCGGCGGCAGGTCGCGAGCGCCTCGGCGGTGAGCCGGCGGCGGCCTGTGCCGCCCCCTGCGACGCCCGGCCCGCCGCGCAGGCCGGGGACCGGCGCTCAGACGGTTTCGGTCACCTTGTTCAGGTGCGGCGGCAGGTCCGGATTATGGCCCCGGCGCAGCGCCAGCGCGTTGATCGCGCGGTAGAAGCTCTGCACCGTCAGCAGCGGCGCGCACAGCGGGTGTGGCGCGGCCGCCACCGGCAGGTCGCCGCCCTCGCCCGCCAGCCACACGCGTGCGCCACGCGCGGCGAACTCGTCGGCCAGGGCGCGGGTACCGGCGCCGGTCTCGTCCGGCTGGGCGAAGGCCAGCACCGGGAAATCGCGGCCGACCAGCGCCATCGGTCCGTGCTTGACCTCCGCCGAGCTGTAGCCTTCGGCATGCAGGCCGCAGGTTTCCTTGAACTTGAGCGCCGCCTCCTGCGCCGCGGCCAGGCCGGGGCCGCGGCCGACCACGAACAGGTTGTGGGCATCGACCAGGCCTTCGGTGAGCGCGCTCCAGTCGCACTGCCAGGCCTGGGTCAGGGCCGCGGGCAGGGCGTCGAGCGCGGCGATCAGGGTCGGGTCATCGCGCCAGTAGGCGCACAACTGCAGGATCGCGGCCAGCGAGGCCAGGTAACTCTTGGTCGCGGCCACGCTGCGCTCGGCACCGGCACCGAGCGGGATCACCGTATCGGCCAGCTGCGCCAGCGGCGAATCCTCGACGTTGACCAGCGCCACCACGCGCGCGCCGGCGGCCTTGGCCGCCTCGGCGTTGCGCAGCAGGTCCGGGCTCTTGCCGGACTGCGAGATCACCAGGTACAGCGCGCCCTGCAGCTGCTGCCGGGCCTCGTAGACCGACCCCACCGACGGCGAGGCCGAGGCAGTCACCAGCCCCAGCCGGGTCTCGAACAGGTACTTGGCGTAGGTGGCGGCATGATCGGAACTGCCGCGCGCGCAGGTGACCACGAACGGCGGCGGGTTCTGGCGCAGGTCCGCGGCCAGCGCGCGCATGCGCTCGTGGTTGCGGGCGAACTGGGCGGCGATCACCGAGGCGCTGGACGCGGCCTCGTTGAACATCAGGGTTTCGGTCTCGCTGGGCAACATGGTTCTACTCGGAAAGATCGGGGGAAGGGGAAGGCGGCCGCAACGGCTGCTGGCGCAGCGGCGCGGTGGAGCCGCGCACCACCAGCTGCGGCACGAAGCCCTGGTTCTGCAGCTGCACCGGGTTGTCCTCGTAGGCGTCGGTGCGCAGCTGGCTGATCAGCAGCCGCGCGGCATGCCGGGCGATGTCGCCGGTGGCCTGCTTGGCGGTGGTCAGCGCCGGCCACGACTGGCGCGAGAACGGGCTGTCCTCGAAACCGGCGATGGACAGGTCGTAGGGCACGTTGAGCCCGGCCGAGTTGGCCGCCGCCAGTACCCCGGCGGCGATCTCGTCGTTGGAGCCGAAGATCGCGGTGGGCGGCTCGCGCAGCGCCAGCAGCCGGCGCGCGCCGCGGAAGCCATCGTCGAAGGTGTAGTCGCCCGGGATCACCAGGTGCTTGTCCAGCGGGATGCCGTAGTCCTTGAGCGCGGCCTCGTAGCCGGCATAGCGCTCGCCGCTGGAGCGGTGCTCCGGCCCGCCCCACAGGAAGCCGATGCGCTGGTGCCCGAGCTGGATCAGGTGCTCGGTGATCTCGTAGGCGGCATCGCGGTCGTCGACGAACACGCAGGCGCCGTCGGCCGGGTCCTCGGTGGCGGCGATGATCCGCACCGTCTTGATCCCGCGCGCGTTGAGCGCGGCCACCAGCTCCGGGCGCTCGGACATCGGCGCGGTCAGCACCAGCCCGGCCAGGCGCGAGCGCTGCACCCAGTCGGCCAGTTCCTCGGCCAGCATCGGCGAGGTCGAGTCGCATGGATGGATCTGCAGGCCGAAGCCGGTCTCGCGGCAGGCCGACAGCACGCCGTTCTGCACGCCGATGATGTGGTACGGGTTCGGGTTGTCGTAGACCAGCCCGATCACGAACGTGGTGTTGCTGCGCAGGTTGCGCGCCGACGGATCCGGCTCGTAATCCAGCTCGGCGACCGCGCGCAGCACCCGCGCGCGGGTGGCCTGCATCACCGACGGTTCGTTGTTGATGACCCGCGACACGGTCTTGAGCGACACCTTTGCCCGCTCGGCGACGTCCTTGATGGTGGGCCTGCGCATGACGGTTTCCTGGCTGGACTGACTGGCCGCCATGATGCTCGATTCAGCCGCCATGCGCGCGGCCCGCACGCTGCCCGCGGACAGCGAAATAGAGGATGTACAGGTAGCACGGCACCATCAGCGCGGCGAACACCAGCTGGAAGTCGAAATGCTGCTTGAGCACCGCGAACGCCTGCGGAATGATCGCGCCGCCGGCGATGCCCATCACCAGCAGCGCCGAGCCGGTCTGGGTGAAGCGGCCCAGGCCGCGGATCGCCAGCGGGAAGATCGCCGGCCACATCATCGCGTTGGCGAAGCCCAGCGCGGCCACGAAGCCTACCGAGACGTAGCCTTGGGTGACGTAGGCGCCCACGCTGAACAGCACGCCGAGCGCCGCCGAGACCGCCAGCCAGCGCTCCTGCGAGATGAAGCGCGGGATCAGCACCAGGCCGACCAGATAGCCGACCAGCATCGCCGTCAGCGTATACGAGGTGAACAGCTTGGTCTGGTCCAGCGGCAGGTCGAAGCCATGGCCGTAGGTGCCGATGGCGTCGCCGGCCATCACCTCGGCGCCGACGTAGACGAACAGGCACAGCACGCCCAGCCACAGGTGCGGGAACTGGAAGATGCTGTGCTTTTCCGCGGCGCCGTCGGCGGCCACGGCGTTGGCCTCGGCCGCGCGCACTTCCGGCAGCGGCGAGAACAGCACGCCCACCGCCACCAGCAGCAGCACCCCGGCGATCACCATGTACGGGGTATGGATCTTGGCGGCGAAATCGCTGAGCAGCTGCGCCTTGGTGGCCGCGTCCGCGACCTGCACCTGGGCGTCGAGATCACCGATGCCGTGCAGCACCAGCGAACCGATCACGATCGGCGCCAGGATGCCCGCGACCTTGTTGCAGATGCCCATCAGCGCGATGCGCTGGGCCGCGCCCTCGATCGGGCCGAGGATCGAGATGTAGGGGTTCACCGCGGTCTGCAGCAGCGCCATGCCGCCGCCGATCACGAACAGGCCGCCCAGCGCACCGGCGAACCAGCGCTGCGTCGCGAACTGGCCGAACAGCATGGCCCCCACCGCCATCACCGCCAGGCTCAGCGCCAGGCCCTTCTTCATGCCGGTGCGGTTGAGGATCAGCGACGCCGGCAGCGCCAGGAAGAAGTAGGACAGGTAGAACACCATCAACACCAGGAACGCCGACACCTCGCTGACCTCGAAGGCCAGCTTGACGAAGGTGATCAGCGGCCCGTTGATCCAGGTACAGAATCCAAGGATGAAGAACAGGCCGCCGACGATGGCGATCGACGACGCCATGCCGGTGCGCGGCGTGGAAGCGGGAACAGCGGACATTGGTCAAGGCTCCTGCAGCTGCGAGAGGGACGGCTCACGCCGACCGGTGGTAACTGGGAACAACGTTGTCACATTTATGGTTGGGTGCCGACGCGTTTGTCAACAACGCGTGTACGCGTGACCCGCCTGCCGCCCACGCTGGCAGCGTGCCGCACGGCATGCAGCCAGTGCTCGCACGCTTGAAAACGCAGGGTTTGCCGGCCACCTGCTTTCGAATGCAACCGAACCGCAGCCGTCGCCGCCGCGCAGAACGGCGCTGCGGCGCAGCATCGAAAGTTTCAACTATTCGTTGACATCGTTGTCAGAACGATTACAGACTCGGCTCCCGATGGCGCCTGACGGGCGCTCCCCCAACGCCATAGGGAAACCGAGTGACCGCTGCCGCCCCCACACTGCAGACCTTTCCGCTCGACAGCGCGTCTCTACCTTTCATGGCCGCCGACGTCGGCGGCACCCATGTCCGCGTCGGCCTGATCCGCGCCGGCGGCAGCGATGGCGGGACCATCGAGATCCTGTCCTACCGCAAGTACCGCTGCGGCGACCATCCGAGCCTGAGCGCGATCCTGTCCGACTTCGCCAGCCACCACCGGCAGGTGGCGCACTGCGTCATCGCCAGCGCCGGCTACGCGCTGGCCGACGGCAACGTGATCTCGGCCAACCTGCCGTGGCCGCTGTCGGCCAGCCGCATCCGCGACGACCTCGGCTTCGAGGCCGTGCACCTGGTCAACGATTTCGAGGCCGTCGCCCACGCCGCCGCCCACATCGACGGCAGCCAGGTGCTGCAGCTCACCGGCCCGGCGCAGGCGCCGCGCGGCCCCACCCTCGTCGTCGGCCCCGGCACCGGCCTGGGCGCCGCGCTCTGGATCCCCGTCGGCGAGCGCTCGGTCGTGCTTGCCACCGAAGCCGGGCAGGCCGCGCTGGCCGCCGGCACCGAACTGGAAATGGCCGTGCTGCAGCACATGCTGCGCAACCGCAGCCATGTCTCCATCGAGCACGGCGCGCTGTCCGGGCCCGGCCTGCTCAACCTCTACAACGCCCTGTGCGCGGTGCGCGGCACCGCGCCCGTGCACGCCACCCCCGACGCGGTCAGCGCCGCCGCCTGCGATGGCAGCGACCCGCTCGCGGTCCAGACCCTGGAGCTGTTCTGCGGAATCCTCGGCTCCACCATCGGCGACATGGCCCTGCTCTACGGCGTGCAGGGCGGCATCTACCTGGCCGGCGGCATCCTGCCCAAGCTCGGCCCGTTCCTCATCGGCAGCACCTTCGTCGAGCGGTTCCTCAACAAGGGACCCATGGCCAAGGCGCTGCAGCGCATCCCCGTGAAACTGGTCGAGCACGGGCAACTGGGCGTCATCGGCGCAGCCAGTTGGTATCTGGAAAAGTTGGCCACGCAAGCCTCGCAGCATAAGCAACAGATGCAATAGCAAGACCAGACGTAAAGCGGCACGCCCGTGCCTTTCATTCCGATGTTGAGGAGAGACAACATGCACCGCAAGACCCTGCTTTCGGCAGCCATCGCCGGCTGCCTTGCCTTCAGCGCCCACGCGCAGGAAGCGCAGCCCAAGGCGACCGACCTGGACACCGTCACCGTCACCGGCATCCGCGGCTCGATGGAAAAGTCGCTGGACACCAAGCGCGAAGCCAATGCCCGCGTCGAAGTGGTGACCGCCGAGGACATCGGCAAGCTGCCGGCGCACAACGTCGCCGACACCCTGCAGCGCCTGCCCGGCGTGAACATCAGCTCGTCCAGCGCCGACGAAGGCGGCTTCGACGAAGCCGACCGCGTCAGCCTGCGCGGCACCAGCCCGAGCCTGACCCAGACCCTGATCAACGGCCACAGCGTCGGCTCGGCCGACTGGTTCGTACTCAGCCAGGGCAACAACGTCGGCCGCAGCGTCAGCTACACCCTGCTGCCGTCGGAACTGGTGCGTTCTGTGGAGGTGAACAAGTCCTCGCAGGCCAAGCTGCAGGACGGCGGCACCACCGGCACGGTCAACATCATCACCCGCAAGCCGCTGGAGTTCGCCAAGCAGATCACCGCCGAGGCCTCGATCGGCGCGGTGCGCTCGGACCAGGCCAAGTCCAACGATCCGCAGCTGTCCGGCCTGTTCAACTACAAAAATGACGACAACACCTTCGGCGTGATGGTGCAGGCGTTCAGCCAGAAGCGCGAACTGCGCCGCGAAGCCCAGGAAGTGCCCGGCGGCTTCTTCCAGATCGGCGCCTCCGACCCGGTGGCCGCGACCAACCCGGACCTGGTCGGGGTGTGGGCGCCCGGCCTGCTCGGCTCGACCCTGTTCGAACAGACCCGCGAGCGCAAGGGCGGGCTGGTCGCACTGCAGTTCAAGCCGTCCGACTCCCTCATCCTGGGTGTCGAGGGCTTCAGCTCGAAGATGGACGCCAACAACTACAACCGCAACTTCATGTTGTGGGGCAACCACTTTGCCGGCGCGCAGGCACCCAACCCCGGCTACGTGGTCAAGGATGGCGTGCTGACCGATGCCACGTACACCGGCCAGGCGGGTACCGACTACGCGGTGTACGACATGATCTACCGCGAAGCCACCGCCAAGAGCAGCTACGTCACCCTGGATGCCGACTGGCAGATCAACGACAACCTGAGCGCCAAGTTCCAGGCCGGCTCGACCAAGGGCACCGGCTCCACCCCACGCCAGTTCATCGCCGAAGTGACCCTGGCCAATGGCGGCGGCGCCAGCTGGAGCACCCACGGCAACGGCGCGCCGATCGACTGGAACGTCGGCGGCGACCTCACCCCGAGCGGTGTGACCAGCTTCGGCACCTGGGGCAACCAGCAGGTCACCGCCGAGGACAAGGAGAAGTGGTTCACCGCCGACTTCAGCCAGTACTTCAACGACGGCACGCTGAGCTCGCTCGACTTCGGCGCCCGCTACGCCGACCACAAGCGCGAGGCTATGTCGCCGGAAGGCGCGAGCCCGGGCGACATCTGGAGTGCGCTCAAGAATGGCGCCACCGCACCGTACCCGGATGGCTTCGCCAGCAGCATCGGCGGCACCTTCCCGCGCAACCTGTGGTATTTCACCCCCGGCGCGCTGAAGGACGCGGTGGTCAACAACTCCACCTGGCTGTCCAACGACGACGGCCCCAACGGCCGCCACAACTATGGCGCCGAGTGGAAGGTCCAGGAGAAGAACTTCTCCGCCTATGTGCAGGCCAACTTCGTCGGTGACCGCTGGAGCGGCAACGTCGGCCTGCGCTACGTCAATATCGACCAGGACATCATGTCCTACCAGTCGGTCAGCGACGTCGCCAATGCGGATGTCACCAGCCTGTTCGCCCAGGGCCCCGGCCCCGGCTGCGGCTGGGCCTGCCCGGTGTGGGGCGGCTGGAAGATCATCAACACCAACAACAAGCACAGCCGCATCCTGCCGAGCGCGAACCTGAAGTTCGACATGGCCGACAACCTGGTGTTCCGCTTTGCCGCATCCCAGACCCAGACCCTGCCGGACTTTTCCGCGCTCGGCGCCTCGTCCTGGGGCTCTGACCTGAACAAGACCGGTGGCGGCGGCAATCCGAACCTGAAACCGATCGTATCGACCAACTTCGACGCCAACCTCGAGTGGTACTTCATGCCGCGCGGCCTGCTGTCGATCGGCGCCTACTCGATGAACCTGAAGGACTACGTGGCCTTCGGCACCGAGACGCAGATGCTGTTCAGCGAGCTGACCCACAAGCTCGAGCCGTACAACGTCTCGGTTCCGGTCAACTCCAACGGCAAGGTCACCGGCGTCGAACTGGTCTACGAGCAACCGATCGGCGAAAACTTCGGCGTCACCAGCAACTACACCTACGCCGATGGCAGCACCTCGCACACCTGGGCCGACGGCAGCAACAACCTGACCGGCACTTCGAAGAACACCTACAACGTGGGTGCCTACTTCGAAAACGACACCTTCGGTGCACGCGTGGGCTACACCTACCGTTCGAAGTTCCTGATCGGCCTGTCCGGCGCCAATCCGTACTACCAGGACAGCTTCGGCACCCTGTCGGTGGCACTGAGCTACAAGTTCAACGACCACCTGAGCTTCAGCCTGGATGCGCTGAACCTCAACGACCCGACCTACAAGTACTACCAGAGCGCCAGCATTCCGACCGCGTTCTACAGCAACGGGCGCCAGTACTACCTCAATGCCCGCGTGAAGTTCTGATCCATCCCGGCACGCCGCATCGCCGGGCAGCATGACGCGCCGGGCCTGGATCATTCCGGGCCCGGCGTTTTTTTGAGTACCCTCCAGAAAACACAGGAGCTCCGCCCCGATGACGAAGTCCCTCCGTGCGCGTCGTCGCGCAACCCTGCTCGGCAGTTGCCTGCTGCTCGGCCTCACCGCCGTGCAGGTCCACGCCGCCGGCGCACCGTCGTTGATCCCGCTGCCCGCCCGTTACCAGGCCGACGGCGGCAAGGACTTCGTACTGAAGGATGCCGCCCGGGTCGGTGGCAATGACGAGGCCTCGCGCCGCGTCGCCGCCCAGTTCGTCGAGCTGCTCAGGCAGAACGGCGGCCCCACGCTGGCGGTGGCCGAGAACGCCAGCAAGGCACAGATCCGCTTCCGCCTGGACCCATCGGCGACCAACCCGGCCGAGGCCTACACGCTGAAGGTCTCCAACACCGGCATCGACGTCAGTGCCAGCGATGACCGCGGCCTGTTCTACGGGGCCGTCACCGCCGCGCAGCTGCTGACCGACCAGACCCCCGGCGAGGTCGCCGCCGCCACCATCACCGATGCGCCGCGCTTCGTCTGGCGCGGGCTGATGCTGGATTCGGCCCGCCATTTCCAGAGCATGGACGAGATCAGGAAGCTGCTCGATGCCATGGCCCAGCACAAGCTCAACACCTTCCACTGGCACCTCACCGACGACCAGGGCTGGCGCATGGAGATCAAGCGCTACCCGAAGCTCACCGAGGTGGGCAGCTGCCGGGTGCCGCTGGGCGATGCCGGCCGCGACCCGGCCACCGGCGAGCCGCGCCGCTACTGTGGTTACTACACGCAGGCGCAGATCCGCGAGATCGTGGCGTACGCGGCGGAGCGCCACATCCAGGTGATCCCGGAGATCGACGTCCCCGGCCACGCCACCGCGGCCATCGCCGCCTACCCCGAGCTGGGCGTGACCGGCCAGAAGCTGGCCATCGACAACCAGTGGGGGGTGTTCCCCAACCTGTTCAACACCGAAGAAAGCACCCTGCAGTTCCTGGAGAACGTGCTGCTGGAAGTGATCGACATGTTCCCGGCCAGGTACGTGCACGTTGGCGGCGACGAGGCGGTCAAGGACCAGTGGATCGCTTCCCCCCGCGTGCAGGCGCACATGCGCCGGCTCGGCCTGAAGGACGAGATGGAAATGCAGAGCCACATGATCAAGCGCCTGGAGAAGTTCCTGGAGCAGCACGACCGCCGCCTGATCGGCTGGGACGAAATCCTCGAGGGCGGCCTGCCGCCCGAAGCCACGGTGATGTCCTGGCGTGGCACCGAAGGCGGCCTGAAGGCGGCCAGCGAAGGCCACGACGTGATCATGTCGCCGGTCACCCACATGTACATGGACTACCTGCAGACGTCCTCGCCAGACGAGCCGCCGGGCCGGCCGACGACCATCGAGCTGCGCAAGGCCTACGGGTTCGAGCCGGTGCCCGCGGAACTGGCCGCCGACAAGCGCCAGCACATCCTCGGCCTGCAGGCCAACATGTTCACCGAGCACACGCGCAACGACCGCAATCTGGAGCACAACCTGTTCCCGCGCCTGGCCGCGGTGGCCGAAACCGGCTGGAGTCCAGCGGACAAGCGCGATTTCGATGGGTTCCTGCAGCGCCTGCCGCGCCAGCTGCAGCGCTACCGCGCGATGGGCATCCACTACGCGCAGACGCCGTTCCAGGTGGACATGCACGACAAGGGCGACCGCAGCGCCGGCACCGCCACGGTCACGCTCGACAATCCGCTCGGCTACGCGGTGCATTACACGCTCGACGGCAGCGCGGTGAGCGCCGCGTCGCCGCGCTACGTACAGCCGCTGCAGGTCAGGCTGCCGGCCGAGGTGCGCGCCGCGGCGTTCTTCGACGGCAAGCCGCTCGCCGCGGCCAGCCGCTTCGCGGTCACCGCCGATTCGCTGCTCACCCGCGACGACACCCGGCTCGGCCTCTGCCCCGGCGACGGCAAGCTGCTGTTGCGCCTGGAGGACGACGGCCCCGCCGACGGCGAGCGCGCGGTGTTCAACGTCAACATCTTCAGCCCGTGCTGGCTGTGGCAGGACGCGGACCTGGCGGGCGTGAGCGCGGTGAAGGTCCGCGCCGGGCGCATCCCGTACAACTTCCAGCTCGCCCACGACGAACCCAGCCGCCGCTTCGCACCCGCCCGCACCGCGCATGGCGAGCTGGAGATCCTGGCCGACTGCAAGGGCACGCCGCTGGTGTCGGTGCCGCTGCCGGCGGCGCCGGGCGCCGACGGGTTCGTGGAGCTGCGCGCGCCACTGCACGCGGCGCCGCCGCGCGCCGACCTGTGCATCCGTTTCACCGGCGACACCCGGCCGGCGCTGTGGACGCTGGACTGGATACAACTGGAAACCACGCACTGAGCACGCCCCCGGGGCCACCGGAAACGGTGGCCCTTTTCTTCATGGGGACGGACCACGTAGGCCGCTGCGGTGCCGGCCCCCGGGCGCGGGCAGCGAGCCAGGCCCGGGCGATGCGAAAAAATTTCACGAATACAACCGACTGGTCCTACGCACCCTCCAAATTTGAAGCATCGTTTCGAATGAAATAATTTTTGCCATTGCAATCATTGGGTTATTTGAAATTCTGACGGCATTGTTGATCTGAAAATTTTTTGCAGAACAGCTTGACATCGTTGTCAGGCAACGCCGAAACTCCGGATGCCGCAGCTCCCCATGGAACTGCAGACACTCCGGGGGAACCGCGTGGTCGCCAGCTTCAGTCCAACCCAGCACCAGCCCATCGCCGCGCCGGCCGTGCCGCTGATCGCCGCCGATGTCGGCGGCACCCATGTGCGGGTGGGGCTGGTCCGTGCCACGCCGGGCCAGGCCGTCGACGTGACCGCCTACCGCCGCTACCGCTGCGCCGACCACGCCGGGCTGGGCCAGATCCTGGCCGACTTCCACGCCCACGCCCCCGGCGCGCGCGAATGCGTCATCGCCAGCGCCGGCTACGCGCTGGCCGACGGCAGCGTGATCTCGGCCAACCTGCCGTGGCCGCTGTCGGCCAGCCGCATCCGCGACGACCTCGGCTTCGAGGCCGTGCACCTGGTCAACGATTTCGAGGCAGTCGCCCACGCCGCCGCCCACATCGACGGCAGCCAGGTGCTGCAGCTCACCGGCCCGGCGCAGGCGCCGCGCGGCCCCACCCTCGTCGTCGGCCCCGGCACCGGCCTGGGCGCCGCGCTCTGGATTCCCGTCGGCGAGCGCTCGGTCGTGCTCGCCACCGAAGCCGGGCAGGCCGCGCTGGCCGCCGGCACCGAACTGGAAATGGCCGTGCTGCAGCACATGCTGCGCAACCGCAGCCATGTCTCCATCGAGCACGGCGCGCTGTCCGGGCCCGGCCTGCTCAACCTCTACAACGCCCTGTGCGCGGTGCGCGGCACCGCGCCCGTGCACGCCACCCCCGACGCGGTCAGCGCCGCCGCCTGCGATGGCAGCGACCCGCTCGCGGTCCAGACCCTGGAGCTGTTCTGCGGAATCCTCGGCTCCACCATCGGCGACATGGCCCTGCTCTACGGCGTGCAGGGCGGCATCTACCTGGCCGGCGGCATCCTGCCCAAGCTCGGCCCGTTCCTCATCGGCAGCACCTTCGTCGAGCGGTTCCTCAACAAGGGACCCATGGCCAAGGCGCTGCAGCGCATCCCCGTGAAACTGGTCGAGCACGGGCAACTGGGCGTCATCGGCGCAGCCAGTTGGTA
>NZ_JAKUKB010000016.1:0-32826 GCF_022436665.1 Stenotrophomonas sp. Y6
GCGAGCGTGGCGGTACAACCGCCGGAATCCACGCCGGCGGTCGTTCCCACGCCGCAGCCGGCGTCCGACACGCCCGCAAGCAACACGCCGGGCGTCGCCACGCCGGCCCCGGCCCGGTCGGCGCCGCTGCCGGCGACCGCCGCCAACGACAGCGCCGCGCCTGCGATCCACATCGAGGTCGAACGCCGCAGCGGCGCCGCCCCGGCCGATGCCGGCGGTGACGGCCGCGCGGTGGAACAGGCCGTGGCCGATGTCGAGCGCGCGATGGCCGGCGGCGACCTGGACAACGCCCGCCAGGCACTGGCGCGGCTGGCTGGCCTGCTCTCGCCGGAGAGCCTGACCCTGCTGCGCATGCAGGCCTGGGTCGCGCATGCCGGCAACGACACCGACCAGGCCGAAGCGTTGTACCGCCGGATCGCCGAGCGCGTTCCCGAAGACGTGAACGCCGGGGTCAACATCGCCCTGCTCGACGCCCGCCGCGGCGACGCCGACGCCGCGCGCGCGCGGCTGGCACGGCTGTCCGGGCGCCATCCGCGCTCGCCGCAGGTGGCCCGCGCGCTGGCCGAACTGGACCGCGGCGCGCCATGAACCCGGCCCTGGCCCGCCACCTGCAGACGCTGGGGCTGGAACGCGCGCCGTTCCCGCCCACGCCCGATGCCGCGGCGTGGTTCCAGACCGCGCGGCTGGAGGCCGAGCGGGTCGAGGCCGCGCACTGCCTGCGTACCCGCGCCGGCTTCGTGCTGCTGACCGGCGAGATCGGCACCGGCAAGAGCACCTTCCTGCGCCGGCTGCTGGTCGCGCTGGGTGGCGAGGGCATGGTCACCTCGCTGGTGTTCAACACCTTCCTGCAGGGCCCGGACCTGCTGGCCGCGGTACTGCGGGACTTCGGGCTGGAAGCGCGCGGCACGCCGGCGGCGGACATCGACACCCTCAACCGCTTCCTGGTCCAGCAATGGCGCGCGCAGGTGACTTGCGTGCTGATGATCGACGACGCGCAGAACCTGACCCTGGAAAGCCTGGAACTGCTGCGCCTGCTCACCAACCTGGAAACCGGCCAGGAAAAGCTGCTGCAGATTGTCCTGGCCGGGCAACCGGAACTGCGCGCCAACCTGGAACAGCCCGGCATCCGCCAGCTGACCAGCCGCATCTGCAAGCACGTGCAGCTCGACGTCCTGGCCGCCGACGAAGTGCAGCGCTACGTGCATTTCCGCCTGGATGCCGCCGGCAATCCCAGCCCCGGCATCCGCCTGCGCGCCGATGCCGCGCTGGCGCTGCACCGCGCCAGCGGCGGCAACCCGCGCCGCATCCACCAGATCATGGACCGCTGCCTGTACGGCCTGTACGCGATGCCGGCGCAGGCGCGGGTGATCGATCCGGCGCTGGTGCGTACCGCCGCCGCCGAAGCCGGCGCGCGCCCGCTGGCACGCCGCCTGCGGCGCACGCGGCCGGCGCTGGCCACAGCCGCCTCGCTGGCCGGGGTACTGGCCGCGACACTGCTGGCGCTGGCGCTGCGCGGCGCCGATTCACGCGCCGGCGATGCCCCGCCGGCAGCCGCGGCGATGCCGCTGCAGGCCACCGCCGCGCCCGCCGGCGACGACGACGACGCGGACTGGAGCGGCTGCCTGCGCCGCCTGGGCCAGGCCGGGGTGCAGGTACAGGCGGTCACCGATGCCTGGCTGGCACGGCTGCCCACGCGCGAAGGCCTGTGCCTGCAGCGGCTGGCCGACGGCTGGCAGGCGGGATGGCGTGCGCGGCTGCGCGCGGAGGATTTCCTGGCCGCGCAGGACCAGCGCGCGCGCGTGCTGGCGGTGCAGGTGCTGCTGCAGGCCGAAGGCCTGTATGGCGGCCCCCTCGATGGCCTCTACGGGCCGCGGATGCGCGCGGCGATCGCGCGCTTCCAGCAACACAGCGGGCTGCCCTCCAGCGGCGCCCCCGACCCGGCGACCCTGTTCCTGTTCGACACCCTGCTGGCGGCCCGCGCCGCCACTTCGTCCACTTCCCCGGAAACGCAACACCATGGCAACGGTTGATCCCACCCCCGCCCGCCCCGCGACCCCGCCCGCCGTGCAGCGCGACGGCACGCGCCTGGGCGAACGCCTGCTCGAACGCGGCCTGATCGACGCCACCCAGCTGCAGTACGCACTGCAGAAGAACGAGGTCGAGAAACAGCGCCTGGGCCGCGTCCTGATCCGCCACGGCCTGGCCAACGAGTCGGACATCGTGCGCGTGCTGGCCGAGATGAACGGCATCGAGTACGTGCAGGTGGACACGCTGGCGCATGCCGAACCGCAGGTGCTGGCGATGTTCAACCGCGAACTGTGCCAGCTGCGCCAGTTCCTGCCGCTGCGGCGCAGCGGCGATGCGCTGGAAGTGCTGCTCGGCGATGCCGACACCCAGGCCGTGGGGCAGCTGGTGCTGCAGCGCTGCGGCCTGCGCTGCCGCTTCCTGCAGGGCGAATACGGCAAGGTCGCGCGGCTGATCCGCCACACCTACTACTTCGCGCAGAACCCTGTCGAAAGCCTGCTCGAACGCGAGATCAAGCGGCTGTCGACCGACAACGACCATGCCTACAGCCCGGAAAAGCTGCTGGACTACCTGCTGCACTACGCGGTACGCGAGCGCACCACCGACATCCACCTGGCGCCGTCCGACGACAGCCTGCACGTGCTGTTCCGCGTCGACGGCGTGCTGCGGCCGATGTTCGCCATGCCGCTCACCCTCAACCGCCTGCTCGGCTACATCAAGCTGACCGCGGAAATGGACATCTCCGAACAGCGCCGCCCGCAGGACGGCAGCTTCCGCGCCACGGTGCTGGATTCGGCGGTGACGGTGCGCGTGTCGACCCTGATCACCGATGCCGGCGAGCGCACCGTCATGCGCCTGCTGCCCGAGCACAGCGACCTGGCCGGGCTGGAGGAACTGGGCTTCTTCGCCGAGGACGTGGCGGTGCTGGAACGCCTGTTCGCGCGCCCGGCCGGGCTGGTGCTGATCACCGGCCCCACCGGCTCGGGCAAGAGCTCCTCGCTGCATGCCGCGCTGCGGATGCAGTCGCTGATCGAGCGCAACGTGCTTACCGTCGAGGACCCCATCGAATACCGCGTGCCCGGCGCCGGCCAGACCGAGGTCAACCGTCGCGCCGGCTACGAGTTCAGCTCCGCGCTGCGGCATTTCCTGCGCCACGACCCGGACGTGATCCTGCTGGGCGAAATGCGCGACGCCGAGACCGCGCAGGCGGCGCTGGAAGCGGCGGCCACCGGCCACCTGGTGCTCTCGACCCTGCACGTGACCACCGTGTTCGGCGTGGTCCCGCGGCTGCGCCCGCTGGGGCTGGAGGCGCAGGTCATCGCCGACAACCTGCTGGCCGTGGTCAACCAGCGCCTGGTGCGCCAGAACTGCCCGTTCTGCGCCCACGAAGTGCCCTTCAGCGAGCGCGAACTGGAATGGCTGGACCTGCCGGCCGGCAGCTGCGGCAAGCGCGGCGCCGGCTGCGAGCGCTGCCGCGGCAGCGGCTTCCATGGCCGCCTGCCGGTGTACGACATCATGCTGGTGGACGAAGCGCTGGCCAACGGCATCGCCGACGACGTCAGCCGCGAGACGCTGCGCAGCCTGGCCATGAACGCCGGCTTCCGCAGCATCGAGGACGTCGCCAGGGCGCGCGTCATCGCCGGCCAGACCACCAGCGAGGAAGTGATGCGCGTGGCCGGCGTGGGGCCGGCGCCATGAACGTCTACTACTACCGCCTGCTGCTCTCCAGCGGCCGCGTGCGCGCCGGCGTCACCCAGTTGTCGGTCGAACACGATTCGTCGGCGCGGATGTGGCTGGAAAAGAACTTCGACGCGGTCGTGCTCACCCTGTACCGCTTCCCCGGCTGGCTGGGCGAAGCGCAGCGCACCATCACCCAGCTGGTCAAGCCGAGCATCCGCTCGGTGGAGCTGGCCGGGATGCTGCGCGACCTGGCGGTGATGACCTCCAGCGGCATCCCGATCATGGAATCGCTGCGTGCGGTGGCCAACGAGGTCGGCGGTGGCCGCACCTCCAACGCCGCGCGGCTGGCGCGCCGGCTGCTGGACGAACTGGATGCCGGCGCCTCGCTCAGCGACGCGGTGTCGCGTTACCCGGACGCGTTCCCGGAGACCGTGCGCAACCTGCTGATGATCGGCGACGAAACCGGCACTATGGACAAGATGCTGATGGAGTCGGCCGACCACATCGAACGCATCTCCAAGATGACCGCCGACACCCGCCAGGCGCTGATCTACCCGGCGTTCGTGTTCTCGGCGATCTTCGCCGCCGGCGGCTTCTGGATCTACTACGTCATCCCCAACCTGGCCGATCTGTTCAAGCAGATGAACGCCAAACTGCCGCCGCTGACCATCGCGGTGATGAAGGGCTCGGAATGGCTGATCGGCCACATCGGCTTCATCGCCGTGGCCATGGTGGTGTCCGCGTTCGTGCTGTGGGTGGCCTGGCGCTACAGCCGCGGCTTCCGCCGCGCCGCGCACTACACCCTGCACAAGCTGCCCATCGCCAGGACCATCATGTACTCCTCGGGGCTGGCGTTCTTCACCGAGTACATGGCGCTGCTGATCCGCGCCGGCGTGGACATGGTCAGCAGCCTGCAGGTGATGGAACGGGCGATGCGCGACGAGTACTACCGCGACCGCATTATCGCCATCCGCCAGGTACTGGAGCGCGGCGACCGGGTGTCCGCGGCGATGCGCCAGGTCGGCGGCTTCCCCTCGATGATGGTGCGCATGATCGGCGTCGGCGAGGAGACCGGCACCCTGGATTCGCAGTTCGCGCGCCTGTCGGCCGAGTACAGCCTGCGCCTGCAGCGGCTGATCACCAATCTGTCCGAAGTCATCAAGCCGGTGGTGGTGCTGCTGGCCGGCGGCATGTTCGTGTTCCTGATCGTCGCCCTGCTGCTGCCCGTCTACGACCTGGTCAAGCAGGCCATCGCTTCCCCGCAGTTCTGAGGATCCCGTCATGCACCGTCCTACCCGCCCCCTTCCGTCGGCCGCCGGCTTCACCCTGATGGAGATGTCGGTGGTGCTGGTGATCATCGCGCTGATCATCGGCGCGGTCAGCGTCGGCCGCGACGTCTACCGCAGCGCCGAGGCCGAACGCATCGGCGGCGAGTTCGTGCAGGGCTGGATCGTCGCCTACGACCGCTACGTGCAGCAGAGCGGGGTGGTCCCCGGCGATACCCCGGCCAACCCCAGCGGCCGCATCAACGGCCAGCTCGACCGCAGCGGCCGCGAGCTGTGCGACGACCCGGGCAACTTCGCCCTGCGCAAGGCCATGCTCGAACGTGGCGTCGCGCTGCCGCAGGGGCGCGCCGAGGGCATGGAGTCGTTCTACGTCTACCGCGACAGCCAGGGCAACCCGCAGCAGCTGCAGGTGTGCTTCGACACCGTCATCGACTGGGCCGAGCCCACGCCCACCGGCGGCTACCAGCCGCGGGTGCGCAACATCATGGTGCTCAAGGGCCTGACCCCGGAACTGGCCAACCAGCTCGACGCGCGCATCGACGGCCGCATCGACGCCTGTTTCGGCCGCCTGCGCGAGCAGGCACCGATCCCCAAGTACAGCGGCGGCAGCAGCCTGTGCAATGTCGCCGTCGGCAGCAGCAGCGCATCGCAGCCGCGGCCATGGACCGAGGACGACACCCAGACCCGCAACGGCCGCGAGGACGGCCTGGTCAAGGTGATGACCGGCTACCTGCGGATGAACCAGTGACCCCGTTTCCGCTTTCCCCCAACGGCCATTCAGGACACCCGTCATGAACCAGCCCACGCGTCTTCCACCCGCGGCCGCGACCCCCGCGCAATCCGGCTTCGGCCTGCTCCAGGTGATGCTGATCCTGCTGCTGGTCGGCAGCGCGCTCGCCGCCGGCGCGGTGCTGTGGCAATCCAAGCGCGCGCCGGCGCAGGCCGTGGCCCAGGAGCAGGCGCTGCGCTGGGCGGACGAGGCGATCGCCGCCTTCGCCGCCGCGCACGCGCGCCTGCCGTGCCCGGCCGACACCGCCAACGGCGAGGAGAACTGCGCCTCGGGCAACGCCAAGGGCTGGCTGCCCGCGCGCACCCTGCTCGGCGCCTCCGGCGACGGCATGCGTTTCGGTCCGGTGGCCTACATGGTCTATCGCGGCGACGCCGCCACCCACCTGGACCTCACCGCGCCGGGCAATACCTACCAGCCGCCCCTCACCGACGGCAGGGTGCGCGAGATCATCACCCGCGACGAGGACGGCGAAGAGACCGGCCGTCGCGGCTTCGTCGCCGTCAACGGACTGGACCTGTGCCGCACGCTGGAGCTGGCGCAGGTGCAGCCGCACGATCCGCTGCGCGCCGGCAGCGCCGGCGTGCCCTGGAACGTGGCCTACGGCATCGCCGCCGCCGGCCCGCAGTCCGGGGCGTCGCGCCTGGATGACGCCAACGCCGCCGGTGGCGCGCAGATGGCCGCCCCCTGGCAGGAATGGAGTGGCGGCTACGACGACCGCGTGCGCGTGCGCACCTTCGACGGCGCCGGGCAGATGCTCGGCTGCCGGCTGCTCGGCGGCGCCACGCCGGCACCGCTGGCGCGCGCCTACGCCACGCCGCTGGGCCTGCCCGGCGCGGCGGCCGCCACCGCCACGCCCTACAACGTGTCGCTGGCCGGCATGGACGTGCTGGCCGCCGCGGTGACCCTGCACGATGCGCTGGGCGAGCTGCAGGCCAGCAACATCGACGCCACCGAATCGGCCGTGCAGGGCGCGGTCCAGGCGCAGATCTCGGTGATCTTCAAGCTGGTGGCCACCGCCATCAGCCTGTCCGACAACATCACCACGCTGGTGACCTCCTCGGTATCGCTGGTGCGCGCCATCGTCACCTGCATCGCGTCGCTGGGCACCACCTGCGCCGAAGTGCCGATCAAGACCTCGGCGGTGGTCACCGCGGTGGTCGGCCTGGGTACCAAGGGCGTGACCCTGGCGGCCAAGGCCGCCTCGCTGCCGCTGGTCAGCGCGGCACTGGCGGCCACGATCAAGGCGCGCGACCTGGCGCGCAAATCGGCCATTCCGCCGGTCAGCAACCCCGAAGAAGCCCGCCGGCAACTGGAATGCACGCTGTGGGCGCGCAACTGCGGCGACGACGAGGGCGTGGTCAAGACCGAGCTCAACCCGGACTGGCGCGAGGGTGACGACCCCAAGGACAAGTACCGCATCGTCTACCGGCGCGACGCCAACGGCAACCCGATCCCGCGGCTCGATGCCGACGGCAAGCCGATGTACGACAGCAGCGGCAACCCGCTGTACGAGCCGGAATACGAGGCCGGCGCGCCGCGCAAGGGGCTGGAGCAGGAAACCGAAGAGGCCAGGAAGAACTGGCAGACCCTGCAGGTGCAGGTCGATGCCCTGGAAACCTGGCGGCTGGCGCCATGGGGCGTCGCCGTGGCCGGCAATGGCGATCTGAGCGAGAACGGCCGCATCGTCGAGCGCATCGACGTGGAGGCCACGCGCCAGCGGATCTGCGACGGCAACTGGAAGGACTGCCGCTACGGCAAGGCCCAGGTCCGGGTGGAGTGCCGTTATGTCGGGGCCAACGCCGGGCAGTACGTGCTCAATGGCGGCACGTGCACCCATGTCGGCACCGAGACCATCACCGAACCGGACCCGAATGACGCCACCCAGACCATCACCGTCACCCGCCCCAAGGGCGACCGCGACCGGGTGGAGATCACCGACTACGTCTACAACCAGGACCAGGCGGTGACCGACGCCATCGCCCTGCGCACCCTGGCCCAGGACTGGTCCAGCCTGCGCATGCGCAAGGAGGAGCTGGACCGGGAAATCAAGCTGCGCGAGGACAACTTCAACAGCTGGTTCAGCGGCGGCGATTCGATCCTGTCGAAGATGAAGGCGCAGCGCGACGACAGCCAGCATTGCGGCGCCAGCCCGCAGACCGCCATGACCCGGCAGAAGTGCGACAACGCCAACCTCACGGTCCTGTACATCGAGACCTGCCAGAAGCCCGAGCCGGTGCGCGAGTGCAAGGCGGTCAGCCCCGGCACCGGCCGCTACCGCGACGCGGCGTGTACCGACCGCAATGGCAGCGATGCCGAAAAGAACTACGGCTGGGTCGAGACCCTGTCGCCGCCACCCTACCCGCTCGACCCCACGCCGGATGCGGTCTGCAAGCCCAACATGCAGGACCGGATCAACGAGCTCAGGGCCGAACAGGCCGGGCTGCAGCAGGGCATGGACAACGCCCGCAACGCCTACAACGGGCGCATCAACCGCAAGGAAGCTCCGTGGCTGACGTACCCCACCGGCGCCGGCTACGACTGGTTCCAGTGGGCCATCGAGATCACCCGCGACAAGGACGACAACCCGGTCAGCTATGCCTGGAAGCAGTCGCCGATCGTGGAGACGTATCAGGTCTCGGTGCAGGTGCCCGACAACAGTACCGATCCGCCGGGAACAAAGTGGGAACTTCAGGATCGCAACCGGCGGCTGCCGTTCTACGCGCCCGAACCCTACGGCGGCGGCCGCCCGCCGCTGCTGATCACCAGTCCGGCGAATACGCCGCTGTTCGGGACGCTGCAGCTGTATGAACTGCTGCCGGAGAACGCCTGCGCGTACTTCAACAGCCGCCAGTGGAACGGCAGCCAGTGGTGGTGGCCCGGCAGCATCACCTGGGGCGACACCTACAAGGTGGGCCTGTACTGCCAGCGCTATCCCTACAGCCGCGCGTTCGAGGACTGGAAGCGCGCCAAGCTCGGCGCCAGCAACGCCAAGAAGCACTACGACGACCTCTACGCCCAGTTCCAGAAGCTGAAGCAGGAGTACGAGGACATGCGCAGCGGCAGCGTCAGCGGCGGCGACGAGATCCCGATGGCGTTCGGCGCCGAACCGGCGCTGGAATGGGCCGACTCGCGCGGCTCGGCCGGCCCGCAGCCGCTGGTGCAGCCATGAGCCGCGCACCACACCGCCTGGCCCGCGCCGGCTTCACCCTGGTGGAACTGGCCGTGGCGCTGGCCATCGCCGCGCTGCTGACGGTCCTGCTGGTCAGCCTGTTGCCGCTCGGCAACAGGGTGCTCGACGCCGAGCGCCAGCGGCAGGAACTGGCGCAGGCCGAACAGGCGCTACTGGGCTACATGCGCAGTACCGGGCACCTGCCCACGGCCGACGGCGACGGCAACGGCCGCGCCACCGGTGCCGCCGTGGGCTGGCTGCCGGTGGCCGAGCTGGGACTGCCCGCCCGCATGCGCATCCACTACCAGGTGCAACCACGGCTGGCGGTGGCGCCGGGCAACGCCTTCGATCCGCTGCTGCCGCCCACCGATCCGCTGGCGGTCACCGGCAACAGCAACGGCCTGGACCTGTGCATGCAGTTGCTGCTGGAACAGCGCAGCGACATACCGATGGCCGGGCTGGGCATGCCGGTGGCCTACTACCTGGGCCATTCCGGGCTGGCCGGGCACGGCCGCGCCGATGCCGACGCGCAGTGGAAGCCGGCGGCGCAGACCATGCCCGGCACCCCCACCGACAGCGACCTGGCCACGGTCGCCGCCGGCCCCGGCGAACTCGCCAGCCGCCTGTCGTGCACCGATCGCCTGGCCCGCGCCCAGGGCAGCGCGCAGGCCGCGCAATCGGCCTGGAGCTCGCTGGAACTGACCCGCTTCAACTTCGAGTTCCGCGAGTTCGACATCCACATCGCCGAAACCACCCGCGACCAGGCCGCCGTCAGCCTGGCGCTGGCGGTGTACGCCATGGCCGAGTCGATCACCAACGAGGCCATCGCCCTCACCCTGCTGGCCTCGGGCTGGCCGCCGGACGGGCTGACCATTGCCGCCGGCGCCAAGCAGCTGGCCAAGTCGGTGGTGTCCATGGGCATGGCGGCCAAGAGCCTGGCCAGCGCGGCCATCGCCCTGAAGGACGCTCAGGATGCGGTGGAGGACGCCAGGACCCGGCGCGACCAGGTCAGGAACTTCATGGAGCGGATCGACACGCTCTACCAGGACGCCCGCGACACCGCTCTCACCCTGGATCGCGCAGGACTGAACCCATGACGCCCACCGCCATCTCCCCCGCCCGCGCGCACCAGCGCGGCTTCTCGCTGATCGAACTGACCGTGGCCCTGGTCATCCTCGGCATCATCGGCATCCTGCTCACCCGCTGGCTGAGCGACACCGCGCACGAGCGCAGCCAGGTGGCGCAGCGCGACCTGCTCCAGCGCGCCGACGACGCGGTGCTGGGCTATGCCACCATCCACGCACGCCTGCCCTGCCCGGCCAGCCCGCTCAGCGATGGCCGCGAGGACTGCGCCCAGGGCGAGGTCGGTACCCTGCCCTGGCGCACGCTGAGCCTGCCCGACAGCCGCGCCGGCAACATCCGCTACGGCGTCCTGCGCCGCAGCGGCGACAGCGCGCCGTTGGCCGGCTGGAGCACCGCCGCCCAGCGCGTGGCCGACGTGGATACCGCGTTGCCGGCCGACCTGGCGCAGATCGCGGACCAGGCGGTGCCGCTGCAGGTGACCATCAACGCGCCGCGGTTCGTGCCCTTCAGCAAGCTCCAGCCGTGGGACAACTGCAGCGTGGTCGATTGCGCCAACCTGCCGCACAGCGGACTGAACAGCCTCAACAGCATGGATTTCTGCAATGCCCTGCGCAACGCGGCGATGCTGCCGGCCAGCGCGGAGCACGTACACACCCGGCGCGAGCTGGAGCCGGCGCAGGTCGCCGGCAACGTCGCCTACGCGCTGGCGGTGGTCGATCCGCTCGCGCCTGCGCACGACGCCACCTCACCGGTGTTCCAGTCACCGCGCCGCCCCGGCGGCGGCCCCGACAACTACCAGGACAAGGTGCTGGCGGTGGGCATCGACCAGCTGTGGAGCCGCCTGCGCTGCGGCGAGCACTACGCCCCGGCGCTGTACGCGCACGCCAACGTGGCCATGGCCGCGCGCCTGACCACGCCGGCCATGGCCAACCACGAGGTGCAGCTGGACATCATGGTCGAGCTGGGCGTGGCCGAAGCCATGAACGCCTCGGTGGCGCTCATCGATGCCACCGCCGACCTGATCAACACCACCTCCGAGACCCTGGACACCATCGCCGAGATGTTCGAGACCTATGGCGGCTGGAACTGGCGCGTGGCCGTCGCCGGCGGCAGCATCGGCACCGCCGTCGGCAGCACCATCGCCGCCGGCGCGGCGCTGGCCGCGGCAGGCACCTATGCCGCCACCTCGCGCCAATACCGCGACCAGTTCGCCGCCCGCTTCCCCGACGAGGCACGGCGCCTGGAAATCGAGATCGTCAGCAATGCACGCCGCGCCGACATGCTCGGCGGCTTCCCCGACGACACCGTGCGCACCGCGGCGAAGAACCTGCAGTACACCGGGCCCTGAGCCGGACGCGCCAAGGCAACGGGCGGGCGGCCGATCCCGCGCCGCCCGCCTGCCCGCCGCCCCGGCATGCGGGTCCGCGCGCGTGCCGGGGCGGACGCGCGCGCATGCCGCCCTGTCATCGAACGAGAAGGTCAGGGAACGAAAAAGCCGCCATCGACGGACGATGGCGGCGCTGTGTGCGGGTGCGGCCGGGATGTAGACGGTGCCC
Organism: Stenotrophomonas sp. Y6; assembly: GCF_022436665.1. Classification (NCBI taxonomy): domain Bacteria; kingdom Pseudomonadati; phylum Pseudomonadota; class Gammaproteobacteria; order Lysobacterales; family Lysobacteraceae; genus Stenotrophomonas; species Stenotrophomonas sp. Y6. The sequence continues at coordinate 11,590 of NZ_JAKUKB010000016.1, forward strand.
GGTAACGGACCGCCGACACGGTCATGCGCCGGCGCCCGGCTCAGGCACGCATCGCCTTGTCCTGCGGTGCCGCGCGCGGCGCGCGGATGCGGCCATAGCCACGCAGCGATGGCGCGGCCGCATGGCGCTGGGCGATCTCCATCGCCAGGGTGTGGGTCGCCGGCTGCGGCTCCACCGCCAGTTCCTGCTCCAGCCCGCGGGCCAGCGTCCGGTAGCAGTGCAGGGCCATGTCCGGTTCACCACGCTGCGCGTACAGGCGCATCAGGCTGCGCTGCTGCGATTCGTTCCACGGGTCGAGCATCACGTGGCGTCGGCACAGGTTCACCGCGACCTCCAGGTCCTGGCTGGCGGTGGCGTCCTCGCGCGCGCGCTCCAGCGCCTTGAGCAGGCGCTGCAGCGCCCAGGCCCTGGCGCCCGGCAGCCATTCGCAGAATTCGTCGCAGTGCTCCAGGGCCACGCCTTCGAGCAGTTCGCCGGCGTCCTCCAGCCACTCCCGCGCGGCGCTGCCGGCGATCTGCGCCGGTTCCAGCAGGTCGATGTCGAACAGCCCCTGCGACGCCTGCGGGCACAGGTGCACGTGCTCGCGGTCGATCAGCAGCACGCCTTCGCCGGCGACCGCGACGATCGCGCGGTTCAGATCGGCCAGCACCTGGCGCAGGTTGGTCAGCGCCGCCCCCGGGGCGAGGTCGGGCCACAGCATCGCCGCGATGCGGCTGCGGCGATGCACGCGCGGGCGCTCGACCGCCAGATAGGCCAGCAGTGCCCAGCCCTTGCGGTAGGCAAGGCGCCCACCCTCGCCGATGCGGCATTGCCCGAGCAGCCGGACCAGCGGCTGCGCGTTACCCGGCCACGCGCTCATGGCCCGGTCCCCCCGGTGCGGTTCGATAGACACAGGCTTCCATTCCCCCTATGGCAGGCGAGAAAACGGTTCATGTGGTTCCCCAGCGTTCGGATTGGCGGCCCGGTGTTTTTCGGGGCCTCACTGATAAAACCGTGAAAACCGTCCGCGTCCCATCACGCTTCTTCACCTGCTGTCGACGCCGCTGCAGACCGACAGCCGGATCCAGATCCGGAGCGACGCCTGCCGCGCCGCGGGCGCGTCTGCATGCGGGCGCAGGCGGCGGGCGCGGGCGTCCCCGATGCGCGGCGCGATCCGCGCAACTGGCGTATTGGCGGCACCCGGGCACAACGCCGGCAAACCACTTTCATCGGCAACCATGCCGCAGTGACAACCGTTTCCAACGCCCGCGGCCGGACACACGCGGGTAACGGGTCGCCACGCTTGACAATGCCGAAAGTGCCGTGGTTATCTCGAGCCATGCTGCAACGCCACACCAGCGCCAACCCGAACCGCACCCCGGCCACCGCCGCGGCGTCGCTGCTCGTACTCGTGCTTATTACCGAGCCCACAGGTGCGGGACGAGCTGGCGCGTAGCAGAAAAAAGCCAGATTCGATCAAAAACCCCGCGCCGACCCCGGTGCGGGGTTTTTCGTTTCCAGCATCCATTTCAACTGAAACCATGTTCACCACCGATACCGCCACGCACAAACACAGCACCCGCGCCGCCATGCGCGCCGCTGCGGCGTGCATGGCCCTGATCCCTCCCCCGGCGGCCGCCGCGTCCTGACGCGACGGCCGTTTTCTTTTGCGCTCCCTCTCTCACTGCAAGGAACCGAGTCCATGAGCTCCAACGAACTGCCCCAGATCAAGATCGCCGTCATCGGTTACGGCAGCCAAGGCCGCGCGCATGCGCTGAACCTGCGTGAATCGGGCTTCGAGGTAACCGTGGGCCTGCGCCCGGGCGGCCCGACCGAAGCCAAGGCCCAGGCCGACGGCTTCGTGGTCAAGACGCCGGCCGAGGCGGTCAAGGACGCCGACCTGGTCGCGGTGCTGACCCCGGACATGGTGCAGAAGAAGCTCTACGAGGACGTGCTGGCGCCGAACATGAAGCAGGGCGCCTGCCTGCTGTTCGCCCACGGCCTGAACGTGCACTACGGCATGATCGCCCCGCGCGAGGACCTGGACGTGGTGCTGGTGGCGCCCAAGGGCCCGGGCGCGCTGGTGCGCCGCGAGTACGAGATCGGCCGCGGCGTGCCGTGCATCTACGCCGTCTACCAGGACCGCAGCGGCAAGGCCGAGCAGTTCGCGCTGGCCTATGCCGCCGGCCTGGGCGGCGCCCGCGCCAACATCATCAAGACCACCTTCAAGGAAGAGACCGAAACCGATCTGTTCGGCGAGCAGGCGGTGCTGTGTGGCGGCGCCTCGGCGCTGGTGCAGGCCGGCTTCGAGACCCTGGTCGAAGCCGGTTACCAGCCGGAGATCGCCTATTACGAAGTGCTGCACGAGCTGAAGCTGATCGTCGACCTGTTCTACGAAGGCGGCATCACCCGCATGCTCGAATTCGTCTCCGAGACCGCGCAGTACGGCGACTACGTCAGCGGCCCGCGGGTGATCGACGCCAGCACCAAGGCGCGCATGAAGGACGTGCTCACCGACATCCAGAACGGCACCTTCACCAAGAACTGGGTGGCCGAGTACGAAGCCGGCCTGCCGAACTACAACCGGTTCAAGCAGGCCGACCTGGAGCACCCGATCGAGAAGGTCGGCAAGGAGCTGCGCGCCAAGATGGTCTGGCTGCAGGCGCAGAACGCGTAACCGCGCGGTCCCCCACCCGCACAGAGCAAAGGTCAAGGTCGCTGCATGAACACTCCCGTCCACGGCGCGCCACGCAATGGCGCACGCTGGTTGACGCAGGCCCTGGAGGCCGAAGGCGTGCAGACGCTGTTCGGCTACCCGGGCGGCACCATCATGCCGTTCTACGACGCATTGGTGGATTCCACCCTCAAGCACATCCTGGTGCGCCATGAGCAGGGCGCGGCGCTGGCCGCCAACGGCTACGCCCGCGCCAGCGGCAAGGTCGGCGTGTGCGTGGCCACCTCCGGCCCCGGCGCGTCCAACCTGGTCACCGGCATCGCCGACGCGATGCTCGACTCGGTACCGATGGTGTGCCTGACCGGACAGGTCGGCACGCCGCTGCTGGGCACCGATGCGTTCCAGGAGCTGGACGTGTTCGGCATGACCCTGCCCATCGTCAAGCACAGCTGGCTGGTGCGCCGCGTCGACGACCTGCCGCAGGTGGTGGCTGACGCGTTCCGCGTGGCCCGCGAAGGCCGCCCGGGCCCGGTGCTGATCGACCTGCCCAAGGACGTGCAGCTGGCCGACGCCTCGCACCTGCCCGAGCACGTGCCGGCCACGGTCGCCCCGCTGCCGCCGCCGGACCCGCAGCGCCTGGCCGCGGCGCTGGAGATGATCGCCGCCGCCGAGAAGCCGGTGGTCTACGGCGGCGGCGGCATCGCCCTGGGCGGCGCGGTGGAGGACTTCCGCCGCTTCGTCGAGGCCTCCGGCATTCCCACCGTGCTGACCCTGCGCGGGCTGGGCGCGCTGCCGGCCAACCACCCGCAGTACCTGGGCATGCTGGGCATGCACGGCACCCGCGCCGCCAACATGGCGGTGCAGGAGTCGGACCTGCTGATCGTGGTCGGCGCCCGCTTCGACGACCGCGCCACCGGCAAGCTGACCGAGTTCGCGCCGTTCGCGCGGGTCATCCACCTGGATGCCGACGCCTACGAGATCGACAAGCTGCGCGGCGCCGACATCGCCCTGCCCGGTGACCTCAAGGCCGGCCTGCGCGCGTTGTCCGGCAACCGCGGCAACTGCAACGGCTGGCGCGCGCGCTGCGCCGCCAACCGCGAGAAGTTCGCCGCGCGCTACGACGCCCCCGGCCAGGACATCTACGCCCCGGCGCTGCTCAAGCGGCTGAGCGAGATCGCGCCGCCGGACACGGTCATTGCCTGCGACGTCGGCCAGCACCAGATGTGGGTGGCCCAGCACTGCCGCTTCAACCACCCGCGCAACCACCTGACTTCCGGCGCGCTGGGCACCATGGGCTTCGGCCTGCCGGCGGCGATGGGCGCGCAGTTCGCCTGCCCGGACCGCACCGTGGTGCTGGTCTCCGGCGACGGCAGTTTCATGATGAACGTGCAGGAGCTGGCGACCATCGCCCGCTGCAGCCTGCCAGTGAAGATCGTGCTGCTGGACAACGCCTCGCTGGGCATGGTGCGGCAGTGGCAGGAACTGTTCTTCGCCGAGCGCTACAGCGAGATCGACCTGTCCGACAACCCGGACTTCGCCGCGCTGGCGCAGGTGTTCGGCATCCCGGCCACGCGCATCACCCAGCGCGCCGACGTCGAGGACGCGCTGGCCGCGCTGCTCGACACCCCCGGCCCGGCGCTGCTGCACGTGGCCATCGACGCGCGCGCCAACGTGTGGCCGCTGGTGCCGCCGAACAACGCCAACAGCACCATGCTGGAAGGCAACCCCGCCCATGCCAAGGCAACGCAGGAGAGTTCCAATGCAATACCGGCTTGACCTGGTGCTGACCCCCGCCGAAGGCGCGCTGCTGCGCGTGCTGGGCATGGTCGAGCGCCGGGGCTTCGCGCCCTGCAACATCGCCGGCAGCCGCCAGCCCGCAGACGCCGGCCGCTGGCACGTGCAGCTGGAAGTCAGCGGCGAGCGCCCGCCGGAAACCCTGTGCCGGCAGCTGGAAAAGGTCTACGACTGCGAATCGGTGCGGATCGTGCCGCTGGAACCGGCCGGGGTGGCGGCATGAATCCCGACGTAGGCGACGTACGGCGCCTGCCCTGTCCCGCGCGGGGCAGGGCCCGCGCGCGGAGGCGTCTTCTTCGACGCCCACCGCACGCCCCGGGCCTTGGCCACGTACATGCCTGACCTTGGCCGCCCCGTCGTCGCCGCCGCGGACAGCGGCGCGATCAACGTCAGCGTCGCCGACGTGCTGGCCGCGCAGGCGCGGCTGCGGCGCTTCCTGCCGCCCACCCCGCTGCACTATGCCGAGCGCTTCGGCACCTGGCTCAAGCTGGAGAACCTGCAGCGCACCGGCTCCTACAAGGTGCGCGGCGCGCTGAACGCGATGCTGGCCGCCCTGGAACGCGGCGACGAACGCCCGGTGATCTGCGCCTCGGCCGGCAACCACGCCCAGGGCGTGGCCTGGGCCTCGTTCCGGCTCGGCGTGCAGGCCATCACGGTGATGCCGCACGGCGCACCGGCCACCAAGATCGCCGGCGTGCAGCACTGGGGCGCCACCGTGCGCCAGCACGGCAGCAGCTACGACGAAGCCTACGCGTTCGCCCGCGAGCTGGCCGAGCAGAACGGCTACCGCTTCCTGTCCGCGTTCGATGACCCGGACGTGATCGCCGGCCAGGGCACGCTGGGCATCGAACTCGCCCCGCACGCACCGGACGTGGTGATCGTGCCGATCGGCGGCGGCGGCCTGGCCTCGGGCGTGGCGCTGGCGCTGAAGTCGCAGGGCGTGCGCATCATCGGCGCCCAGGTCGAGGGCGTGGATTCGATGGCGCGTGCGATCAAGGGCGACGTGCGCGAAATCGCCCCGGTCGCCACCCTGGCCGACGGCGTCAAGGTCAAGATCCCCGGTTTCCTCACCCGCCGCCTGTGCGCCAGCCTGCTCGACGACGTGGTCATCGTGCGCGAAGCCGAACTGCGCGAAACCCTGGTGCGGCTGGCGCTGGAGGAACACGTCATCGCCGAAGGCGCCGGCGCGCTGGCGCTGGCCGCCGGCCGCCGCGTCGCCGGCAAGCGCAAATGCGCGGTGGTGTCCGGCGGCAACATCGACGCCACCGTGCTGTCCACGCTGCTGTCCGAAGTGCGCCCCAGCCCGCCGCGCAAACCGCGCCGGCGCAACGCAGACCGACTTAGAAGCCGCGTCGCCCCCAACGCGCCGCGGCCCTCCCGAAACGAACACCCCAACATCATCGCACCCGCTGTCGAGGAGACCCTCTGGTGACTACTCCAACCATCAACACCCCGCGAATTACCATCTTCGACACGACCCTGCGCGATGGCGAACAGTCACCGGGCTGCAGCATGACCCCACCGCAGAAGCTGGTGATGGCGCGCGCCCTGGCCGAGCTGGGCATGGACGTGATCGAAACCGGCTTCCCGGCAAGTTCCCAATCCGACCGCGAGGCCATGGCGCTGATCGGCCGCGAGATCCGCGACCCGGTGCTGGCGGTGCTGTCGCGCTGCCTGCCGGGCGACATCGAAACCTCGGCCAGGGCACTGGAAGCGGCGGCGCGGCCGCGCCTGCACGTGTTCCTGTCCACCAGCCCGCTGCACCGCGAACACAAGCTGCGCATGAGCCGGGAGCAGGTGCTCGAATCGGTACACAAGCATGTGAGCATGGCGCGCGGCTACATCGACGACGTCGAGTTCTCGGCCGAGGACGCCACCCGCACCGAGCTGGAGTTCCTGACCGAAGTGGCGCAGGTCGCCATCGCCGCCGGCGCCCGCACCATCAACCTGCCCGACACCGTGGGCTTCACCACCCCGGACGAGATCCGCGCGATGTTCCGGCACGTCATCGGCAATGCCGCCGGCGCCGACCAGGTCATCTTCAGCGCCCACTGCCACAACGACCTGGGCCTGGCCGTGGCCAATTCGCTGGCCGCCATCGAAGGTGGCGCGCGCCAGGTGGAAGGTTCCATCAACGGTATCGGCGAGCGCGCCGGCAACTGCGCGCTGGAAGAGATCGCCATGGTGCTGAAGGTGCGCAACGCGTTCTACAACTTCGACACGGGCTTTGACACCCGCCGCATCGTGCCGACCTCGCAGCTGCTGCAGCGGCTGGTGGGCATGCCGGTCCAGCGCAACAAGGCCATCGTCGGCGCAAACGCGTTCGCGCACGAGTCGGGCATCCACCAGCACGGCATGCTGCGCAACCGCAACACCTACGAGATCATGCGCCCGGAAGACGTGGGCTGGGAGTCCTCGCAGATGGTGCTGGGCCGCCACAGCGGCCGCGCCGCGGTCGAGGCGCGCCTGCGTGCGCTGGGCTACTGGCTGGAAGAGGAAGAGCTGAAGCTGGTGTTCGACCAGTTCAAAGCGCTGTGCGAGCAGCAGCGCGTGGTCACCGACGCCGACCTGCAGACCCTGATGCAGGGCAACTCCGGCGGCGACGGCTACCGCCTGGCGTCGATGACCATCAGCGACGTCGGCAGCCGCGCCAACGCGCTGGTCGAACTGTCCGACCCGGAAGGCAACCGCGTGGCCGAAACCGCGCAGGGCGACGGCCCGGTGGATGCCTTGTTCTCGGCGCTGTCGGCCGCCACCGGCGTGCAGCTCACCCTGGACAGCTACCATGTGCACAGCGTCGGCATCGGCGCCGACGCGCGCGGCGAGGCCAACCTGGGCGTGCGCCACGAGGGCAACATCTACGAAGGCACCGGCACCAGCCGTGACATCATCGAGGCCAGCGCGCTGGCCTGGCTGGACGTCACCAACCGCCTGCTGCGCCAGCGCGAAGGCAACAAGACCCAGGAAGCCGTCAGCGCCTGAGCGCGACGGCCCCGCATAGGCAACGGAACCAACACGCAATGAGCTCCGCACCCAAGACCCTGTACGACAAACTGTGGGACGCGCACGTCGTCGTCCCCGAAAGCGACAGCGCGCCGGCCGTGCTGTACATCGACCTGCACCTGATCCACGAAGTCACCTCGCCGCAGGCGTTCACCGAGCTGCGCGAGCGCGGACTGAAGCCGCGCCGCCCGGACCGCACCAAGGCGACCATGGACCACTCCACGCCGACCCTGCCGGCCGGCGCCGACGGCAGGCTGCCGTATGCGAGCAAGGCCTCCGAGGCGCAGGTGCAGATGCTGGCCCGGAACTGCGCCGAATACGGCATCGAGCTGTTCGACATGGCCTCCAGCAGCCGCGGCATCGTCCACGTGATCGCCCCGGAGCAGGGCTTCACCCAGCCGGGCATGACGATTGTCTGTGGCGACAGCCACACCTCCACCCACGGCGCATTCGGCGCGCTGGCCTTCGGCATCGGCACCAGCGAAGTGGGCCACGTGCTGGCCACGCAGTGCCTGCTGCAGCGCAAGGCCAAAACCATGGCGATCACCGTTGACGGCGAACTGGCGCCGGGCGTCGGCGCCAAGGACGTGGTGCTGCACATCATCGGCGTGATCGGGGTCAACGGCGGCACCGGCCACGTGCTGGAATTCCGCGGTTCCACTATTGCCGCGATGGACATGGAACAGCGCATGACCCTGTGCAACATGTCCATCGAGGCCGGCGCCCGTGCCGGCATGGTGGCGCCGGACCAGACCACCTTCGACTGGGTCGCCAACACCCCGCGTGGCCCCAAGGGCGCCGAGTTCGACAAGGCGGTTGCCCACTGGAAGACACTGCGCAGCGACGACGGCGCGCGCTTCGACGTGGAGGTGCGCATCGACGCTGCCGACATCCGCCCCACCCTGACCTGGGGCACGCACCCGGGCACCGCCATCGCGGTGGACGCTCCGATCCCGGCCGCCAACGACGCCGCCGCGCAGAAGGGCCTGGACTACATGAAGTTCGAAGCCGGCCACGCGCTGGCCGACACACCGGTGGACGTGGTGTTCGTCGGCTCCTGCACCAACGGCCGCCTGAGCGACATGCGCGAGGTAGCGCAGGTGCTGCGCGGCCGCCGCGTCGCCGCCGGCGTGCGCATGCTGGTGGTGCCCGGCTCGGAGATCGTCAAGCGCGACGCCGAGGCCGAAGGCATCCACGAGATCGTGCGCGCCGCCGGCGCCGAATGGCGCGAACCCGGCTGCTCGATGTGCATCGCCATGAACGGCGACCTGGTCGCGCCGGGGCAACTGGCGGTGAGCACCAGCAACCGCAATTTCGAGGGCCGCCAGGGCCCGGGCTCGCGTACCCTGCTGGCCTCGCCGCTGAGTGCGGCCTGGGCCGCGGTGAACGGCAAGGTCGCCGACGTGCGTGAACTGTTCGACCAGGAGGTGGCGTGATGGCCGGTTTCCGTACCCTGAGCTCGCGCAGCGTGGTGCTGCGCCAGACCAACATCGACACCGACCAGATCATCCCGGCGCGGTTCCTGTCCACCACCGAGCGTGCCGGGCTGGGCAAGAACGCGTTCAACGACTGGCGCTGGCAGGCCGACGGCACGCCGAACCCGGAGTTCGCCTTCAACCAGCCGCAGAACGCCGGCCGCTCGATCCTGCTGGCCGGGCGCAACTTCGGCTGCGGCTCCTCGCGCGAGCACGCGCCGTGGGCGCTGACCGACCTCGGCCTGCGCGCCATCGTCAGCAGCGAGATCGCCGACATCTTCCGCGGCAATGCGCTGAAGAACGGCCTGCTGCCGATCGTGCTGGACGAAGCCGACGTGCAGGAACTGATGCAGCGCCCGGACGATGAACTGACCATCGACGTGGCCGCGCGCGAACTGCGCACCCCCGCCGGCAAGGTGTACGCCTTCCCGCTGGACGGCTTCTCGCAGACCTGTCTGCTGGAAGGCGTGGACCAGCTGGGCTGGCTGCTTGGCCGCGTGGAAGAGATCGAACGCTACGAGGCCGCGCGCGCGGCGTGACGCCCCCTACCGCCCGCACCCACCGCCACGGGTGCCGGGCCGAACGACAGCAACAGGACAACCGGAACCCCCATGCAAGCCAACATCGTCGTACTGCCGGGTGACGGCATCGGCCCCGAGATCACCGTCGCCGCGGTGGACGTGCTCAAGGCCATCGCCGCGCGCTTCGGCCATGACTTCACTTTCGCCGAACACGACATCGGCGGCATCGCCATCGACAACCACGGCGAGCCGCTGCCGGCCGCCACCCTGGACGCGTGCAGCAGGGCGGACGCCGTGCTGCTCGGCGCCGTCGGCGGGCCCAAGTGGTCCGACCCCAACGCCAAGATGCGCCCGGAACAGGGCCTGCTGGCCATCCGCAAGGCGCTGGGCCTGTTCGCCAACCTGCGCCCGGTGCGCACCCACCCGGCCGCGCTGCACGCCTCGCCGATCAAGCCCGAGCTGCTCGCGGACGTGGACTTCGTGGTCGTGCGCGAGCTGACCGGCGGCATCTACTTCGGCGACAAGACCCGCGACGCCGACAGCGCCAGCGACCTGTGCCGCTACACCGTGGCCGAAATCGAGCGCGTGCTGCGCAGCGCCTTCCGCCTGGCCCGGCAGCGCCGCGGCAAGCTGACCTCGGTGGACAAGGCCAACGTGCTGGAGACCTCGCGGCTGTGGCGCGACGTGGCCGCGCGCATCGGCCGCGAGGAATTCCCCGACGTGGAACTGGAACACCAGCTGGTCGATTCCATGGCCATGCACCTGATCGCCAAGCCGCGCGCCTACGACGTGATCGTCACCGAAAACATGTTCGGCGACATCCTCACCGACGAGGCCTCGATGCTGGCCGGCTCGCTGGGCCTGCTGCCGTCCGCCTCGCTGGGCGAACAGGGCAAGGTGGGCATCTTCGAGCCGATCCACGGCTCGGCCCCGGACATCGCCGGCAAGGGCATCGCCAACCCCTACGCCACCATCCTCAGCGCGGCCATGCTGCTGCGCCACTCGCTGGGGCTGGAGGACGAAGCCGCCGCCATTGAGCAGGCGGTGGCCGCCGCGCTGGACGACGGCCTGTTCACCGCCGACCTGGCCGCGCAGGGACGAGCGCTTTCCACATCCCAGGCGGCGCAGGCGGTGCTCGCCCGCCTGCAATGACTCCACGACGCGGCCCCCGGGCCGCGTCTTTCGTTATGGCTGTCCTGTTGTTGTCCTTTCCCCACCTTCAGGAGGAATGCCCTTGAACCACCGCAGTCCCGACGCGTTCCTTGCGTACGTCGCCCGCCGCGACCCTGACCAGCCCGAGTTCCTGCAGGCGGTCAAGGAAGTCACCTTCAGCCTCTGGCCGTTCCTGCAGCAGCACCCGCAGTACGCGCGGCATGGCCTGCTCGAACGCCTGGTGGAACCGGAACGGGTCATCCAGTTCCGCGTGGCCTGGGCCGACGACAGCGGCCGCACCCACGTCAACCGCGCCTTCCGCGTGCAGCACAGCGCGGCCATCGGCCCGTTCAAGGGCGGCATGCGCTTCCACCCCTCGGTGAACCTGTCGATCCTGAAGTTCCTGGCCTTCGAGCAGACCTTCAAGAACGCGCTGACCACCCTGCCCATGGGCGGCGGCAAGGGCGGCGCGGACTTCGACCCCAAGGGCAAGAGCGAGGGCGAGGTGATGCGCTTCTGTCAGGCGCTGATGCTGGAGCTGTACCGCCACCTCGGCGCGGACACCGACGTGCCGGCCGGCGACATCGGCGTGGGCGCGCGCGAGGTCGGCTTCATGGCCGGCATGATGAAGAAACTCAGCAACGACGCCGCCTGCGTATTCACCGGCAAGGGCCTGGCCTACGGCGGCAGCCTGATGCGCCCGGAAGCCACCGGCTACGGCACCGTCTACTTCGTCGAGCAGATGCTGCACCACGCCCGCCGCGAAACCCACGGCGCCAGGGTGCTGATCTCCGGCTCCGGCAACGTCGCCCAGTTCGCCGCGCTCAAGGCCGCCGAACTCGGCGGCAAGGTCCTCACCTTCTCCGACTCCGGCGGCACCCTCTACGCCTACGACGGTTTCGACGAACAGGCCATGCACGACGTGATGGCACTGAAGAACGAACGCCGCGGCCGCCTGGCCGAGCTGGCCGGCGACAAACGCTTTGAATTCCTCGAAGGCCGCCGCCCTTGGCACATCCCGGCCGACATCGCCCTGCCCTGCGCCACCCAGAACGAGCTGGACGAAACCGACGCCCGCACCCTCGTGCACAACGGCGCCCTGTGCGTGGCCGAAGGCGCCAACATGCCCTCCACCCTGGAAGCGGTGGACGTGTTCCTGCAGGCCGGCACCCTGTACGCCCCCGGCAAGGCCAGCAACGCCGGCGGCGTCGCCACCTCCGGCCTGGAAATGAGCCAGAACGCACTGCGCCTGTCCTGGCGCCACGCCGACGTGGACGAACGCCTGCACGTGATCATGAAGGAGATCCACGCCAACTGCGTGCAGCATGGCAAGCGCGCGGACGGCAGCGTCAATTACGTTGATGGCGCGAATATCGCGGGGTTCGTGAAGGTGGCCGATGCGATGTTGGCGCAGGGGTTGTATTGAGGTTTGCTGGTCCCTTCTTCTGGTCGGAAGAAGGGACACCGCCGGTCCCGATCAAAGCAAATCATCCCTTCAAGCGCTTGAGCGCTTGCGTTATGCCGAGCGAGTCGTGGCGTAACCGATATGCCCGCGAACGCGCGGTGTTTGCCGTCGGCCGTGGGACCGCACCAAACCCTCACCCATTCCAAGTCATTGATATCTATAGCATCAACGCATCTTCACATCAGCACCAGAAAGCGGGACACTTGGGTACCGCCACGATTAGGCGGCCGAATAGGCGTTAGCCCACCACCCAGCATAGTTGAGGTCGAATGAATAAGATCAACACAAAGAAGATCATCTCCGACTTCTCTGGTCGCATCGATGCCAAGCGAGCATCGTTCGACCGCTTGGTTGTGCATGTTGCTGGCACGCCGACAGAGTTTTCAGATCTGAATTTCCTGTGCGAGAACTATCTCGCATCGATCTACGTGGAGTTTGAGTGCTTAGTTTCAGACCTGTTCCACGGGTACATAAACAACAGCAACAAGACGTACCTGTCCAGCATCGAAGCAAAGATCAAGAACTCTATACGCGATAAGTATTCCCCGTGGCATGCGTCGCACACAAGCTTTGTCGGCCCAAAGCATATTGCGTCTGCTCAGCTCTCCAAGCTTCTTGATCCAACCAGTTGGAACGTCACCTTTAAAGACATGGCCGCTATGCAGTTACGAGCCAAGGAGTGGCTAGCACCAGCCCATGAAAAGGCGTTCTCTACTATCTCAACTTCGGATGTAGCCCTAGTTGATGCAGCACACGCAATCCGAAATTGCATTGCCCACAACAGTGAGAGTTCTCGTAAGGTCATGAACACCAAGGTTCGCGCCGTTGTCACTGGGCCTACATGCACAAACACGGGCCTCGGAATCGGCGCCAACAACGTCAACTCAATTGGCAAGTATCTTCGCGCTGCGACGCCCGGTGGCACCCGGATAGGCGTGTACTCAGACAGACTGAAAGCCGTCGGGGTGTCGTTGTGAGGCGGGCTAACAATTCATTCAAGCCGACGCCGCTTCGCGGCGCGGCTTAATTCAGGCGTCAGGGCGCACATCAATGGTCACTCGGTCCATGGATGAAATCCGTAGTGGGTACATCTCCGAGATGGGGCAAGAGCTTGGGGCCAGCTTCTATGAACTGTACCGAAAGCTCGTGGAACTTCACGTTCTTTGGCAACAGTACCGCCAGCTTTTCGGCGGCGACGCTGACACGGTCCATCTGCTTAATCGGACCTCTGGCCTGTTCTTCAAAATCGTTCAAGACGAGCTGTGGGACAGTGTTCTATTGGGTGTCTCTCGGATGACGGACCCGCCAACCACAGGCAAGAAGAAAAATCTTACAATCCAGTCTCTACCTCCGCTAATCTCCGATACAAAGTTGAAGGGCGAGGTGCAGGATCTCTGCGACAAGGCGTTGGTTGCAGCAGAGTTCGCCCGCGAGCATCGAAACAAGCGCATCGCTCATCAGGATCACGACTACCTCAGCAATCGCAACTCCGATCCTCTAAGCGGCATTAGCAGGACCTTGGTGGAGGAAATGCTCGCTGCACTAAGAGCCGTCTTGAATCGCCTAGATCTGCATTTTCGAGACAGCACCGTCATGTACGAAGAGTTCGTGGATGAGAGTGGAGCAAGGCTCCTAATCCACAAACTGAGAAAGCTAGAGCGACTTCAGGGTGCGGCCGCAAGTGCGCCCTAACAATTCATTCAAGCCGACGCCGCTTCGCGATGCGGCTTAACTCACATGTTAGAAGGCGCAGACGGATGCAGGCTCCATTCCCGAACATGCTGCTTCCCCCGGACCTCACGTACGAGTTCCTTGGCACTTTCGCGCGGTGCGAATACGCCCTCAAGGGCTCAGGATTCGCCCGGGGCGGAGGTAACTCAGTAGAAGCCAACTGGGACGCCTTCGCTGCAAGTATCGACTGGCACTTTCGGCGAGTGAAAGACACTGCATTCAAAGAGGCTGTGGCCTATCTCCTGACCGAACCGCCGAGAAAGCAAGTTCTTAAGGATGGGCGAGTGGGCTGGAAGGATTCACCCCCAGACGCCAATCTGGCGAAAGCACAACAGACATTGCTAATGGTTCGCAGGGTTCGGAATAACCTCTTCCACGGCGCAAAGGTCTGGTCACCTGAGTACATGAACCGCGACCGGGACATAAGGCTTGTTAGAGCAGGGATTCTTGTTTTGGATCGCTGCATTAGGCTCAATAGTGAGGTACGCATTTCCTACGAAGTAGGTGCCTTCTAACAATTCATTCAAGCCGAAGCCGCTTGGCGGCGCGACTTAATTCAGACGTTAGGCCACTCACAATGAAGTCGCTAGTCACGGTTTGCGCTGATTTAGGATCAGTTGCTAAAGGCAACTTTGGCTGGTGGTCGTCCCTGCAGGAATGCGGCAATAGACCGTCAGATCTTGCCAACCACGTCGCGGCAACTCTCAGCTCCGGCACTCCCGTTGCGCTCGGATTTGAGTGCCCACTGTTTGTACCTCTCTGGCAGGACGAGCTGCTCTTGACAAGCGCCCGTCCGGGCGAAGGCTCTCGTCCTTGGAGCGCTGGCGCCGGTTGCGGCTCGCTGACGACCGGCTTGGTTCAAGTCGCGTGGGTACTTCAAGAGATACGGCGACAGGTCACAGACGAAACACGGGCGTACCTGTCTTGGGATGATTTCACCACAAGCGGCTCCGGCCTGTTTCTGTGGGAGGCTTTCGTTTCGGGAAAGGCAAAGGGAGAAAACCACACTGCAGACGCAATGCTTGGGGCAATGGCTTTTATTCAATCACTGCCGGATCCGCCACTAGTTAATTCCGTCGTTTGCAACTCCGGTGTTTACTCGCTCATAGGCGCAGCATTACTTCGCTCAAATTGGTCCACTGACACTCAACTACTACAGGAACCATGCCTTGTAGTTCGCGCCAGTGCGGCCTAACAATTCATTCAAGCCGATGCCGCTCCGCGGCACGGCTTAATTCAGGCGTTGGACTTATATCGACAGATGCCTTAGGCAGGCATTGCCCGCCCAAGGCATGAAGCAAGCTACTCCTCAGCAGCAATCACGATGCCGCGCCGGGTAACTATCACCCGCGCGTTCTGGCCGACTTTGAGGCCGGCGGCCTCCAGCCAGTCGCCGCACAGTCGCAGGTAGGGCACCTGCCGGGGCTTGAAGCGGCGGTCCTTTTCCTTGGCGCGGCTTTCGTAGTACTGGCAGCCGACTTTCAAGGTGCGCGATTTGAGCGGGGTTCCGACCTGCTTGGTCATGACGATCTCCTAGTATTCGTTGAATGATCAACGCCGCCTCCTGTTGAGAGAGGCGGCCAGGCGCTTCAACACGGTACTAGGTCCGCCCGCAGATTTTCCCTTTCGGGTGTTGTATAGCTGCGCGCCGCCCGGCCATAGGGGTGAACCATGGCATAAAAACGAAGCCGCATGGCTTTCGGGCGCGGCGACCGCCTAGTAAAGGTGTGTTGAGCACCTGTGGCGATCTGACCACCGCACGCCAGCAGGGTCAACGTCAGGCAATCCCCCGCAGCCGCCCCAGGGTTACCCGATCCCGCTGCTCCAGGTCCTGCACGGTTTCCACTTCGCCGAAGCCGCCCTGCTCCAGCAGCGCGCGGATGGCCGGGCCTTGGTCCCAGCCGTGTTCGAGCAGCAGCCAGCCGCCGGGGACGAGGTGGTCGGGGGCGCCGGCGATGATTTCGCGGATGGCGTCCAGGCCGTCGGCGCCGGAGGCCAGCGCCGGCGGCGGTTCGAAGCGCAGGTCGCCCTGCTGCAGGTGCGGGTCGCCGGCGGCAATGTAGGGCGGGTTGCTGACGATCAGGTCGAAGCGGTCCGCGCCCAGCGCGGCGTACCAGTGGCCGCGGCGGAACCACACGTTGTCCAGGCCATGGGCCTGGGCGTTCTTCACCGCCACGGCCAGGGTGGGGCCGAGCAGGTCGGTGGCCATCACCGTGGCCAGCGGGCGTTCGCTGGCGATGGACAGGGCGATGGCGCCGCTGCCGGTGCCCAGGTCGGCGACGCGGGCCATGTGGTCGGGCGGCAGCCGCGCCAGCGCCTGTTCCACCAGCAGCTCGGTTTCCGGGCGCGGGATCAGGGTGGCGACGTTGACCTGCAGGTCCAGGGTCCAGAAGCCGCGGCGGCCGGTGAGGTAGGCCAGCGGGTGGCCTTCGGCGCGGCGCTGCAGCAGCAGTTCGAAGCGCCGGCGGGCGTCGTCGTCCACCGGGTCGGTGGCGTGGGCGAACAGCCAGGCGCGGTCCACGCCCAGTACGTGCAGCAGCAGTTGTTCGGCCTCGTGCCGGGCGTCCTCGCCGGGCAGCCGGGCGGCGCCTTCCCGCAACAGCGCGGCAACCTGGGGGGTGGACACTTCACTACCTCTTCGCGGGACGTTTCCGGGACCGGGAGGATAGTCACCCGGCCTGCCGCTGCCTACCGCGGCGGCGCCGGCCCGGGATCGAGGCTGCCTATGCCGCCCGTTCAGGTTTGGGCCAGATGCTGGCTTGGAAAGCCGGAAAACGCGCCCGATATCGGGGTGAGGGCCCGCTGCCGGGGCCGAATCAATAGCCAATACCTATTGATGCGATGCATTCAATTCATTTGTTTTATTAGGCACTGCCTATTAGCCTGTGTTCCACGGTTCACCACCCGTCCCTTCAACCAAGAGGAAGTTCCATGTCCCTTATCAACACCCAGGTCCAGCCGTTCAAGGTCAACGCCTTCCACAACGGCAAGTTCATCGAAGTCACCGAGGAAAGCCTGAAGGGCAAGTGGTCGGTGCTGATCTTCATGCCGGCGGCCTTCACCTTCAATTGCCCGACCGAGATCGAAGACGCGGCCGAGCATTACGCCGAGTTCCAGAAGGCGGGCACCGAGGTCTACATCGTCACCACCGACACCCACTTCTCGCACAAGGTGTGGCACGAGACCTCGCCGGCCGTGGGCAAGGCCAAGTTCCCGCTGATCGGCGACCCGACCCACCAGCTGACCAACGCCTTCGGCGTGCACATTCCGGAAGAAGGCCTGGCCCTGCGCGGCACCTTCGTGATCAACCCGGAAGGCGTGATCAAGACCATGGAAGTGCATTCCAACGAGATCGCCCGTGACGTGTCCGAGACCCTGCGCAAGCTGAAGGCCGCCCAGTTCACCGCCGCGCACCCGAACGAAGTGTGCCCGGCCAAGTGGAAGGAAGGCGAAAAGACCCTGACCCCGTCGCTGGACCTGGTCGGCAAGATCTAAGCGCCGGCAACCGGTGGAGGGAATCAGCAGGCAGTAGCAGCCAGGTTCCGCTCCCTGCACTCCCACCCCGCCCTGCGGCGGGTGTGGGGGTGAACCGAAGCCGCGCCGCGCCAGCCCGTGGTTCTGCCCGCCAGGCGCGGTTTCGGTTCACCCCTACTTTCCCGGCGGGTTGCCCTGGCAACCGCGTCCTCCCCCCGTTTTGCCTCGAACAAGGAGTTGCGCCGTGCTCGACGACACCCTCAAGACCCAGTTGCAGCAGTACATGGGCCTGCTGCGCCAGCCGCTGCGGCTGATCGCCTCGCTCGACGACAGCGCCGCCAGCACCGACATGCGCAGCCTGCTGGCGGACATCGTGGCCGCCGGCAACGGCAAGATCAGCCTGGACACCACGGGCAGCGATGCGCGCCGGCCGTCGTTCGTGATTGCCCGCGAGGGCGAAAGCCACGGCGTGCGCTTTGCTGGCCTGCCGCTGGGCCACGAATTCGAATCGCTGGTGCTGACCCTGCTGTGGACCGGCGGCCATCCGCCGAAGGTGGCGCAGGAGGTGATCGACGGCATCAAGGCGGTGGACGGCGAGTTCGCCTTCGAGGTGTACATGTCGCTGACCTGCCACAACTGCCCGGACGTGGTGCAGGCGCTGGCGCTGATGGCCATCGTCAACCCGAAGATCAGCACCACGGTGATCGAGGGCGGCGCGTTCCAGCAGGAAGTGGAGCAGCGCCAGGTGATGGCGGTGCCGATGGTGTTCCAGGGCGGCGAGATGTTCGACTCCGGGCGCATGACGCTGGAGCAGATCCTGGCGCGGCTGGACACCGGCGCGGCCAGGCGCGAAGCGGCGAAGATCGCCGCCAAGGACCCGTTCGACGTGCTGGTGGTGGGTGGTGGCCCGGCCGGCGCGGCCGCGGCGATCTACGCCGCGCGCAAGGGCATCCGCACCGGCGTGGCGGCCGAGCGCTTCGGCGGCCAGGTGCTGGACACCATGGCCATCGAGAACTTCATTTCGGTGCAGTACACCGAGGGCCCGAAGCTGGCCGCGGCGCTGGAGCAGCACGTGCGCGAGTACGAGGTGGACATCATGAACCTGCAGCGCGCCACCCGGCTGGTGCCGGCCGGTGCCGATGGCCTGGTGGAAGTGGAGCTGGAGAACGGCGCGTCGCTGAAGTCCAAGAGCGTGATCCTGTCCACCGGTGCGCGCTGGCGGCAGATGAACGTGCCCGGCGAGGACGCGTACCGCAACAAGGGCGTGGCCTACTGCCCGCACTGCGACGGCCCGCTGTTCAAGGGCAAGCGCGTGGCGGTGATCGGCGGCGGCAACTCCGGGGTCGAGGCGGCCATCGACCTGGCCGGCATCGTCAGCCACGTCACCGTGTTCGAGTTCGACAGCAAGCTGCGCGCCGACCAGGTCCTGCAGGCCAAGCTGCACAGCCTGCCGAACGTGACCGTGGTGCTCAACGCGCAGACCACCGAGGTGCTGGGCGACGGCCAGAAGGTTACCGGCCTGGTGTACACCGACCGCGTCGGCGGCGATTCGCACCGGGTGGAGCTGGAAGGCATCTTCGTGCAGATCGGCCTGCTGCCGAACACCGAGTGGCTGCGTGGCACGGTGGAGCTGAGCCCGCGCGGCGAGATCGTCATCGACGAGCGCGGCCAGACCAGCGTGCCGGGCGTGTTCGCCGCCGGCGACTGCACCACGGTGCCGTACAAGCAGATCATCATTGCCATGGGTGCCGGCTCCACCGCGGCGCTGAGCGCGTTCGACCACCTGATCCGCACGTCGGCACCGCAGCCGGCGCCGGCGGTGGCGGAGACCGCCTGATGTTCACCGCCCCTCTCGCTTTGCGGTGAGAGGGGCGGTTTGCGAACCCCGGCTTCGCGGCCCGCCGAACGCCCTTGCGCCAGCGCAGGGGCCGGGACACGGGGCGGAGGCCGGGGTGAAGGCAAGGCGCAGCGCCCTGTGCTGTCTGCATGCACGACGCTGTGCCCCTGCCCTCATCCGCCCCTGCGGGGCACCTGCATGCGGCGCATCCCCGTGCCGCACCCTCCGGGCGGCTTTGCCGTGCGGCCTGGCCGCCCTGCCAGGCTGTCTGCCGACGGAGCAGGAAACAACGTTCGGAGGCCGGAATGAACCTGCGTGACCTCAAGTACCTGGTGGCGCTGGCCGAGCACAAGCACTTCGGCCGCGCAGCGGCGGCGTGTTTCGTCAGCCAGCCCACGCTGTCCACCCAGATCAAGAAGCTGGAGGAAGAGCTGGGCGTGCCGCTGGTGGAGCGCGCGCCGCGCAAGGTGATGCTGACCCCGGCCGGGCGCGAGGCCGCCGCGCGCGCGCGCGGCATCGTGGCCGAGGTCGAGCAGATGAAGGAGGCCGCGCGCCGCAGCCGCGACCCGGAGGCCGGCACCGTGCGCCTGGGCATTTTCCCCACGCTGGGGCCGTACCTGCTGCCGCACGTGGTGCCGGCGATCCGCGCGCGCTTCCCGCAGCTGGAACTACTGCTGGTGGAGGAAAAGAGCGACGTGCTGTTGACCCAGCTGCGCAACGGCCAGCTCGATGCGGCGCTGCTGGCGCTGCCGCTGCACGACGACCAGCTGCATGCCGAGTTCCTGTTCGAGGAGCCGTTCGTGCTGGCCGCGCCCGACGGCCACCCGCTGGCCGCGCACGCCACGCTGCGCATGGCCGACCTAGCCGACCAGCGCCTGCTGCTGCTGCAGGACGGCCACTGCCTGCGCGACCAGGCGCTGGATGTCTGCCACCTGGCCGGGGCGCTGGAAAAATCCGAATTCCAGGCCACCAGCCTGGAAACGCTGCGGCAGATGGTCGCGGCCGATGTCGGCGTCACCCTGCTGCCGATGCTGGCGGTGAAGCCGCCGGTGGCGCGCTCGCAGAACATCCGCCTGCTCGGCTTTGCCGGCGACGACGCGCCCAGCCGGCGCATTGCCATGGTCTGGCGCCGCAGCTCGGCAATGAGCGAGTTCCTGCAGCAGCTGGCGGGCATTTTCCAGCGCCTGCCGCCGGACCTGCTGGCCCTGTAGGCGCCGGCCTGGCTGCGCGGCGCGGCGGCCCGGCAGGCCTGTGCCGGGCGCGCCCGGCAGCTACCGGCACGCCAGGCCGTGCGGGCGCGCGCCGGGCCATGGATCCGGCGCTGCGCCCGGTGTGGAGCCGTGCCCGCAACGCACCCGTCCGCGTGCCCGCGTGCCACCTGCGCGCGCCTGAACCGGGGCCGCCGGCGCATTGCAACGCCGCCGCCCCGCCCCCATGATCGGGGTGGGTCGCATCCGTTCCACAATCCCCGCACAATAGGCCCCGGGCGGTGCCGCATTGGCGCCGCCTTTTGCATGTCTCTCAACAATTGCAGGAGTTTTTTCCATGCCGACCAACAGCGGCCTGCCGCCATCGATCGTCGTCTCCAGCCGTGACATGGCCCGCCTCGAGGCCATGCTCGATTCCCCGGCCCTGAGCCGGCACCCGGCCGCCGTCGCCCTGTCCCAGGAGCTCGAACGCGCGCAGGTGCTGCCGCCGGAGGAAATCCCCGCAGGCATCGTCACCATGCATTCGCGCGTGGACTGCGTGGACGAACTGCACGACGAACAGCATTCCCTGACCCTGGTCTATCCGCACGAGGCGGATTTCGACAAGGGTCGCGTCTCGGTGCTGGCGCCGGTGGGCAGCGCCCTGCTGGGCCTGTCCGTGGGCCAGACCATCGACTGGACCGCCCCCGGTGGCCGCCAGCTGCGCCTGCGCGTGACCGCCGTCCACTACCAGCCCGAAGCCGCGGGCGATTTCCACCGCTGAGCGCCGTGCGCCGGCCCCGCAACAGGAACCTGCAATGACCCGATCCAAGCTCGCCCAGCTGCGTGAACTGTCCGTCGTGGTCGCCGATACCGGCGACTACGACGCCATCAAGCGCCTGCGCCCGGTCGACTGCACCACCAACCCGACGCTGGTGCGCAAGG
>NZ_JAKUKB010000017.1:0-27211 GCF_022436665.1 Stenotrophomonas sp. Y6
CCGCAGCCGCCGGCGGCCGCCACGCCGCGGCCGAAACCCGCGGCCCGCCCGGCCGCGGACGACCCGGGGCGCGGGAACGCCGACCCGGCGGCCGCGCCGGCGCCGGCCGACGCCGCCGCCGGCGGCGAAACCGCCGCGGCCAGCGACGCCGGGAAACCGGCGGCCGCCGCTGAGGGCGGTGGCGACCAGGACGACAGCGACGACGACGCGCCGCAATGGCCGCCGGCCGGCCTTGCCGGGCTGTTGCCGGCAACCACGACGGCCCCGGCCGTGGCCGACGCCGCTCCGCTGGCCACCCGCGACGGCGGCGCCCTGCCCCGCTCCAGCGGCGCAGCGTCGCCGGCCGCGTCCACGGCGGCTGCCGCGGCGCCGACCACACTGGCACCACCGCCCGCCCCCGTCGCGTCGGCGGCGGCCACCACGGCCACGGCCATGGCCGCTGCGGCGGCGCTCGCCGCCGACGCCGAGGCCCTGGCACCGTCGCTGCCCGGCGGCGACGCTGCGCCGGTGCTGCCCGGCGCCCCGGCCGGCAACGCGCCGGCGGCCACCGATCCAGGCGCCGGCGCGGCGCTGTTCGGGCCGCTGCTGCAGAACCTGGCCAGCGTGGCCGAAGCCCGTCCGGCACCGGCCTTCCCGCCGGCGCTGTCGGCGCCGGTCGACATGCAGGCAGCCGACTTCGACGACGCCATCGGCGCCCGCGTCGGCTGGCTGGCCGACCAGAAGATCGGCCATGCGCATATCCGCGTCACCCCGAACGACCTCGGGCCGGTGGAAGTGAAGCTGCAGCTGGACGGCGACCGGGTCCACGCGACCTTCTCAAGCGCGCATGCCGAAGTCCGCCAGGCGTTGGAAAGCGGCCTGCCGCGGCTGCGTGAAATGCTGGGCGAACAGGGCCTGCAGCTGGCCCAGGCCGATGTCGGCCACCGCCAGTCCGAGCCGGGTTCGTCGAACACCGGCGGCAGCGGCACGGGCACGGGCCACGACGGCGAGCCCGGCGAGGCCGGCGCCCTGACCGGGCGCGATGTCCGTCCCCTGCGCCTGCGCGGCCTGCTCGACGCCTACGCCTGAGGCGTAGGCGCGGCCCACGGCTGGCGCGCGCCGCGCGTGGTGGCCAGCCCCGTCAACTTTCCGTCATCGCCACCGGCCCACACTGCGGCACGCGTTTTGCATATTCAGGGACAGCAACCCTGAGGAGCACAACGTGGCAGCCGCCGCCGACAAATCCCGCAAGCCAGACACTTCCAAGGACAAGGACAAGGATGCCGCGGCCAAGCCGCGCCGTTCGCTGCTGGCGACCCTGCTGATCGCCGTGGTCGCCGCCGGCGGCGCCGGTGGCGCCGTCTGGTATTTCACCCAGGGCCGCGCCGACGCCGCGCCGTCCAAGGCCAAGGCCGCGGCCCCGGCCACGCCGGCCCCGGCGCAGTACTTCGCGCTCGACCCGGCCTTCGTGGTCAACCTCAACGGACGCGTGGACGGCCCGCGCTACCTGCAGGTCGAGGTGCAGCTGATGACCCGCGACCCGGAGGCGCTGCCGGCGCTGCAGACCCACGCCCCGGCGATCCGCGCCAAGCTGCTGATGCTGTTCTCCCAGGTCGAGCCCGAACAGATCGCCGACCGTGCCGGCAAGGAGCGCCTGCAGGCCGCGGCGCTGGCCGAGGTGCAGAAGCTGATGCAGGCCGAGACCGGCAAGAAGACCGCCGACGACCTGCTGTTCACCAGTTTCGTCACCCAGTAAGGCGACGCCGATGAGCATCAACGACCTGCTGTCCCAGGATGAGATCGACGCCCTGCTGCACGGCGTCGATTCCGGCACGGTGGACACCGCCGAGCCCGAGCCGCCGCCGGGCGAGGCGCGGCCCTACGATTTCGCCAGCCAGGACCGCATCATCCGTGGGCGCATGCCCACCCTGGAGATGGTCAACGAGCGCTTCGTGCGGCTGTGGCGCATCGGCCTGTTCAACCTGATCCGGCGCTCGGCCGAGATCTCGGTGCGCGGCATCGAACTGATCAAGTTCGGCGACTACCTGCACTCGCTGTACGTACCCACCAACCTCAACCTGGTCCGCTTCAAGCCGCTGCGCGGCACCGGCCTGATCGTGTTCGAGCCGACCCTGGTGTTCGCGGTGGTGGACAATTTCTTCGGCGGCGACGGGCGCTACCACACCCGCATCGAGGGCCGCGAGTTCACCGCCACCGAGATGCGCGTGATCCAGCTGATGCTCAAGCAGGCCTTCGTCGACCTGCGCGAGGCCTGGAGCCCGGTGATGAACGTCGATTTCGACTACATCAATTCGGAAATCAACCCGCACTTCGCCAACATCGTCAGCCCGCGCGAGTACGTGGTGGTGTGCCGCTTCCACGTCGAGCTGGAAAGTGGCGGCGGCGACATCCACATCACCCTGCCGTACTCGATGCTGGAGCCGATCCGCGAGCTGCTCGACGCCGGCATCCAGAGCGACCGCAACGACCGCGACGAGAGCTGGGCGATCATGCTGCGCGAGCAGCTGGACACCGCCGAGGTGGAGCTGTCCAGCGTGATCGCGCGCCGGCGCATGAGCCTGCGCGAGCTGAGCCGGCTCAAGGTCGGCGACATCCTGCCCATCGAGATGCTGAAGGAAGTGCCGTTGTGCGTCGAAGGCATCCCGGTGTTCACCGGCGAGTTCGGCATCGCCCGCGACCGCAACGCCATCAAGATCACCGCTACCCATCCGCCGGGCAGGCCGCCACGCCCGTCCGCGTCCCAGGAAAACTCCCATGACTGAGCACGACCCCACCGAGATCCCCGCCCCCGCCGCGCCCGCCGCCGAGCCGGCGCAGTTCGCCAACCTGCAGGCCGAGGGCGACGGCAACGCCGACCTCAACCTGGACGTGATCCTGGACGTGCCGGTGACGCTGTCGCTGGAAGTCGGGCGCGCGCGGGTGCCGATCCGCAACCTGCTGCAGCTCAACCAGGGCTCGGTGGTGGAGCTGGAACGCGGCGCCGGCGAATCGCTGGACGTGTTCGTCAACGGCACCCTGATCGCGCATGGCGAGGTGGTGGTCATCAATGACCGCTTCGGCGTGCGCCTGACCGACGTGGTCAGCCCCAGCGAGCGCATCCGGAGACTGCGTTGAGCCTGCTGCCGGCCACCGCCCTGGCCGTCGCCGCGATGGCCCAGGGCCATCCGCAGGCGGCGCCGGTCGGGCAGCACGCGGCCGCCGCGCCGGGCCTGTTCGGCGCGGTGCTGGCGCTGCTCGCGGTACTGGCGCTGATCGTCGGCCTGGGCTGGCTGCTCAAGCGGCTGCCCGGCGCCGGCTTCCGCCCGGCCGAGGGGTTGAAGCTGGTGGCCAGCCTCAACGTCGGCGCCAAGGAACGCGTGGTGGTGGTCGACGTCAACGGCCAACAGCTGCTGCTGGGCATCACCGCCGGAGGCATCAGCGCGCTGCACGCACTGCCCGAACCGCTGCCGGCGCCGGCGCCGGCCACGCTTCCCCACCTCAAACACCTACCGAATTTCGCGCAGCTGCTGCAACAGAAGCTGCGCAAGGACGCCTGAGCATGCTGCCGCACCGCATCAATTCCCGTTTCTGCTGCCAGCTGGCGGTCGTGTTCGCGCTGCTGGCGCTGCCGCTGCTGGCCTGGGCAACCCCCGCCGCGCCGCAGCTGCCGGCCCTGCCCGACGTGAACGTCGGCAAGATCGGCGGCGCCCCGGTCAGCCTGCCGCTGCAGACGCTGCTGCTGATGACGGCGATCACCCTGCTGCCGTCGCTGCTGCTGGTGCTCACCGCCTTCACCCGCATCATCATCGTGCTCGGCCTGCTGCGGCAGGCGATGGGCACCGGGCAGACGCCCTCCAACCAGGTACTGCTCGGGCTGGCGCTGTTCCTGACCGCGATGATCATGATGCCGGTCTGGGACAAGGCCTGGTCCACCGGCATGGCGCCCTACCTGGACGGCAAGATCGACTTCCAGACCGCGTGGACCCTGACCACCCAGCCGCTGCGCGCGTTCATGCTGGCGCAGGTGCGCGAGACCGACCTGATGACCTTCGCCGGGCTGGCCGGCCAGGGCCCCTATGCCGGTCCGGACGCGATCCCGTTCCCGGTGCTGGTGGCCTCGTTCGTCACCAGCGAACTGAAGACCGCGTTCGAGATCGGCTTCCTGATCTTCATCCCGTTCGTGATCATCGACCTGGTGGTGTCCAGCGTGCTGATGTCGATGGGCATGATGATGCTCTCGCCGATGCTGATCTCGGCGCCGTTCAAGATCCTGCTGTTCGTGCTGGTCGATGGCTGGGTGCTGGTGGTGGGCACGCTGGCGGCGAGCTTCAACGCGATGTGAGCCGCCACTCATGAATTCATTGCACGAAGCCGCGATCAACTCGCGGCTTCGTTGTTTCCGGCCCAGCAACTGACGGAGGCTGCCCCCGCTTTGGCCGCTTTCGCCTTTGACCTTGCTGTTGCTGCCGTTGCTGCCGTTGCTGCCGTTGCCAATGGATTTTGACTTGCCGGGTTCCCTTCCGTAGCAACGGAGCTGACGGACAAGACCCCGAAGGGGCGGCGTGCATGGGTTCGGCGGAAAAAGGCGAAGCACTGCTTCGCCCCGCCGGACGGGCAGGCGCCGTGCGGCGACTGCCCCGGACTCGACCGCGAAGCGGACGAGCACGTCGTTTTTCGACGAGACAGGGATGTCTCGTCGAAAAATCCCGGCAGCGCAGTGGACCTGGAGCGCGCAGCGCGGAGGGTGCGCAGGCAGGGCGTGCTTTCTTTTGGTTAGCCTTTCTTTGCACGAGCAAAGAAAAGTAACTCGCTCCCCGAAGGGGAGTGAAAGCTCTCGCTCTGACTTTGACTTTGGCCCTTTCAGAAGCAACTTCAGAAGCAGAGGCTTTCGTGCCCCTGAAGGGGCCCGAGCCACCTTTCTTTGCTTGTGCAAAGAAACCTGGCGCAAATAAAGCACACCCTGCCTACGCGCCCACGATGCTGCGCATCGCGGGTCCACTCCGTCGGCAGGATTTTTCGACGAGACATCCCTGTCTCGTCGAAAAACGCCGCACATCCTTGTGCGGCGCCCCGGGGTCTTGTCTGCCGCCTCCGTCGCTACGGAAGGGAACCCGGCAAGTCAAAATCCACGGCAACCGCAACGTCGGAAACCTTGCCCCTCTGGCACCAACCTTGCATCCACCCCGGCATGAGTCCCGAACTTGCCCTTACCGAACTGCGCGGCGGCCTGGTCGCCACCCTCTGGATCGCCGGCCCGCTGCTGGTGGTGGTGCTGGTGGTCGGCGTGGTCATCGGCATCATCCAGGCCGCCACCCAGCTCAATGAGCCGACCATCGCCTTCATCGCCAAGGCCGCGGCGCTGACCGCGGCGCTGTTCGCGCTGGGCAGCCTGCTGCTCGGCCACCTGGTGGAGTTCACCACCCTGCTGTTCCAGCGCATCCCGCATCTGATCGGCTAGGCGGCGCCATGGACCCGATCACCCGGATGATGATCGATGGCCAGCAGGCCTTCGCCATCATCGGCACCACCCTGTGGGTCATGCTGCGCATCGGCGCGATGCTGATGGCCATGCCCATGGTGGGCTCGCGCGCGGTGCCGGCGCGGGTGCGGGCGCTGCTCGCCGTCGCGCTGTCGGTGGCGCTGGCACCGGTACTGCCGCCGGTGCCGGTCTGGAACGGCTTCGACGCGGCCACGGTGCTCAGCATCGCCCGCGAGCTGGCGGTCGGGGTGAGCATCGGCTTCCTGCTGCGGCTGATCTTCGAGGCCGGCGCGATGGCCGGCGAACTGGTCGCGCAGGGCACCGGCCTGGCGTTCGCGCAGATGAGCGATCCGCTGCGCGGTGGCAGCTCCGGCGTGGTCGGGCAATGGTTCTACCTGCTGTTCGGGCTGCTGTTCTTCACCAGCAACGGCCACCTCGCACTGATCTCGCTGCTGGTGGACAGCTACAGGGCATTGCCGATCGGTACCGCGCTGCCCGACCCGCACGCGATGGCCGCACTGGCACCGACCCTGTTCCTGCAGGTGTTCCGCGGCGCATTGAGCCTGGCGCTGCCGCTGGTGGTGGCGATGCTGGCGGTGAACCTGGCGTTCGGCGTGCTGGCACGCGCGGCGCCGGCGCTGCACCCGATGCAGCTGGGCCTGCCGGTGTCGCTGCTGCTGGGGCTGGTCCTGCTGGCACTGCTGGCCGGGGAAATGGCCGCGCCGGTGCAGCGCCTGCTCGACAGCGCGTTCGACGCCGCGCGGCAGGTAACGGGCTGAGCCGGAATCGCCGCGCCCGCCGTGCGCGGCGGCGAACCGCTTGCCCGGCGCGCGCCGGCCCGGGATAGTCTGCAGGCGGGGCTGGCAGGGATCGGGCCGGCCGCCGCCGGATGCGTGGCACGCCCCGCGTGCCATCGGGTGCAAAGGGAGGATGCCATGCTTGCAGGAAGCTATAACCCGTCGCTGGTCGCGCTGTCGGTGCTGGTCGCGATGCTCGCTTCGTTCACCGCGCTGGACATGGCCTCGCGGGTATCGGCCTGGCGCCATCGCGGCGCCGCCGGCGGCTGGCTGCTGGCGGGCGCCGTCGCCATGGGCACCGGCATCTGGTCGATGCACTTCGTCGGCATGCTCGCCTTGCGCCTGCCGATCCCGCTCGGCTATGCGCTCTGGCCGACCCTCGAATCGCTGCTGGTGGCCATCGCCACCTCGCTGTTCGCGCTGTGGCTGGTGTCGCGTCCCGCCCTGTCGCAGGCGCGGCTGGCGCTGGGCGCGCTGCTCATGGGCCTGGGCATCGCCTGGATGCACTATGCGGGCATGGCCGCGCTGCGCATGCACCCGGCCATCGACTACGCGCCATCGTGGGTCGCGCTTTCCATCGTGATCGCGGTGGGCGCCTCGTGGGCCGCGCTGTTCATCGCCCTGCGCATGCGCAGCCGCGCGCGGCCGCTGGCGCAGCGCCTGGCCGCCGCCGCGGTGATGGGCCTGGGCATCGTCGGCATGCACTACACCGGCATGGCCGCGGCGCGGTTCGCGGCCGGCTCGGTGTGCACCGCGGCAACCGGCGGCGGCATCGGCGCCGAATGGCTGGCGGCCGGGGTGCTGCTGCTGGCCGTGACGATGATGGCGGTGGTGCTGGTCATTTCGCTGTTCGAGCAGCGCCTGCAGGCGCGCCTGCTGCGGCGGCGCAACACCACGCTGTCGGCCTCGCTGGACGGTGCGCGCAAGGAGCTGTTCCATGCCAGCCGCCACGATCCGCTCACCGGCCTGCCCAACCGCCAGCTGTCGCACGAACGCATCGAACAGCTGCTGCAGCAGTGCCGCGCGACGGGGCTCGGGTGCGCGGTGATGACCCTGGACCTGGATGAGTTCCGCCACATCAACAGCGCCTTCGGCCCGCAGGCCGGCGACGCGGTGATGGTCGACGTGGCTGAACAGCTGCGCCGGCAGCTGGCGGACGGCGGCCTGGTCGGGCGCCTGGGCGGCGACCAGTACGTGATCGCGCTGCCGCTGGCCGACGATGCCGCCGCGGCGCCACTGGCCGAGCGCATTCTCATGGCGGTCAACACGGTGCGCGTGGACGAGCGCGACATGCGCGTCACCGCCAGCCTGGGACTGGCGCTGTACCCGGCACAGGGCGCCACCGCGCCACAACTGCTGGCCCATGCCGAGACCGCCACCCGCCATGCCAAGCAGGCCGGCCGCAACCGCCACGCCCGCTTCGCCGCCTGGATGAGCGCCGACGCCGAGCAGGACCGGCGCCTGCTGGAGGACCTGCGGCAGGCGCTCGCCGCGGCGCAGCTGAGCCTGCATTACCAGCCCCGGGTGCATGGCGACAGTGGCCTGGTCACCGGCGCCGAGGCGCTGCTGCGCTGGCGCCATCCGGTGCACGGGCCGGTTCCCAGCGCACGCATCATCCGCCTGGCCGAACAGCACGGACTGATCGACGTGATCGGCCGATGGGTGCTGGACGAGGCCTGCCGGCAGATGCGCTGCTGGCACGATGCCGGCCACCCCGGCTGGCAGGTGTCGGTGAACCTGTCGGGGCTGCAGCTCGGTTCGCCGTGCCTGGTCGAGGAGGTGCGGCGGGTGCTGCAGCGGCATGAACTGGCGCCGTCGCGGCTGGTGCTGGAAGTCAGCGAGAACGCGGTCACCCGCGACGCCGACGCCGCGATCGCGGTGCTGCGCGCCGTCGCCGCGCTGGGCGTGGGTATCTCGATCGACGATTTCGGCACCGGCTTCTCCAGCCTGCTGCAGCTGCGCCGGCTGCCGGCCACCGAGATCAAGATCGACCGCGCCTTCGTGATGGCGCTGGAGGACAGCGACGAGGACGTGGTGGTGGTCGCGGCGATCGTGGCACTGGGCCACGCCCTGAACATGGAGGTGGTGGCCAAGGGCATCGAGACCCCTGGCCAGCGCACCTATGCCGAGCGCCTGGGCTGCGACCACCTGCAGGGCTACCAGTTGGGGCGGCCGGTCGGCCCGGAGAGCTTCATGCGCCTGTACGCCAGCGGCGGCCTCTGAGCGCGGCGCCCGGCGCCCCCGGCCGTGCGCGTCCCGGGCGATGACCCCGGCCGCACCCGCCGGCCGCGGCGGCGCTGGCCCGGTTCTTGCACGGCCGATGCCGGATCCAGTACCCGCGCCAGGCCATGGCTGAGAACGAAGACGGCACCGAAAAAACCGAACAACCTACCGGCAAACGGCTGCGCGACGCCCGCGAGAAGGGCGACATCCCGCGCTCGCGCGAACTGGCCACCGCCGCGGTGTTCGGCGCCGGGGTGATCGCCGTCGCCACCCTGTCCGGGGTGATCGGCGGCAATGCGCGCGCCTGGATGCGCACGGCGCTGGCGCCCGAGCCGGGGCTGTTCCAGACCCCCGACGCGCTGTTCGGCCACGCCGGGATGCTGCTGCTGCGGCTGCTGCTGGCGACCTGGCCGCTGTTGCTGGCCTGCCTGCTGGCCAGCTTCGTCGCGCCGCTGGTGATGGGCGGGTTGCGGGTGTCGTCCAAGGCGCTCATGCCCAACCTCAACCGCATGAACCCGATAAGCGGGATCAAGCGCATCTACGGCATGCAGTCGCTGGCCGAACTGGCCAAGTCGCTGCTGCGCATGCTGTTCGTCGGCGCCGCCGCCGGGCTGTGCATCTGGCACGGCTTCGATGCCCTGCGCGTCCTGCCGCAGCTGCCGCTGGAACGGGCGGTGCTCGATGGCCTGGGCTTCACCCTGCGGCTGCTGCTGGCCACGGCCGGCGCGCTGGTGCTGCTGGCGGCGATCGATGCGCCGTACCAGCACTGGAACTGGCTGCGCAAGCTGAAGATGACCCGCGACGAGGTCCGCCGCGAAATGAAGGAAAGCGAGGGCAGCCCGGAGGTCAAGGGCCGCATCCGCCAGATGCAGATGCAGCTGTCGCAGCGGCGGATGATGGAGGCCGTGCCCAATGCCGACGTGGTCGTGGTCAACCCCACCCACTACGCGGTGGCGCTCAAGTACGAGGCCGGGCGCATGAACGCACCGACCGTGGTGGCCCGCGGCGTGGACGAACTGGCCCTGCGGATCCGCCAGGTGGCCGACGGCAACCGGGTGGCGATCGTCTCGGCACCGCCGCTGGCACGCGCCTTGTATAGGGAAAGCCAACTCGGCAAGGAAATCCCCGTGAGACTGTATTCGGCCGTCGCCCAGATCCTGTCCTACGTCTACCAGCTGCGTGCCTGGCGCGGCGGGCCGATGCCGCAGCAGCCGGCCATCGACATCGACGAGTTCGGCAAGGGGGCCCGCCCATGAGCGCCCAGCCCATGCCCACCACCGCGCGCCGCCTGCTGGATGCGATCCGCCAGGGATTCGGCGCGCCGCTGATCGTGCTGGCGCTGCTGGCGATGGTGGTGGTGCCGCTGGCCGCGCCGGTGCTGGACGCGCTGTTCACCTTCAACATCGCCATCTCGCTGATGGTGCTGCTGGCGGTGGTGTACGTGAAGCGGCCGCTGGACTTCACCATCTTCCCGATCGTGCTGCTGGTCACCACCATGCTGCGGCTGGCGCTGAACGTGGCCTCCACCCGCGTCATCCTGCTCAATGGCCAGAACGGCCACGAGGCCGCCGGCAAGGTCATCGCCTCGTTCGGCGAATTCGTGATCGGCGGCAACTACGCGGTCGGCATCGTGGTGTTCGCGATCCTGACCATCATCAACTTCGTGGTCATCACCAAGGGCGCCGGGCGCGTGTCGGAAGTGACCGCGCGCTTCATCCTCGACGCCATGCCCGGCAAGCAGATGGCGATCGACGCGGACCTCAACGCCGGCCTGCTGACCCGCGAGGAAGCCAAGGCGCGGCGCGAGGAAGTGCGCGAGGAAGCCGATTTCTACGGCGCGATGGACGGTGCCAGCAAGTTCATCCGCGGCGACGCCATCGCCGGCATCCTGATCCTGTTCATCAACCTGCTCGGCGGCCTGGCGGTGGGCGTGCTGCAGCACGGCATGCCGTTCGCCGACGCGGCCTCCACCTATACCCTGCTGTCCATCGGCGACGGCCTGGTGGCGCAGCTGCCGGCACTGCTGGTGTCCAGCGCGGTGGCGATGCTGGTCACGCGCGCCTCGCGCGCCCAGGACATGAGCCAGGCGATGATGGGCCAGGTGTTCGGCCAGTACCGGGCCCTGGCCATCGCCGCGGCCATCATCGGCCTGGTCGGGCTGGTCCCGGGCATGCCCAACCTGGCGTTCCTGATCCTGGCCGCGATCCTCGGCTTCCTGGCCTGGAAGCTGTGGAAGCGCGACATGGCCGCCGCCGCGGCCGGCAACGAGGCCGGCGCGGCCGCCGCCGGCGAGATCCCCGGGCTGCTCGGCGCGCCGCCGGCGCCGACCGCCGAACTGAGCTGGGATGAGCTGCGTCCGGTCGACCCGCTGGGGCTGGAGGTCGGCTACCGGCTGATCCCGCTGGTGGACAAGGCCCAGGGCGGCGAACTGATGGCACGCATCAAGGGCGTGCGCCGCAAGCTCACCCAGGACGTGGGCTTCCTGATCCCGTCGGTGCACATCCGCGACAACCTGGAACTGGCGCCCACCACCTACCGGGTGCTGATCCACGGCGTGCCGGTGGCCAGCGCCGAGATCCACCCCGACCGCGAGCTGGCGCTGGACCCCGGCAGCGCGATGGGCCAGCTGGACGGCATTCCCGGCAAGGATCCGGCGTTCGGCCTGGACGCCACCTGGATCCAGCCGCACCAGCGCGCCCACGCCGAGTCGCTGGGCTACACCGTGGTCGATCCGGCCACGGTGGTCGCCACCCACCTGTCGCACCTGATCCGCGAGCACGCGCCGGAACTGCTGGGCCACGAGGAAGTGCAGCAGCTGCTGGCGACCCTGGCCAAGAGCGCGCCCAAGCTGGTCGAGGACCTCACCCCCAAGGCGCTGCCGATCTCGGTGGTGGCGCGGGTGCTGCAGAACCTGCTGATCGAGCGCATCCCGATCCGCCAGCTGCGCAAGATCGCCGAGGCGCTGGTGGAGAACGCCGCGCTCAGCCAGGACCCGACCGTGCTCACCGTGGCGGTGCGCAACGCGCTGGGCCGGTTCATCGTGCAGGAAATCGCCGGCATGTCGCCGGAACTGCCGGTGTTCACCCTGAACCCGCAACTGGAACGGGTCTTGCAGGAATCCACGCAGGGCAACGGTGCCGCACTGGAACCCGGTCTCGCCGAGCGCCTCCACCAGAGTCTTGCCGAATGTGTCGGCAAGCAGGAGGCGCGCAACGAGCCGGCCGTGGTGCTGGTACCGGGCCCGGTCCGCGCCGCCCTCGCGCGGATGGTCCGCCACAGCGTCCCCTCGCTGTCGGTGCTGGCCTACAGCGAGGTACCGGAAGACAAGCGCCTGAAGCTGGTCGGCACGATCAGCTGAGGACAGCCTGGAAACCGGCGGCGGCGCAGGACGACGTCAAAGAACGGACACCAGGCCGGCCACCGCCACACACGAAGGACGAGGAGCACGCACCGCCATGCACGACACCGCCAACGCTACTGCTCCCGCGTCGCACCCGCACACGAATTCCCGGTACTCCAGCATGAAGATCAAACGTTTCGTCGCCGCCGACATGCGCACCGCCATGAACCTGGTGCGCAAGGAACATGGCCCCGACGCCGTCATCCTGTCCAACCGCCGGATCGAGGAAGGCGTCGAGATCGTGGCGGCCGCGCACTATGACGAGAGCGTGGTGCAGCGCGCCCTGGAGGCCGCCCGCCCGGCACCGCCGCCGGCGCCCAAGCCGCGCAGCGCCGCCGAGGCGATCATCGCCGCGGTGACCCGCCGCAAGGCGCCGGAGCCGGAACCGGTGGTGGCCACCGCCTCGGCCGTGGCCGCCCTCGCCCGCTCGGCGGTCGGCGCCACCGGCCGCTCGATCGACAGCAGCCTCGAGCTGGCCTCGGGCAGCCGCTTCTCGTCGCTGCTCAAGCCGCAGCCCGCGCCCGCGGCCGTTGCGCCCCCGCCGGCGCTGCCGGAACAGATCTTCGCCACCTTCCCGGCGCGGCAGGACGATGCGCCGGTGGTGCCGGCGTTCCGTCCCGAAGGCTTCGCCGTCGCCGCGGCGGCGCCGGTACCGGCCGCCCGCAACCGTGCCCACTTCGCGATCGATCCGCCGCTGGACGCGCCGGCCACGGCGCTGCCCGCAGCCGCCGCGCCCAGCGAACCGGCGCTGGCGGTGCCGCCCGTGGCGGCCGCGGTCGTGGCCGCGGAACCGGCACTGCCCGCCCCCGCCATCGCCGTGCCGGCACCGGCCCCGGCATCGACGCCGCTCAGCGTCAATGTTCCGGCGCCCGCGGCCGACCCCGCCGTCGCCGCGCCCGCGCTGAGCGTGGTCCCGGCGGTACCGCGCGATGACCGCCAGCTGGCCGAACTGCGCCAGGAAGTGGCCGGCATGCGCCAGCTGATCGAGCGCGAGATGAACCGCTTCACCGACGAGCGCCTGCGTGGCAGCCCGGTGCGCGCCAATGCGCTGGACCTGATGGACGAGTACGGCTTCGACGCCGGCCTGGCCCGCGACGTGGCGGTGCAGATGCCGGCCGATACCGACCCGGCGCGCGCCCGCGGGCTGATGCTGGGCCTGATCTCCAAGAAACTGCCGATCGCCCCGGTCGACCCGATCGAGGCCGGTGGCGTGATCGCCCTGGTCGGCCCGACCGGCGCCGGCAAGACCACCACCATCGCCAAGCTGGCCTCGCGCTTCGCCGAGGCCCATGCCGCGCGCGACGTGGCCCTGGTCACCACCGACACCCAGCGCATCGGCGCCCGCGAGCAGCTGTACGGCTTCGGCCGCCAGCTCGGCATCGCCGTGCACGAGGCCAGCAGCGGCACCAACCTCAACCAGCTGCTGGAGCGCCTGGCCGATTACAAGCTGGTGCTGATCGACACCGCCGGGCTCGGCCAGCGCGACCGCGCCCTGACCGCGCAGCTGCAGTGGCTGCGTGCCGCCGGCCAGATCCGCACCCTGCTGGTGCTGCCGGCCAACACCAGCTTCCAGGACATGGACGAGGTGGTGCGCCGCTTCGGCGCGGCCAACCCGCAGGGCGTGGTGCTGACCAAGCTGGACGAGACCGGCCGCTTCGGCTCGGCCCTTTCGGTGGCCGTGGACCACCGCCTGCCGATCACCTGGGTGACCGACGGCCAGGACGTGCCCGAAGACCTGCACCGCGCCTCGGCGGCCAATCTGGTGCTGCGCCTTGAAGATTTGCGCCGCGCGGCCGATATGCCCTGCAATCCGGAGTTGAACCATGCCGTCGCGTGAGTACGCCAAGCTGACCAATGCCTTCCCGCTGTCGGCCACCCGCCGCCAGCCCGCGGGCCCCGTGCGCACCATCGCGGTGACCGGGGGCAAGGGTGGCGTGGGCAAGACCAACGTCTCGGCCAACCTGGCCGTGGCGCTGGCCGGCATGGGCAAGCGCACGCTGCTGCTGGACGCCGACCTCGGCCTGGCCAACATCGACGTCATCCTCGGGCTGCAGCCCAAGCACACCCTGGCCGACCTGGTCGCCGGGCGCTGCACCCTGGAGGACGTGATCATCGAAGGCCCCGACGGCCTGCTGGTGGTGCCGGCCGCGTCTGGCCGCCGGCACATGGCCGAACTGCAGCCGGCCGAGCACGTCGGCCTGGTCAACGTGTTCTCCGAGCTGGAACGCGACCTGGACGTGATGATCATCGATACCGCCGCCGGCATCACCGACAGCGTGTTGACCTTCTGCCAGGCCGCGCAGGACACGGTGGTGGTGGTGTGCGACGAGCCGGCCTCGATCACCGACGCCTACGCGCTGATCAAGGTGCTCTCGCGCGAGCGCGGGGTGGACCGCATCCAGGTCGTGGCCAACATGGCCCGCGACCCCAACGAAGGCCGCATGCTGTACGAGAAGCTGGTGCGGGTGTGCGAGAAATTCCTGGCCGACGTTTCGCTCAACTACCTGGGCTGCGTGCCGCAGGACGACTGGCTGCGGCTGTCGGTGCAGCGCCAGCAGCCGGTGGTCAAGCTGTACCCGTCGGCGCCGGCGGCGCTGGCGCTGCAGGAGATCGCCCGCCGCACCGCCCGCTGGCAGGCGCCGACCGAGCCGCGCGGCGGCGTCGAGTTCTTCCTGGAGCGCATCATCCAGCGCGGGGTGGCGACATGAACCCGGCCGCCCATTACCGCGAAGTCCAGCGCGCCAGCGCCAACGACTGCATCGCCCGCCATTCGGACCTGGTGCGGCGCATCGCCCACCACCTGGCGGCGCGCCTGCCGGCCAGCGTCGAGATCGACGACCTGATCCAGGCCGGCATGATGGGCCTGATCGAAGCCTCGCGCAGCTACGACGCCGAACAGGGCGCCTCGTTCGAGACCTACGCCTCGATCCGCATCCGCGGTTCGATGATCGACGAGATCCGCCGCGGCGACTGGGTGCCGCGCTCGGTGCACCGCCGCGCCCGCGACGCCGCCGCCACCATCCGCCGCATCGAGCAGGCCACCGGCCGCGCCGCCAGCGCGACCGAGGTGGCGCAGGCCATGGACATGCCGCTGCCCGAGTACATGCGGCTGATCGAGGACGCCGCGCGCGGCCAGGTGCTGAGCCTGGAATCGCGGATCGAGGACCAGGGCGAACTGGACACCCCGGCCACCGGCGGCCCGACCCCGCAGCAGGTGCTCGAGCGCAGCCAGTTCGGCGAGGAACTGGGCAAGGCGATCGGCCAGCTGCCCGAACGCGAACAACTGGTGCTGTCGCTGTACTACGAGCAGGAGCTGAACCTGAAGGAGATCGGCGCGGTGCTCGGGGTCAGCGAGTCGCGGGTATGCCAGATCCACGGCCAGGCCATGCTGCGGCTGCGTGGCCGGTTGAAGATTTTCGAGGCGGCCGACGCCGGCCTCGTCGAACCATGAAGAGGAACACCTTTTGAACAAGAACATGCGGATCCTGATCGTCGACGACTTCTCGACCATGCGGCGCATCGTCAAGAACCTGCTGGGCGACCTGGGCTTCACCAACACCGCCGAAGCCGAGGACGGGCATGCCGCGCTGGCGCTGTTGAACAGCCAGCCGTTCGATTTCGTGATCACCGACTGGAACATGCCGGTGATGACCGGCATCGAACTGCTCAAGGCGATCCGCGCCGATGCCAAGCTCAAGACCCTGCCGGTGCTGATGGTCACCGCCGAGGCCAAGCGCGAGCAGATCATCGAGGCCGCGCAGTGCGGCGTGAACGGCTACATCATCAAACCGTTCACCGCGCAGACCCTGGAAGAGAAGCTCGGCAAGATCTTCGAGCGGCTGGCGGCGAGCGCCTGATGACCATGCCCAGCGGAACTCCGAGCGAAAAATCGATCCTGGTGCAACACCTGCAGGACGCGCTGGCGGCGCTGGAAAGCGGCGACGAACACGGCTGGCGCCGGGAAATCGACGCGCTGGCGGCATTGCGCACGCAGCCGATGATGGCCGGGCTGGGGCGGCTGGCGCGCGAGCTGGGCCAGGCCCTGGGCGAGCTGCCGACGGTACCCACCGAGGCTGGCGAGCTGGACGACGCCTGCGCGCGCCTGGACCACGTGGTGGAGATGACCGAAAAGGCCACCCACCGCACCCTGGACCTGGCCGAGCAGTGCCGCGAGCTGGTCAGCGGCCTGCGCGAGGGCAGCGTGCCGGCGATCGAACACGAGCAGGCGCTGGAGCGCATCCGCCACAACCTCACCGAGATCGCCCTGACCCAGAGCTACCAGGACCTGACCGGGCAGATCATCCGCCGCGTGGTCGGCATCGTGCGCCGCGTGCACGAGGGCTTCGGCGCGCTCGGCCTGCCGCCGCCGGAAGACGAGGCCCGTGGCCGCGGCCTCGCCGGCCCGGCGCTGGAAGGCATCGACCGCCACGCCGTCAGCCAGAACGACGCCGACGACCTGCTCTCCAACCTGGGGCTGTGATGCCATGAGCGCCTTCGCCGACGACATCGCCGCCGATTTCATCATCGAGGCCCAGGAAATCCTGGATCGCCTCGGCGAACAGCTGGTCGCCCTGGAGCAGTCGCCCCAGGACAACGACCAGCTCAACGCGGTGTTCCGCGGCTTCCACACGCTCAAGGGCGGCGCCGGCTTCCTCGGCATCAACGCCATGGTCGAGCTGTGCCACGCCGCCGAGGAAACCCTGGGCATGGCGCGCTCGGGCAAGGCGGTGCTGCAGGCGCACCACTTCGACGCCGCGCAGCAGTCGCTGGACTGGCTGCAGGCGATGCTCGACGCGGTGTCGGCCGGCACCGATCCGCAGCACGCGCCGCCGTCGCTGATCGCGCTGTTCGACGTCGATGCGGCCCCGGCCCCCGCGGCACCGGTCGCGGTGGCCGCCCCGGCGACGGCCGGCGACCTGATCACCGAAGACGAGTTCGAGAACCTGCTCGACCAGCTGCACGGCGGCGCCGCGCCCGGCACCCGCCCGGCGCCGGCCAGCGCCGCGCCCGCCGCCAAGGGCGGCGACGAGCTGATCACCGAGGACGAGTTCGAAAGCCTGCTGGACCAGCTGCATGGCGGCGCCGCACCCGGCAGCCGCCCCGTCGCGGCCAGCGCCGCGCCCGCCGCCACGGCCGGCGGCGACCTGATCACCGAAGACGAATTCGAAAGCCTGCTCGACCAGTTGCACGGCGGTGCCGCGCCCGGCGCCCGCGCCCTGCCGGCCACCGCGCCGGCCGCACCTGCGCGCGTTGCGCCCCCGGCACCGGCACCGGCATCGACGCCGGCACCGGCACCGGCCGCGGCCAAGGCCGCGGTCGAACCGGAACAGACCGTGCGCGTGGACACCAAGCGCCTGGACGCCATCGTCAACCTGATCGGCGAACTGGTGCTCTCGCGCAACCGGCTCAAGACCCTGCGCACGCGCCTGAAGGACGAGGAACTGGACCGCGCCGTCTCCACCCTGGACATCGCCACCGCACGCCTGCAGTCGGCGGTCATGCGCACCCGCATGCAGCCGGTGGGCAAGGTGTTCTCGCGCTTCCCCAAGGTCGCCCGCGACGTCGCCCGCAGCCTCAAGAAGGAAGTGGACCTGGAGCTGATCGGCGCCGAGACCGAGCTCGACCGCAACCTGGTCGAGGCGCTGGCCGATCCGCTGGTGCACC
This sequence comes from Stenotrophomonas sp. Y6, assembly GCF_022436665.1. Taxonomy (NCBI): domain Bacteria; kingdom Pseudomonadati; phylum Pseudomonadota; class Gammaproteobacteria; order Lysobacterales; family Lysobacteraceae; genus Stenotrophomonas; species Stenotrophomonas sp. Y6. Next base: position 17,543 of record NZ_JAKUKB010000017.1, read on the forward strand.
TGGTCCGCAACGCCATCGACCACGGCGTGGAAATGCCCGACCTGCGCGAAGCGCAGGGCAAGCCGCGCATGGGCCGGGTACGGCTGTCGGCGCAGCAGGAAGGCGACTACGTCAGCATCGAAGTGCAGGACGACGGCGCCGGCATCGACCCCGAGCGGCTGCGCGCCAAGGCCCGCGAGAAGGGCCTGCTGGACCCGGAGGCGGCGGCTCGGCTGAGCAGCGAGGAGTGCCTGCACCTGGTGTTCCTGCCGGGCTTCTCGACCAAGCAGCAGGTCACCGACATTTCCGGCCGCGGCGTCGGCATGGACGTGGTGCAGTCGCGCATCCGCGAGCTGAGCGGGCAGATCCAGATCCAGTCGGAACTGGGCCGCGGCAGCCGTTTCCTGATCCGCGTGCCGCTGACCCTGGCGATCCTGCCGACCCTGCTGGTGCAGGCCGGCGAGGACATCTACGCGCTGCCGCTGGCGCGGGTGATGGAAGTGCTGCACGCGCCGCGCACCTCGCTGGGCTGGTTCGACGGCCGCGCCGTGCTCGACCGCAAGTCGCACACGCTGGCGCTGGTCGACCTGCGCCAGTGGCTGGACGTGGAACCGGCGCAGTCGACCCTGCTCACCATCGTGGTGCTGCAGATCGGCGAGGCTCGCTTCGGCCTGGTCGTGGACCAGGTGCGGGGCCGCGAGGAAGTGGTGATCAAGCCGCTGCCCAAGGCCCTGCGCGGGCTCAAGGGCTATGCCGGCGCCACCCTGATCGGCGACGGCCGCATGGCGCTGATCCTGGACGTGGACGGGCTGCGCAGCCAGGAGTAAGCCCACCGGTCGCGCCGGTAGCGGCGCATGACCGCCGCAGCCCGCGGCCACACACGCCCGCCGCGCCCGCGGCCGCCCCCCACCCGTTCAAGTACCCCGCGCAAACGCCGATATCCGTTAAATGGACAGACTCAGCATCATCGGACTCTTCCTCGCACTGGCCTCGCTGGTGGGTGGCAGCATACTCAAGGGAGCCGGCCTGTCCTCGCTGTGGTCGCCGGCCGCCTTCGTCATCGTCATCGTCGGCACCGTGGCGGCGATCCTGCTGCATACCTCGCCGGCGATCTTCCGCCATGCCTTCAGGATCGTGCGCTGGGTGGTGCAGCCGCCGGCCAGCGACCGCCAGGCCCTGATCCGGCAGATCGTGGAATGGAGCAACATCGCCCGCCGCCAGGGCCTGCTCGGGCTGGAGCCGCAGGTGGAGATGCAGGACGACCCGTTCCTGCGCAAGGGCCTGCAGCTGGTGGTGGACGGCGTCGAGCCCGACGCGATCCGGCACATGCTGGAAATCGAACTCAGCGGCCAGGAACACCGCGACCTGGCCGCGGCCAAGGTGTTCGAGGGCATGGGCATCTACGCCCCGACCCTGGGCATCATCGGCGCGGTGCTGGGCCTGATCGCGGTGATGAAGAACCTGGCCGACCCGAGCAAGCTCGGCCACGGCATCGCCGCCGCGTTCACCGCCACCATCTACGGCATCGCCTCGGCCAACCTGCTGTTCCTGCCGGTCGCGGCCAAGCTCAAGAGCGTGATCGCGCACAACAGCCGCGAGCGCGAGATGATCATCGAAGGGCTGATCGCCATCGCCCATGGCGAGAACCCGCGCAACATCGAAACCAGCCTGGCCGGCTTCGTGGGCTGAACCATGGCACGCCGCAAGTCCCATGAAGAGCACGCCAACCACGAGGCATGGGCCATCCCCTATGCCGACCTGATGACGCTGCTGCTGGCCTTCTTCGTGGTGATGTACGCCATTTCCTCGCTCAACGAAGGCAAGTACCGGGTGATGGCCGACGCCCTGACCACCGCCTTCGGCGGCGCGCCGCGCACCATCACCCAGGTCCAGGTCGGCCACCAGCAGCTGCAGGGCGGCGGCCACGACACGCCGGCGGTGATCCGCGCGCCGAGCATGACCGGCGGCGCGGTTTCCGACCCGACGCGGCTGCCGTCGATGGCGTCGCAGATGACGCGCCCGGTATCGCTGCGCGACCGCGAGCAGCTGCAGCGCGCCGAACGCCAGCTCGGGCAGATCGCCGAGAAGCTGACCCGGGCGCTGGCGCCGCTGGTCAGCCAGGGCGTGATCAGCGTGCGCCGCACCGAACTGTGGATCGAGGTCGAGATCAACAGCGACATCCTGTTCGCCACCGGGTCGGCGGCGCTGGACGCCGACGCGCGGCAGACCCTGGGCAAGCTGGCCGACGTGCTGCGCGACGTACCCAACGGGGTGCGCGTGGAAGGCCATACCGACGACATGCCGATCGCCACCGCGCAGTACCCGTCCAACTGGGAACTGTCGGCCGGGCGTGCCGCCAGCGTGGTGCACCTGTTCGCCGACCACGGCGTGCAGCCGCAGCGGCTGGCGATGATGGGCTACGGCCAGTTCCGCCCGCGCGAGAGCAACGCGCTGGCCGAGGGCCGCAACCGCAACCGCCGGGTCATGGTCATCATCCTGGCCGATTCGGCCGCCAGCGCCGAGGCGCTGGCCGACGGCGCGACCACGGTCGACGCCGCACAACCCACCCACGATGCCGCCGGCGCCGAGGCGCCCGCGCGCACGTCCGGACCGGCCTTGCCGGCAGCAATAGAAGGAGTGCACTGATGCGTATCTGGGCCATTGCCAACCAGAAGGGCGGCGTCGGCAAGACCACCACGACGCTGGCGTTGGGGCGCGGCCTGGCCGCGCTGGGCCAGCGCGTGCTGTTGATCGACCTCGACCCGCACGCCTCGCTGACCCGGGCCTTCGGGGTACCGCTGGACCCACCGCCGCCGGGCGTGCTGGAACTGTTCGCCCCCCCGCCCGGCGAGATCGCCGCGCTCGCGCGTGGCAGCGCCATCCCCGGGCTGGACTACCTGTGCGCGCAGGCCGCGCTGGCCACCCTGGAACGGCGCAGCGCCAACCAGCCGGGCCTGGGCCTGGCCCTGCAGCATGCGCTGGCGCAGCACGGGCAGCGCCACGACTACATCCTGCTCGACTGCGCACCGACCCTGGGGCTGCTGATGATCAACGCGCTGGCCGCGGCCGACCGGCTGATCATTCCCACCCAGGCCGAACCCCTGGCGCTGCACGGGCTGGAAGGCATGGTACGCACCGGGCAGATGGTCGAGCGCTCGCGCGGCCGGCCGCTGCCGGTGTCGATCCTGCCGACCCTGTTCGACCGCCGTACCCGCACCGGCAACGAAACCCTGCGGCAGATGCAGGACCGGCATGGCGAGCGCGTGTGGGAAGACGCGATTCCGATCGACACCCGCATCAGCACCCCGGCCACCCTCACCGCCCCGGCGCACGACGACGCCTACCCGGGCCGCGGGCTGTCTGCCTACCGGCGCGCGCTCGAATGGCTGCGCGCCGAGGACGCCGCGCAACTGGAGCGCGCGGCATGAACGGCACCGACGTACTGGACGACTACCTGGGCGAGCTGCTGCTCGACGCGATCCCTGCGCCGGCACCGGCAGCGGTGCCGGTCGCCGTCGCCGTGGCGCCGGCCGCGGCTGACGCGCCGGTGGCCGTACCCGCGCCGGTCCCGGCCCGCGCCGACCCGGTCATCCCCACCCCGGCACCACCTGCAGCGGTGGCGGCGCCGGCGGTGACCGCGCCAGCCGCGCCGGCCCCAACCCCGGCCCCGATCCCGTCCCCGGCCCCGACCGCCACGCCTGCGCTGGCGCGGACCGCCGCCCCGCCCGCGGCCAGCGAACCCGGCCCCGCGCCCACGGCGGCGGACGGCAACAACGTCTGGGCCGCGTTGCAGGCACAGGCACGCGAGCCGCAGCGCCCGCAGCGCCGCGCCAGCGAGCGCACCTCGCGCTGGCTGCGCCTGCGCTGCGGCGCCCAGGCCTATGCACTGGAGCTGCTCAAGGTGCAGGAAGTGGTGCTGCCGGTGCCGCTGCTGGGCCTGCGCGGCACCGCCGCCTCGATGCTCGGCATCATGAACCTGCGCGGCCAGGTGGTACCGGTGATCGACCTGGGCCTGCACCTGGGCTTCGCCGCGGTCGGCGAAGGCAGCCAGACCCGCATCGTGGTGCTCGAGGAAAAGGGCGAGGTGCTCGGCCTGCGGGTGTCCGCGGTCGAGGACGTGGCCAACCTGACCGAGTCGCAGATCGAGCCGCCCGACACCGCCCGCATCTGCCAGATCTCCAACACCCTGTTCCGCGGCGTGGCGCGCATCGGCCAGCAGCCGATGATCCTGCTCGACGCCTCGGAACTGCTGCAGTGCGAGCGCTGAAGGCGCATGCGCGCCGGCAGCGGACACCCGCCTGGCGCGGCCGCCGTTCCGTGCGCCAGTTCACGAATTCACGCGCCTGTGTCCGCGCCCCTTAAAGATCGTTCCAGCGCTGCCGTTAACTGGTCCAGTACCGTCTCTCCGGAGCAACGATGAGCACTGTGGCACTGGCGCAGGACCTGGGCATCGAGTCCACCAGCGACCTGAAGCAACACCTGGCCCCGCACCTGGGCCAGAGCGGCGCGTTGCGCGTGGATGCCAGCCAGGTGGGGCGGGTGCACACCGCCGCCATCCAGGTGCTGTGCGCCTTCGTCCAGGCCCGCCGCCAGGCCGGCCATGCCACCGTCTTCGACGACGCTACCGACACTTTCCGCGACGCCGCGCGCCTGCTCGGCGTCCTCCAGGCCCTGGGCCTGGACGCAACCCCTGACAAATCGAATTCTGTGGAGAACGTTGCATGAGCGCTCGAATCCTGGTGGTGGACGACTCGGCGTCGATGCGCCAGATGGTGGCCTTCGCCCTCACCTCGGCCGGCTTTTCCGTCGAGGAAGCCGAGGACGGCGCCATCGCCCTGGGCCGTGCCAAGGGCGCCAGGTTCAACGCGGTGGTCACCGACGTGAACATGCCCAACATGGACGGCATCTCGCTCATCCGCGAACTGCGCCAGCTGCCGGACTACAAGTTCACGCCGATGCTGATGCTGACCACCGAGTCGGCTGCCGACAAGAAGTCCGAGGGCAAGGCCGCCGGCGCGACCGGCTGGCTGGTCAAGCCGTTCAACCCGGAACAGCTGGTCGCCACCGTCCAGAAAGTCCTGGGCTGATCGCCCACCCACCGCCCCGAACCCGACCGGATAGCGCGCCCATGAGCATGGACCTGCAACGTTTCCACGCCACCTTCTTCGAGGAAAGCCGCGAAGGGCTGGACGCCATGGAGGCCGGGCTGCTGGCACTGGAGGACGGGCAGCAGGATCCGGAAATCATCAACTCGGTGTTCCGCGCCGCGCATTCGATCAAGGGCGGCGCCGGCACCTTCGGCTTCGAGGCCATCGCCGGCCTGACCCACGTGCTGGAAACGCTGCTGGACGAGCTGCGCGCCGGCAAGCGTGCGCTGGAAAGCGCCGCAGTCGATGCCATGCTGTCCTCGGTGGACGTGCTGCGCGCGCTGCTGCGCGAGGCCGAACACGGCCAGGCGGCCGACCCGGCGCTGGTCGCCGCGGTCAAGGCGCGCCTGGAAGCGGTGTTGTCCGGCGCGGCCGCCGCGCCGGCCGCGGCCCGCCAGGAAGCCCCTGCGACCGAGCCGGACGGCTGGCAGATCGGCTTCGTGCCGGCGCCCTCGCTGTTCATGAGCGGCAACGATCCGCTGCGCATCATCCGCGAACTGGAAACCCTGGGCACGCTGCAGGTCCAGGCGCGCATGGAGCGGCTGCCCGGCTTCGAGCAGATGGACCCGCTGGAAGCCTACATCGCCTGGGACCTGGGCCTGACCGGGCGCATCCCGCGCAGCAAGATCGAAGACACCTTCGCCTGGGTGGTGGATGACTGCGAGCTGGACATCCAGCCGATCATCGCCCCGCCAAGCCTGGCCACGCACGCGCCGACGCCGGCGCAGGAAGTGGCCGCCGAGGTGGTCGCCGCCGCGCGCCCGGCGGCAGCCGCGGCGCCCGCCGCGGCGGGCGGCCACGAGGCCGAGAGTTCGATCCGGGTCAGCGTCGACAAGGTCGATGCGCTGATCAACCTGGTCGGCGAGCTGGTGATCACCCAGGCGATGCTCAAGCAGGTGTCCGGCGGCCTGGATCCCTCGCACGCCGAACGCCTGCTGGCCGGGCTGGACCTGCTCGAACGCAATACCCGCGACCTGCAGGAAGCAGTGATCGGGGTGCGCATGCTGCCGGTGGACGCGGTGTTCCGCCGCTTCCCGCGGCTGGTGCGCGACCTGTCCTCGCGCCTGGGCAAGCAGGTGCGGCTGCGCACCATCGGCGAAGGCACCGAACTGGACAAGGGGCTGATCGAGAAGATCGCCGATCCGCTGGTGCACCTGGTGCGCAACTCGATCGACCATGGCCTGGAAATGCCCGACGTGCGCCGCCAGGCCGGCAAGGACGAGATGGGCACCATCACCCTGGCCGCCTCGCACCAGGGCGGGCACATCGTCATCGAGGTCAGCGACGACGGCCGCGGCCTGAACCGCGACAAGATCCTGGCCAAGGCCCAGGAGCGCGGGCTGGCGGTACCCGACAACCCGACCGACACCCAGGTCTGGGACCTGATCTTCCAGCCGGGCTTCTCCACCGCCGATGCGGTCACCGACCTGTCCGGCCGCGGCGTCGGCATGGACGTGGTCCGCCGCAACATCCAGGCGCTGGGCGGCGAAGTGCAGCTGGAAAGCCAGACCGGTGCCGGCACCCGGGTGCTGATCCGGCTGCCGCTGACCTTGGCCATCCTCGACGGCATGACCGTTTCGGTCGCCGGCGAGACGCTGATCCTGCCGCTGGCCTACGTGCTCGAGGCGCTGCAGCCCAAGGCCGAGGACATCCGCACCATGGCCGGCGAAGGCCGGGTGCTGCGCGTGCGCGGCGAGTACCTGCCGATCCTGTCGCTGGGCCAGTACTACGGCTACCGCCAGGACAGCCACGCCGACCCGTTGGTGGTGGTGGTCGAGGGCGACGGCCAGAAGATCGCCCTGGAAGTGGACGAACTGCTCGGCCAGCAGCAGGTCGTGGTCAAGAACATCGAGAACAACTACCGCCGCATCGGCGGCGTCTCCGGGGCCACCATCCTGGGCGATGGCCGGGTCGCGCTGATCGTCGACGTCGGCGGGCTGGTGCGCTCGCTGCGGCTGCCGCAGGCCGCTTGATCGGCCCACCGCGTCGCGCCATGGCCTGGCATGCACGCCAGGCCGCGCGGCGGTGCCGGGGTGCTTGTGCCGGGGTGCTTCCCGCGCCGGCGCGGCGCCAGCCCCCTGCCGTTGCCGCCGCATCCTCCTCCCCGCAAACCGCTCCACCGCGCGCCGCGTGGCGTACGGATCCGGCTTTCCGCGCCACCAGCGGCGCGGGAAGCCCCACCGAACCCGGCCCACGCCGCGGCGTGCCGCCCCCTCGCTCCAGGACACCCGCATGCATCGCCTCGCCCCGCTCGCCCTGCTCACCCTCGCCGCCCCGGCCCTGGCCGGCACGCAGGCCGACGCATGGCCCCCCCGGCTCGCCCTGGCCAACGGCACCGAGGCCACGCTCACCGGCAACGTCGCCTGGGACGTCAACCGCGTCGACGCCGATGGCGCCGCCCTCGACAACGACCAGGACTGGCGCCGCAAGGAGTTCGGCGTCGCCATCAAGCGCAAGGGCCTGTACGACTTCACCGCCTCCTACGACTTCCAGTCCGACACCTGGTTGGACGTGGCCCTGCGCCTGGAGAGCAAGGGCCTGACCGGCCGCGACCTCGGCAAGTGGCGCATCGGGCAGATGAAGCTGCCGCTGGGCTTCGAAGGCAATACCGCCACCCGCAGCGGCGCCTTCATGGAGAACGCACTGCCGACGCAGGCGTTCTACGAAGGCCGCCGCATCGGCGTGGACTGGGCGCTGGAGCGGCCGCGCTGGCTGTTCAACGCCGGCGCCTACAGCCACGACCTGCAGGGCAACAACCGCGGCGACAGCCTCGCCGCGCGGCTGGCCTGGACCCCGCGCAAGCAGCCCTCGCACGTACTGCACCTGGGCATTTCCAGCACCCGCGAGCGTCCCGACGCCGAAACCAACGGCCTGGGCGTGGAGGTCGCGCCGAGCGTGCGCTGGCGGGCCAGGCCGGAGGCGTCGCTGACGTCGCTGCGGCTGGTCGACTCGGGCACCCTGCGCGAGGTCGAGCGCATCGACCGCCGCGGCCTGGAGGCACTGTGGATCGAAGGCCCGTGGTCGCTGCAGGGCGAGTACCTGCAGCAGACCACCCGCCGCCACGCCCTGCCGCACTACCGGAGCGACGGCTGGTACCTGGCCGGCAGCTGGCTGCTGACCGGCGAATCGCGCACTTACAGCGGCGGCAACGTCGCCAATCCGCGCCCGGCCGGCAGGCATGGTGCCGTCGAGCTGCTGGCGCGTTACAGCCGCATCGACCTGGACGATGGCCTGATCCGTGGCGGCCGCGAACACAACTGGACCGTGGGCGCCAACTGGTACCTGGGCAACCACCTGAAGTTCCAGGCCAACTACGTCCACGCCGACGCCCGCCGTGGCACCGCGCACTGGCAGCCCGAAGTGGTGCAGCTGCGCGCGCAGCTGCATTTCTGAGGCCACCGGCGGGCCGCCCTGCCGTTCGTCCGGAACCCGCCGCCGGCGGCTGCACGGACGTCAAGAAGCGGACGCCAGCGCCGATACCGCAAATGTGCACCCCGGGGTGCAGGGCTCCCGTCGCGGCCCTTCCATATTGATGACGTCATGCAGGCGCGCCGGGCCTGCCCGTCGCTGAGCCTGTCACTGGAGATATCTGCGATGAAATGGTTCCAGAACCTTTCGATCACGCGGAAACTTGCCCTCGCCTTCTGCATCACCTGCATGATCACCCTGTTGATGGGGGGCTTCTCGCTGTGGCGGATGATGCTCGCCAACACCCAGATCGAGCAGATCAACAACAACTGGATGCCGGCGGTGCAGCAGCTGGGCGAAATGCGCGCGCAGCTGGGCGAATTCCGTACCTATGAGCAGGCGCAGCTCAGCTACCAGGGCAACCCCGAGCAGCTGGCCGACTACGACAAGCGCCTGGCCGACACCCGCGGCCTGATCGAGGCAGCCGAGAAGGCCTACGACGACATCGGCACCGACTACACGCCGGAAGAACTGGCGATGTACGAGAAACTCAAGCAGCACCGTGCGGCGTACTTCGCCGCGCACGAGCGCATTGCCGCGGCCATCGCCGCCGACGATTTCGACACCGCGCGGAGCATCTCCTCGGACGAATCGCGCAAGCAGCGCCGCCTGCTGTTCGACCAGCTCAAGCAGATGTCCCAGTACAACCAGGAGCAACTGGCCCGGGATGTGGCCGCGTCCCGGCAGGCCTACCAGCGTTCGCTGATGGCGGTGGCCGCCGGCATGGCGCTGTCGCTGCTGCTGGCCGCCCTGCTGGGCTGGGCCATCATCCGCTCGATCACCCAGCCGCTGGGCGAAGCCGTGCGCGTGGCCGACGATGTCGCCGCGGGCAAGCTCGACCGCCGCATCGACGCCTCGCGCCGCGACGAAGTCGGCAAGCTGCTGTCCTCGATGCAGCGCATGCAGGCGCAGCTGCAGGCAGTGATCGCCGCGCAGCAGGAAATGGGCCGCCAGCACGACGCCGGCATCATCAGCTACCGCATGGACCAGGCCGCGTTCCCCGGCGACTACGGGGTGATGGTCGCCGGCACCAACCAGCTGGTCGGCAACCACATCGGGGTCAAGATGCAGGTGA
>NZ_JAKUKB010000018.1:0-12389 GCF_022436665.1 Stenotrophomonas sp. Y6
CGGCATCGGCCTCACGCAGGAAGCCGATGATCTGTTCCTCGGTAAAACGCTTCTTCACGTCCAATCTCCTTGGGTTGCGGGATTGGACTCCAAATCGCCGTGCTACTCAAAACCGGGGGGACGTCGCCGCGTTGCCAAGATGGCCTCTGGAAGCATGGCAATGGTTGGAGGCGCGCTGGCGTACACGAGTGCACTACGGATGTGGGACGCAGTTAGGGATGCTCTGAACAATTCCTCGGCGACAATAGCGCAAGGTTCGACGGATGACGACGATGCAGCTGAGCTTCGGGGACGCGGAACACACGGGCAAGCGGAAGAAGACGCGACGCGAGATCTTCCTGGCGGAGATGGAGCAGGTTGTGCCGTGGAACGCATTGCTGGCGCTGATCGCACCGCACTACCCGAAGATGGGCCAGCGTGGCCGGCAACCGTACCCGCTGGCGACGATGCTGCGCATCCACTTCCTGCAGCAGTGGTACGCGCTGAGCGACCCGGGCATGGAAGAGGCGCTGTACGAGATGCCGGTGATGCGCCGCTTTGCCCGCCTGAGCGGGCTGGACACCATCCCGGACGAGACCACGATCCTCAACTTCCGCCGGCTGCTGGAGACGCATGATCTGGCGCCGCAGCTCCTGGAGCGCGTGAACGCGCACCTGGCGCGCAAGGGCCAGAGCCTGAAGGCGGGCACGATCGTGGATGCGACGATCATCGCGGCACCGAGCTCGACCAAGAACAGGGACGGCGAGCGCGACCCGGAGATGCACCAGACGAAGAAGGGCAACCAGTGGCACTTCGGGATGAAGGCGCACATTGGTGTGGACGAGGAATCGGGCCTGGTGCATCACGTGGAGTGCACGGCGGCGAACGTCAATGACGTGACACAGGTGCACAAGCTGCTGCACGGCAAGGAAGATACGATCTGCGGCGACAGCGGCTACACCGGCGCGGACAAGCGCGAGGAGCTGCAAGGCGTGGAGGCTGCGTTCTGGATCGCGGAGAAGCCATCGAAGTTGCGAGCGCTGAAGAACATGCGCGAGCGCAAATACGCCGAGCGCTGGGAGCACTTCAAGGCCAGCCTGCGGGCGAAGGTTGAGCACCCGTTCCGGGTGGTGAAGCGGCAGTTCGGTTACACCAAGGTGCGCTACCGCGGCTTGGCGAAGAACACGGCGCAGGTGCTGACGCTGTTCGCGCTGTCGAATCTGTGGATGGCGCGGCGACGTCTGTTGCTGCCGACGGGGTAAATCCGTCTGTTGGACGGGGAAACCCGTCGAAAAGCGTCAGAAACGGCGCAAAATCGATCATATCGAGGTCGACTTGGCGCCTTGACGCTGAAATCCAAGCATCAGAGCGCTTTGATCAGACCTTCCTTAGCTGAAATTGCGAGAGCTTTGGAGCGGCGTCAAAGTGGGGATCTCAGGCGCCCCCCACGTAGGAGTCGCTCTTAAAAAAACGTGGCCGTTGACGATGATAGCTCAGGTTGTCCGCCCAGTTGCGAAGGCAACGCGCCGCAAAGCTGCTTCTTTTTCTTGAGGGATAGCAAAATGGAAAGTTGCGATTGAACGCGGGTTACCTGTTGGTTCGCCGACGGGGGGAGGAACGTTTGAGCTTTGGCCGCGCGGCCAGCAACGGGCAGTGCTTGTCCAAGAATTCGGTCATGTCGCTTCGTCGCTGCAGTACTCCGGAGGGAATCTCCACCTGAAGCTTCCGCGCAATGGAGACCGCAAAGTAGATTTGCGCACTTGTAGGTGGCTTGAGATCCCAATCCAGGCAGTCAGCGAGAACGGGGAGCACTCGCATGCTCAGCCGCTCGCCGAACGACTCTCGCTCAGGATCATGTTGCAGTCGGGACCATTGTTCTTGTATCGACTCTAGTAGCCCCGGAGTTGCGTCGAGAGCAATCAGGAGGTCGCAATCAGGATCAATTAGGAGCAGGGCCATGGCAAGGCTCGAGCGATACTTATAAGTAGTCTACTTATACAGTGGTAGCGATAGAAGTAGCCTGAGAACAATGCTCTGCTGTATGCAGCAAGACATTCAGGCCCGACAACTTGGCTTGGCAATTCGCGCCGTGCGTTCAGCTAAAGGCTGGAGCCAAGAGCAATTTGCCGATTCGATCTCAATGCACCGTGCTTACTACAGCGCGATCGAGAGAGGTGAGAAAAACATTACTATTGCGACTCTCAGCAGACTGGCCGTCGGCCTGGGTGTGAGGGCACACGAGCTTCTACGCGACGCTCAGCTGTAAGCGAGAGAGCAGAAGGCGATGACCCCCAACTTTCGTGTCATCTGAGCCTAGCTGACGCGCGGCTCGGCTCTGGCCCACTCAACCGCTGCGCGCCTAAATTCTGCACTGAACTCCCTTTGCTTTGACACGGACACTCGTCAAGGCCTCGGTTAGCCTTCTCGGGGTGCCGGTGAATACGGGGGGGAGCCCGGGTAATCGCTAACGACCCGGGGCTGGAACAATTCGCATTCGATCAAAAAGACAGTACTCAGTAAGGGCGAGCGATGACGGATGTGCTGAATGCGGCCGTTGCTTGGCCACTGCGCCTCATTCTGTCTGCTGATGTTGGTTTATGCGATGACTACTTCCAGGCCCTAGAACGGCGGTGAACGTTCCGATTAGGGTGCGTTATCAGGGGTAGGGCGGGGGTCAGCTTCTGGCCTGGGATTCAACCGCTCAATGCGGCCATCTGGTGTGCAGGTCATCTATTACGAAGCGATGCGAGTGCCTCCCTGTCACTGCTGGATGTTCGGCCCAGTGCGGATGGTCGCTAGGCAAATTATCGTGGCCGTGCTCGATTTCTTCAGGATCTGCTTTTGGCCATGAGCGCCATGCCGCCGCGAAGCCGACGATGGCTAGACAGGCCAGCGCACCTATGGCTATCGGCATTCCCCATTTCGCACCGACCATGCCTGCAAGCTGATAAGCAATCAGCCAGCAAATATGCGATAGCGAAAATTGCGCAGCGAACAAAAATGGCAGATCTGCGGAATCAGCGGAACGGCGAAGCAAGCGACCTCCGGGGGTGACCAGCCCCGCGTAAGCCACTCCGAGAAGTACCCAGCTTGGTATGACCACAAGCCAATTGACGGCTCCATTCAGTCCAATCCAGATTCCCAGAAGGCAGGCCAGCACCGCGCACATCAATCCGGCAGCCGAGAGCATGACTCGTCGATCTGAGACCTTGTCCAGAAGCCTCGGCAGAAGCATGGCGATGGCCATCGATCCGATACCAAAAGCAGCCAGCGCCCAGGCGACTTCACGCTCACCACCTTGAAGGACGCTACGCACCACAACCACCGTGTTGACGAAAACCAACGATCCGCCCGCAGCAGCGACAAGGTTCAGTGCCAGCAGACCACGCAGACGCGGTGTGCGCAGGTAGATGCGCATTCCTCGAATGGCTCGCGTGTACGGTCCCTCATCTCCTCGCTTGGCGGCGATCAAGGGAAAGACGGTTGAGAAAACTAGTACCGCGGAGAGTACGAAGCCAACAGAAGTCCCGGCAAATAACCCATGGAAACTGATCAGAGTAAGCAACGCCGCAGCCAACGCAGGGCTCAACAGACTTTCAAGGTCATACGCCAAGCGGGAGAGCGATAGTGCCTTGGTGTAGTCCTTCTCATCCTTGAGAATCTCTGGAATGAGTGACTGGAAAAGGGGAGTGAAACATGCGGAGGCAGATTGCAACAGCGCAATCAGGATGTACACCTGCCAGATTTCGGTGACGAATGGCAGGGTAAGAGCAGCCGCGGCGCGGGCCAGGTCAAGTGCGATCAAGACTGTCTTTCGCAATGCTGGAGGCACTACGGCCGCTGAGACTGGGGCGAGTGTCACATAGACGATCATCTTGATCGCCAGTGCTGTCCCGAGCACGGCGCCAGCTTCGGCACCGGCTAGGTCGTAGGCCAGCAGGGCCAATGCAACCGTCGCCAGGCCCGTGCCCACCAGAGCTACGACCTGGGCGGCAAACAGGTTCCGGAAGCTTGAGTTCTTCAGAACGTCGATCATGGAAGGAATCTCGAGAAGTGCATGCAAGGAGATAGAGCGGGACCAGCTGGGTCCCGCTCGCTCTTTCAAACAGATTACTTCTTCGCCGCACCCGCCTTTTGAGCATCACAGGAGGTCTTCAGCGCCTTGGTGGCCGAGTCATTGAGATTGACGTCGTACCTGGATGTATCAGCCAACTGCTCGCAGGTGGTGGGCTTAGGCTTCTTCACTACCGCTGCGGGAGCCGGGGTGGGCTCATGCAGGGCAGGGTCATGCGCGACTGCAGCTCCGGAGGTGGAGGCTGCTGCGAGGAAGCAAGCTACGAGAACATTGCGGATCTTCATGGGTAACACTCCGGAAAATGCGGTGTACACACCGCGGGTTGAAATCAAGTGTGGGGAGATCAAGGGCGATACAGGTCAGCCTGGAAACCGACGACTTCGACCGAAACGTCCACCGGTGTGGTGCCACGGTTCTGCCAGTACCAGCCGTGCGTCCCATCGAAGGGGGCAATGAACGTGCCTTCGGCTTGGCTCTGCGCGGCTTCGACTGAATAACTGGTCCAAGCGCCCTTAACGTCCGGGCGCTCGCCGTGCATATCCACGGCCACGTCGCCGGTAGCTTTCCAACGGTAGATAGCGCCGGCACCCTGCTTGAAATGTGCTTTTACTTCGGCGCCCTTGCCCGGCTCCAATGTCACGGTAAGCGTGTCCGTACGCACTGGACCTGCAGAAAGTGAGTTTGCAGCGGCATCGAGCGTCTGCCCCTTGTTCTCACCAAAAGCAGCTTTGGCCTTTTCGGCCAACGTCTGGTTGGCCTCGTTGTTGGAACCCGTGACAGGCGCGGCGGCAACTGGCGCATCGTCCGCAGAAGTTTCGGCCAGCGTGGTCAGGCCCAACGCCCGACCGACACCGGTCGGGTCAATGCCGTACTCGGCAGGCATGACGGTAGTGACCAGTAGTACAGATGCCACGGCTGCGGCGATGAAGGTGGCGCGGACCAGACGGCCGGTGCTGGGAAGAGGCTGATTTGCAGTAATGGACATTGAATTATCTCGATCAGGAAACGAAGTAACCGGTGAGCTGGTAGCCGATGAGCAGGAAGCCAGCGGTCATCAACACGGCGTTGGCACCAAAGGCTTGACGGGCAAACATCGGCGAGCGGCGCCAGAAACCCATGACGATCAGGATGAACGCCAGAGCAAGAAGCTGGCCGATCTCCACGCCGACGTTGAATGCCAACATGTTGGCGACGAGGCCTTCCGGGGACAGTGAGAAGTCCTGGAGCTTGGTAGCAAGGCCAAGACCGTGGAACAGACCAAAAATCATCACCGCGGCTTTGGTGTTGGGCTGAAAACCGAACCAACGGCGGAAGGCGCCCATGTTGTCCAGCGCCTTATAGACGACAGACAAACCGATGATGGCGTCCACGATGTACGGATTGACGTGGAAGCCGCCCAGCACGCCGAGCAGCAGCGTGATGCTGTGGCCGATGGCGAACAACGTGACGTAGATGCCTACGTCCTTCATCCGGTACAGGAAGAACACCACCCCCAGCAGGAAGAGGATGTGGTCGTACCCGGTGAACATGTGCTTGGCACCAAGATAGGTGAACGCGAGCAGATTCCGGCCGGAACTCTCTTCGAGGAACGCGGCGTCTCCCTCGCTGACGCCATGGGCCACCGCAGCTGCTGTTGTGGTCAGCAGCGCAAGGCCTGCGAGTGCTGCCGCAGGTAGCTTGATGTTGCGCAAGAAACTCTCCTTTACTTTCGGAATTGAAGGAGCGCTCATGCGCGCTCCGTGTTGTTGAGGTCCCCATCGCGATGGATGAGGCGGTAGAGCGCCGGTAGCACCAGCAGGGTCAGCAACGTGGATGACACGATTCCGCCGATAACGACTGTGGCGAGCGGGCGCTGCACTTCTGCGCCGGCACCAACGTTAAGGGCCATGGGCAGGAACCCAAGGCTGGCCACCAGCGCGGTCATCAGCACCGGTCGCAGGCGCGTTATCGCCCCCTCATGGACGGCGTGTTCGAGAGAGGCACCGTCCTCGCGCAGCTTCTTGATGAAGCTGATCATCACCAAGCCGTTGAGGACCGCGACACCCGATAGAGCGATGAAGCCAACGCCCGCTGAGATGGACAGCGGGATTCCCCGCATCGCCAGCGCCAGCACGCCGCCAGTGAGAGCCAATGGCACGCCGCTGAAGACGATCGCGGCATCCTTGCCCGAGCCGAAGGCCATGAACAGCAGGCCGAAGATCAGCACCAATACCACCGGCACCACAATCGAAAGGCGCTTGCTGGCAGAGATCAGCTGTTCGAACGTGCCGCCATACTCGACCCAGTAGCCTTCTGGCATCGCCACCTCCGTACCGACGCGCTCACGCAGCTCCTCCACGAAGGAACCAAGATCACGACCACGAACATTGCTGGTGATCACCACACGCCGCTTGCCGTTCTCGCGACTGACCTGGTTCGGGCCTGGGGCGATTTCCACCTTGGCCAGTTGGCCCAGCGGCACATAGCCCCGAGCTGCTCCCTCGCTCGCAGGCAACGCGACGGGAAGTGACGCCAGGGTCTTGGGGTTCTCGCGCATGCTTTCAGGCAGGCGGACCACGATGTCGAAGCGGCGATCACCTTCGAATACCTGGCCGGCGGCTTCACCGCCCAGGGCCATGGAGATCGTCTTCTGTACCGCGTCGATCGATACGCCGTAGCGGGCCAAGGCATCCAGGTCAGGAGTAATGGTCATCAGCGGCAAGCCGGTGACCTGTTCCAGCTTCACGTCGGCATTGCCTTCGATGCTGCTGGCAACCTTTTCAATCTGGCTGCCGATGGCTGCCAGCTGCTCCAGATCATCGCCGTACAGCTTGATGGCCACCTCGGCACGAACGCCCGCGATGAGCTCGTTCATACGCATCTGGACCGGCTGCGTGAACTCATAGTTGTTGCCGGGGATGGCACGCACGGCCTTCTCCAGCTCGGCAATGAGTTCGGCCTTGGGCTTGCGTGGATCTGGCCATTGGCTGCGGTCCTTCAACATGATGAAGGTGTCAGCCACCGAAGGCGGCATCGGATCGGTGGCCACCTCGGCAGTGCCGATCTTGGCCACGACTTCGTCCACTTCCGGGAACTCCTTGATCCGAGCTTCCAGTTGCCGCTGCATGCCGATCGCTTGGGTCAGGCTTGTGCCTGGAATACGCAGGGCATGCAGCGCGATATCGCCCTCATCCAGATTCGGAATGAACTCAGTACCCAGTCGGGTCGCAAGTACGCCGGAAAGGACGATCAGTACGGCGGCGGCTGCCACCACCAGCTTGCGGGCAGACATGACCTTGTCCAGCAGCGGGCCATAGAAACGGCTCACCGCACGCATCGCGCGGGTTTCCTTCTCCGAGACCTTGCCCGTCACGAACTGGGCCACTGCCGCCGGCACGAACGTCAGCGATAGCGCCATCGCTCCGGTCAACGCGATGACCACGGTCAGCGCCATCGGATGGAACATCTTTCCTTCCACCCCGGACAGGGCGAAGATCGGGATGTAGACGGCGGCGATGATGAACAAGCCGAACAGGCTTGGCTTGATCACTTCAGCGCTCGCACTGGCAGCCAGCTCAAATCGCTCCTTGCGGGTGAGCAGGCGTCCCAATGCATGTTGTTGCTCGCCAAAGCGACGCAGGCAGTTCTCCACGATGATTACCGCACCATCGACGATCAGGCCGAAGTCCAACGCACCCAGGCTCATCAGGTTTGCCGAGACGCGGTTCTGCACCATTCCGCTGATCGTCAACAGCATGGTCAGTGGGATCACCGCGGCGGTGATCAATGCCGCGCGCAAGTTGCCAAGCAGCAGGAACAGCACGGCAATGACGAGCAGGGCACCTTCCAGCAGGTTCTTGCGAACGGTTTCGATGGTGCGATCGACCAGTTCGGTGCGGTCGTATACCGCGTGTACACGAACCCCCTCAGGCAAGGTCTTGTCGATTTCCTTGAGCTTTGCAGCGCTGCGCTGCGCGACTTCCCGGCTGTTTTCCCCGATCAGCATGAACACGGTGCCAAGCACCACTTCCTTGCCATCCTTGGTAGCGGCACCCGTACGCAGTTCGCTGCCTTCAAGCACTTCGGCAACATCACCCACCCGCAACGGAAGGCCATCGCGTGTGGCCACCACAATTTTCCGAAGCCCGGCGATGTCCGCCACCTGGCCGGGTACGCGGATCAGGTACTGCTCGCCGGATCGTTCGATATAGCCGGCGCCGACGTTGGCATTGCTGCGGTCCACCGCATCAAGAACGTCCTGCATGGTCAGGCCATAGGCCTGAAGCTTCGAAGGGTCGGGGGTGACGTGGAACTGCCGCACATACCCGCCGACGGTGTTGACCTCGGTGACTCCCTTGAGGTGGCGCATCTGCGGGCGGACGACCCAGTCCTGCAGCGTGCGCAAAGCCATGGGGGTCCAGGTGTCTTCTGCGCCGGGCTCTGCTTCGACCGTGTACATGAAGATTTCGCCCAGGCCGGTGGCAACCGGCCCCAGCGAAGGTTTCAGGCCAGAGGGCAGGGCAGAGGCTGCCTGTTGCAGACGTTCGGCAACCTGCTGACGGGCGAAGTAGATATCGGTTCCGTCTTCGAACACCACCGTGACCTGGGAAAGGCCGTAGCGGGAAACCGAGCGGGTGTACTCAAGCTTGGCCAAGCCGGCCAATGCCGTTTCAACCGGGAACGTGACGCGCTGTTCTGCCTCCAAAGGCGAGTAGCCGGGCGCTTCGGTGTTGACCTGCACCTGTACGTTGGTGATGTCGGGCACAGCATCGATGGGGAGCCGGTTGTAGTTCCAGATGCCAAGGCCACACAGCCCAAGCACAAGGAGCAGCACCAGCCATCTGTGAGCGATCGACGCTCGTATGATTCTTTCGAGCATGGCCGTTCCTTAGTGGTCGTGGCTGGCGCCAGACTTCTCGATGTCTGCGCGGATCAGGTAGCTTTGCTCTGCCACATAAGGTGTGCCGGGCTTCAGCCCGCCCAGTACCTCGACGTACTCGCCGTCCCTGCGGCCCAGCTCAAGCATGCGCACCTCGTAGGTGTCCTTCACCTGCGCGAACACGACGGTGAAATCGCGGAATCGCTGCAGGCCGGATTCCTTCACTGCCAGCGGCACTTCTTCGGAAGACAACGTCACTTCGGCCGCGACCGTCATTCCTGGCCGCCAACGACCATCCGGATTGGGAAGGCTCACGCGAGCGACCACGCTCTGACCGCTGGATGCCACTGGCAGCAGCGAGGCAATAGTGGATTCCACGGTGGTCTCGCCGGTCGCCGAGCGCACCTGTACCGCCTGGCCGGCCGCCAAGCGCTCGGCATCGGTGCCGATGGCCCGCAGGTCCACCCAGACCTCGCCCAGGTTGGCGATCTCGATCAGGGTGTTGTCGGCAGCCACATCGCCCACGTTGGTTGCACGCGTCAGCACGACGCCATCAAACGGCGCGGTCACGGCGTAGGTGCGCATGCTCTCGTTGCCTTCGATGGTGGCCAGAGTTTGCCCGCGCGCAACGCGATCACCCACTTGAACCTGCACGGCGCGGACGATTCCCGGGAACCTTGCCTTGATTGCAGCAAGACGGTTCTCATTCAATGCGACCGTTCCCATCAATTGAACGGTGTCGCGAATCGTGGCCGGGCCGGCGCTCTGGATGACAACGCCGGCATCCTTTGCCGCCTCAGCATCAATCGTGGTTCGGCCTTCATAGGAGGCGTAGGTCCAGCTATAGGCTTTGCCGCCGAGCGTGGCATTGACCTTCACGTCGAACGAATGCGGCTCCACGACCTCGGCACTCGCGGCCAGGTAGTCCTTCTCAGCCTTGAAGCTGAAGGCGTTGACCTCGCCATCGAGTCGCGTGACTTCCATGCTCGCGGTCACCCCACTTGGGGCGATCGGCTGGTTGTCCCGATAGGCATACAGACGGAAGTGCGGCGGCGTGTTGGTTTCGTACACCGTCACTTCGATGGCGACGTTGCCATCGCGCAGCATTCGGCCGCGATGCGGTCCGCGCTCGTAATCGGCGCCGGCAGCTGCCGAGGCTTCTTCCGCAGCGGGTTCAGTGCTCTGCTTCTCGCCACAAGCAGCGAGCATCAGTGGTAGCAGGATCAGGAATGCATAGCGCTTCATCAGGAGGCATCCGGAATGTGGGCGGTCAGGCGTTCAACCTCGACCAGAAGGGTGTAATAGCGAGCGGCCGCTTCGATCTCGCGTTCGCGCAGGTCGAACAACGTCTTCTCGGCTTGCGCGAGGGCCAGGAATGAGAATCGACCGGCTTCAAAGCCACGGCGCGTCAGGCTGACCGCCTCTTGGGCCTTGGGCAGCATCCGGGTGCGGAGCGCTTCCACTTCCGAGCGGGCTTGCTGCATCAACTGATAGCGATCGAACAATTGCTGGCGTTGTTCCAAACCTGTGGCTTGGGCGCGAGCATGCACAGCGGCCAGATCCGCATCGGCTTCAGCGACGGAGTAGGACGCGCGGCGTTGGCTTCCAAGTGGCAGGGAGAAGGACATCACCAGCCCCTGATCACCCGTAGCCTCCAAACGACGAACGCCAAGACTGACGTTCACATCCGGCTTGCCACTTGCAACTGCAATCCGACGACGAGCGGCAATAGACGCTGTTTCGAGCTGCGCAAGACGCTGTTGCGGTGTTTGCGGCAGGCGGCCGGCCAAGGTTCCGAAATCCGCGAGTGGGGGCAGGGTGTCCAGATTCGCGTCAACGGTATCGAAGTCCGGGGTTAGGGCTCCCCAGCTGGCAGCAAGACGTGCCTTGGCTCCCTGGAGGGCTTGAAGCGCCTGCTCGTGTTTCAGTTCGGCATCGGCCAACGTAATCTCAGCGGCCCGAAGGTCGGAGTCCGGATTACGTGCTGCCTGCACCCACCTGGCAACTTCTCTACACGTACTGTTCGCGTGGCGAACCCGCTCTTCGGCGTGTTCCACATGCTCCTGCGCGACAGCGGCCTGGATGAATCTCTGCGTGGTGCTATTGGTGATGTCGAGTCTGGCCACGCCTTCAGCGCCTCGCTGAAGGTTGATCTCGGCATCCCCCAATGCGGTGCGGGCATGACGCTTCCCACCCAGCTCTAGGACGCGCCCAATACGCAAGGTGGTTTCAGCTGAGTCAACACCGCTCAGCCCGCCGGTACCGGCCACGTTCTCAAAGTCGGCCCCCACTACATAGGGAGCAGGAAGGGCCTCTCGTTGTGCACGATTACGTACCGCCTCCAGGCGGGCGGCTTCGGCTTGGATTGTAGGATTTGCCTGGAGAGCGCGGGCAACCGCTTCTTCCAGGCGCAAAGGTTCAGCAGCGAAGCCGCACGGGGCAACGCTGCAGGTACCGACCAAAGTCAGTACCCACATGCAACGCAAATTCACGGAATCTTCTCCGATAGTTCGACGAATAGCGCAGCCGGCCACAAATTGCAGCCAGCACTGTCAGACCGCTACGAGGCGGCCGGATTCGTCAAACGATGGGAGGTCTGAAGGGACTGGAGGGTTGTTGCGAAGGACGCCAATGGACGTCGAGGGCAGGAACCGAGGTCTCGGGCGCGACTGTGGGCGCCCAATGACTGTGGTTCCAGAGGCTTACTGCACCGTTGGCATCAGCAGAGTGAAGCAGGGCGTGCGAGCCCTTGGCATGATCACGATCGGAATCCGAATCGTGATCGCCGGGGTGGTGGTGGCCATGCTCAGCAGCCGCCACAACCGCATGTTCTGTGGAGTGCAGGTCTCCAACCAAGTTCAACATCGGGCGCACCAACGAAACCAAAGCCAGCAGCGCAAAGAGGCTGACTCGGAGCAGATTGAAGGTGGCTGGGATGCGGAGCATTACAGTTAGCGTATATGGCTTTGGAGGCCTTTGTCGATACCCAAGTTGGAGCAGACACCCAGTCCAAGGCACGCTCATCTCCTTGGCTACTCGGACGGACATGGAAGTGGTTAGGGATGTTTATCGGGGGTAGGGAAGGCGGGCTTTCGATCCCATAGCGACGGAAGTTCGCGGCAATCTAGTCCGCGGTGAAGATCCGCTTTGTATCTCTTGGACTGCGGCTTAACATAACCGAACCCCATACAGTCAACTGTCGGAGTTCCATTGAGCTTTCTGAAGACACTCTCGATCGCCGGGTACCGCGGCTTCAATGAGCCTCGCTTGATTCATTTGGCCGTGCCCAAAGATCAGGGCGAGGGCAGTGGCCTAACGATCATTACTGGCGCCAATAATTCGGGCAAGTCCGACGTCCTCCCGTCTTCAGTAGCGGGGCTGTTTAGAGTCCGGTGCTCATCGTAGCGGTATTGGCCGCGAGTTGTCGTGCATAGGCGGCGGGCGTCAGGCCGCCGAGTGCTTTTTTCGGCCGCTCCT
>NZ_JAKUKB010000019.1:0-9684 GCF_022436665.1 Stenotrophomonas sp. Y6
CACCATGGGCGAGATCGTGACCTCGGTGCAGCGGGTGACCGACATCATGGCCGAGATCTCCGCGGCCTCGCAGGAACAGACCGCCGGCATCGAGCAGGTCAACCAGACCGTGATGCAGATGGACGAGACCACCCAGCAGAATGCCGCGCTGGTGGAGGAAGCCACCGCCGCCGCGCGTTCGATGGAGGAACAGGCGCACCAGCTGAGCGAAGCGGTCGCCCTGTTCCACCTCGACGATGCCGCCGCGACGCCCGCGGCCGCGCCGTCCCCGCTGCCGCCCGCCGCCCGGCGCGCCGCCGCGCGTCCCGCCGTGGCGCCGCCGCGCGCGCAGCCCGGCGCGGCACGCAGGACCGAGCCGGCGCTGGCCGACGGCGACGACTGGCAGGAGTTCTGATCCAACGCCGACGGCCCCCCACCGGCGGGGCCCGTCGGCGCCTGCCCCCGGCGGGGCGGGAGGCAAGGCCGGTAGTGCGCATCCCGCGGAAAACCTGTTCCGTGATGCCGGTCGCACTGCAATCCCGCTGGCGGTCATGCAACCGCCAGGTACCCGCCCGCGGCGCTGCAGCCGCGGAACCGGGCGCCGATATCGCGGGAAGGCAGGCGGCCGTGTCGTGGCAGGGGCCGCAGGGCCTGTTCTTCCATGCACGGTAACGGAAAAGGAAACAGACGCATGAACGCCCACCCCGCCCTGCGCGTCTTCAGCGACCTGCCGCTGCGCCGCAAATTCATCCTCATGCTCGCCGTCCTGGCCACCGGGATCATCGCCCTGTGCCTGGTCACCGCCCGGCGCAACCACGACGAACTGCTGCGCAACGAGCGCAATGCCCTGCACACCCGCGTGGAGGCGGCGCTGGCGCTGGCCAACCGCTACGCCGACCGCGCCGCCGCCGGCGAACTGGGCGAGGACGAAGCCCGCCGCCAGGCGCTGGCGGCCATCGAGTCGCTGCGCAGCGCCAACGGCAGCGACTACCTGTGGGTGAACGACGAACACCCCACCATGCTGATGCACCCCTACCAGACCGCGCTGAACGGCAAGGACCTCAGCGACGCCACCAGTGCCGACGGCAAGAAGATCTTCGTGGAGATGGTCAGGCTTGCACAGCGCAACGGCGGCGGCTTCCTCGACTACACCTGGCCCAAGCCCGGCGTCGACGGCGCGGTGCAGAAGATCTCCTACGTCGGCCTGCACAAGCGCTGGGGCTGGATCATCGGCAGCGGCGAGTACACCGACGACATCGCCGCGCGCGCCTGGAGCTTCGGCCGGGTGCTGATCGTGGCCGGCATGCTGGTGCTGCTGTCGGCGCTGCTGGTGTGCTGGCTGATCGCGCGCTCGATCCTGCGACCGCTGTCCGGTGCGGTGGGTGCGATCCAGGCGGTCTCGCACGGCGATCTCGACGTGCGGGTGGACTACCGCTCGCGCGACGAGATCGGGCAGATGTATGCCGCCATCGGCGAGATGATCGCCCAGCTCAAGGCCCGGGCCGCCCAGGACCGCGCCCGCGCCGCCGAGGACCTGCGCATCCGCACCGCGCTGGACGACGTCACCACCAGCGTGATGATCGCCGACGCCGACCTCAACATCATCTACGCCAACCGGCCGTTGATGGAGATGCTGGGCAAGGCCGAGCAGGACATGCGCCGCGACCTGCCGAACTTCGACATGAAGACCCTGATCGGCAGCAACATCGACATCTTCCACCGGCACCCGGCGCACCAGCGCGGGCTGCTCGGCGGGCTGCATGGCACCCACCACGCGCAGATCAGCGTCGGCGGCCATGTCATGCGCCAGATCATCAACCCGGTCACCGACGCCGACGGCAACCGCCTGGGCTACGTGGTGGAATGGGACGACCGCACCGTGGAGGTGCGGATCGAGCAGGAAGTCAGCGACATCATCGTGGCCGCCTCGCATGGCGACCTCTCCGGCCGCATCCGGCTGGAGGACAAGAGCGGCTTCCTGCTGCAGCTGTCCGAACAGCTCAACGGCCTGCTGGCCGCCATCGGCTCCAGCGTCGAGCAGGTATCGGGCGTGCTGCGCGCGCTCTCGCAGGGCGACCTCACCGTGCAGATGGAAGGCGACTACCGCGGTACGTTCGCCGCCATGCGCGACGATGCCAATGCCACCGTGGTCCAGCTCACCGGCATCATCGACCGCATCCAGACCGCGACGTCGCGCATCCACCAGGCGGCGGCGGAGATCGCCACCGGCAACAACGACCTCTCCCGCCGCACCGAGCAGCAGGCCGCCAACCTGGAGGAAACCGCCGCCTCGATGGAGGAACTGACCTCCACCGTGCGCCAGAACGCCGAACACGCGCGCCAAGCCAACCAGCTCGCCCAGGGCGCGGCCAACGTCGCCTCGCAGGGCGGCCAGGTGGTCGGCCAGGTGGTCACCACCATGGCCGACATCGAGGCCTCCTCGAAGAAGATCGCCGACATCATCAGCGTGATCGACGGCATCGCCTTCCAGACCAACATCCTGGCGCTCAACGCCGCGGTGGAAGCGGCCCGTGCCGGCGAACAGGGCCGCGGCTTCGCCGTGGTCGCCTCGGAAGTGCGCACCCTGGCGCAGCGCTCGGCCGGCGCCGCCAAGGAGATCAAGGAGCTGATCGAGAACTCGGTGGACAAGGTTTCCGAAGGCTCGGCGCTGGTCCACCAGGCCGGCAGCACCATGGGCGAGATCGTGACCTCGGTGCAGCGGGTGACCGACATCATGGCCGAGATCTCCGCCGCCTCGCAGGAACAGAGCGCCGGCATCGAACAGGTCAACCAGACCGTCACCCAGATGGACGAGACCACCCAGCAGAACGCCGCGCTGGTGGAGGAAGCCACCGCCGCCGCGCGCGCGATGGAAGAACAGGCCATGCTGCTGACCGACGCGGTGTCGGCGTTCCGCCTGCAGGCGTCCGCGCGCGCGCCGCACGACCTGGCACTGGCCAGCTGAGGTCGCCCGGTGTCCCTGCCCGCTCCCGCCTCCCGCGATTTCGAGTTCAACGACCGCGACTTCCGCCGCGTCTGCGAGCTGATCCACAAGCGCGCCGGCATCGCGCTGGCGCCGGCCAAGCGCGACATGGTGTACGGCCGCCTGTCGCGGCGGCTGCGCGCCCTGGGCCTGCACTCGTTCCAGGACTACCTGGACCAGCTCGAGCGCGACGGCGGCGAGGAGTGGCAGGCGTTCACCAACGCGCTGACCACCAACCTGACCTCGTTCTTCCGCGAGCCGCACCACTTCGAGAAGCTGCGCGAGGAACTGCTGGCGCGCGCGCACCGCGCACCGCTGCAGATCTGGTCGTGCGCGGCCTCCACCGGCGAGGAGCCGTACTCGCTGGCGATCACCGCCTGCGAAGCCTTCGGCACCCTCACCCCGCCGGTCCGCATCCTCGCCACCGACGTCGATACCCAGGTGCTGGCCACCGGCGCGCAGGGCGTTTACCCGCTCGAGCGCATCGCCGGGCTCGATCCGGCGCTCAAGCGCCGCTACTTCCAGCGCGGCACCGGCCCCAACGAGGGCAAGTGCCGGGTGCTGCCGGCGCTGCGCAGGCTGATCGAGTTCCGCCAGCTCAACCTGCTGGCCCCGCGCTACGACGTCGGCGGGCCCTACGACGCGCTGTTCTGCCGCAACGTGATGATCTATTTCGACAAGCCCACCCAGCGCGGCATCCTGTCGCGGCTGGTGCAGCACATGGGCGACGACGGCCTGCTCTATACCGGCCATTCCGAGAACTACCTGCACGCGGCCGACCTGATCCAGCCGTGCGGGCGCACCCTGTACCGGCGCGTGCCCGGAGCCGGCGCATGAGCCTGCCCGCCCACGCCGACGACGTCATGCGCTACCGCGACACGCGGTTCCAGACCATTGCCGCCAAACTGCTGCCCACCCAGTACCTGGTGGTGGATGACGACACCGCGCTGACCACCACCCTGGGCTCGTGCGTGGCGGCCTGCATCCGCGACCCGGTGCTCAAGATCGGTGGCATGAACCATTTCCTGCTGCCCGACGGCAACGTCGGCGATGGCGCCCCGGCGCGTTATGGCAGCTATGCGATGGAACTGCTGATCAATGACCTGCTCAAGCGCGGCGCCCACCGCAAGCGCCTGGAGGCCAAGGTGTTCGGCGGCGCCAACGTGCTCAAGGGCTTCACCAGCAACCCGGTCGGCACCCGCAACGCCGAGTTCGTGCGCCAGTACCTGCGCGCCGAGCACATCCCGGTGATCGCCGAAGACCTGCTCGGCATCCACCCGCGCAAGGTCTGGTTCTTCCCGCAGACCGGCCGGGTGGTGGTGCAGCGCCTGCCGCATGCGCACGAAGCCGAAGTCGCCGCCGCCGAATCGGCCGTGCGCGCCCGCCTGTCCAAGGCCCCGGTCACCGGTGGCGTGGAGCTGTTCGAATGAGCCTGCAAGCCCCCTGCCGCGTGCTGGTGGTCGACGACTCGGCGCTGGTCCGGCAGATCCTGTCCGATCTGCTGGCGCGCGACCCCGGCATCGAGGTGGTCGGTACCGCGTCCGACCCGCTGATCGCGCGCGAGAAGATCAAGCGCCTGAACCCGGACGTGCTGACCCTGGATGTGGAAATGCCGCGCATGGACGGGCTGGCGTTCCTCGAAAACCTGATGCGCCTGCATCCACTGCCGGTGGTCATGGTGTCGTCGCTGACCGAGCGCGGCGCCGACACCACGCTGCAGGCACTGGCGCTGGGCGCGGTGGATTTCGTGGCCAAGCCCAAGCTCGACGTGGCCCGTGGCCTGGAAAGCTACGCCGCGGAGATCTGCGCCAAGGTCAAGACGGCCGCGCGCTCGCGGGTGCGGGCGCTGGCGGTTCCGGCGCAGGCCAGGCGCACCCTGGACACGATCGCCCCCACCGCGGCCGGCGCCCCGTCGCTGAAGTTCCGCACCACCGACCGCCTGATCGCCATCGGCGCCTCGGCCGGCGGCACCGAAGCCCTGCGCGTGGTGCTGGAAATGATGCCCGCCGACGCCCCGGCCATCGTCCTCACCCAGCACCTGCCGGCCAGTTTCAGCACCGCCTTCGCCGAACGCCTGGACCGCCATTCGGCGATGTCGGTGCGCGAGGCCAGCGATGGCGAGGCGATCCTGCCCGGCCATGCCTACCTGCCGGCCGGTGGCCGCCACCTGCGCATCATCCGCGACGGTGCGCGCTGGCGCTGCCGCATCGACGACACCCCGCCGGTGAACCTGCACAAACCGGCGGTGGACGTGCTGTTCCGCTCGGTGGCGCAGAACGCCGGCGCCAACGCCATCGGCGCCATCCTCACCGGCATGGGCGACGACGGCGCGCGCGGGCTGCTGGAAATGAAGCAGGCCGGCGCCCGCACCCTGGTGCAGGACGAAGCCAGCAGCGTGGTCTGGGGGATGCCCGGCGCGGCGTTCAAGCTCGGTGCCGCCGACGAGGTGGTGCCGCTGGAGCAGGTCGCCGCGCGCCTGCTGGCCTGGGCGCAACAGGGGTAAGCCATGTCGCGCGCCGACCCGCCCGGGCCACAGGCAGCGACCACCGCGGCGGCCGCCAGCGCCGCCGACACGGCACTGCGCCACTGCCTGCAGGACGCGCCGGACGGCATCGTGCTGCTCGACCGCGACGGGCGGATGGTGTTCGGCAATGGCAAGGCCTGCGAAATGCTCGGCCTCGGCGGCAGCGCCGACACGGCGCCGTTGCCGGAACTGCTGACCCCCGAGGAGCGTGAACGCTGGCTGCAGGCGCCACCCGCGCCGCTGCTGCTGGCCGCGCAGGCACGCCCGGGGCGGCCCGGCGACCTGTGGCTGTGCGCCGGCGAAGGCTGCCTGCGCGGCATGGCGGTGCTGCGCCCCGCCGACGCGCGCATGCACGAGCAGGCGCACATCCACCTGTTGTCGCAGGCGCTGGACAGCAGCGACAACGCGATCTTCCTGTGCGACGGCCAGTCGCGCATCCGTTACGTCAATGCCGGTTTCTCGCGCATGCTCGGCTATGCGCCGGAGGAAGCGCTGGGCAAGCTGCCGCGCGAACTGATCCGCGGCCCGCATACCGACGTGGCCACGCTGGACCGGCTGGGCGAGGAGCACCGCGCCGGCCGCCCCCACCGCGACCACCTGCTGGGCTACTGCAAGGACGGCAGCCCGCTGTGGCTGTCGGTGGTGGCCACGCCGCTGGCCGATGCCAGCGGCAGCCTGGTCAACGTGTTCACCGACATCACCGAGGCCAAGACCCACGAGGTCCTCAACGGCAAGGTGCTGGACGCGCTGGTGCGCGAAGAGCCGCTGGCGATGACCATGGCGCTGATGTGCCAGGAGGTCGAGCGGGTCGCGCCCGACCTGCGCGTGGTGGTGACCCGCAGCGAACCCGACGGGCAGTTGTGCACCCTGGCCGCGCCGGCCCCGCTGATGACCGCCGGCACCTGCGGCTGGGAGCACCCGGCGTGCATGCAGGCGCTGCGCCGCGGGCGCGCGGTGGTCATCGAGGACATCGCCAGCGCGCCGCTGTTCGACAGCCAGCGCGACGCGCTGCTGGCCCTGGGCCTGCGCGCGTGCTGGTCCAACCCGATCCGCTCCACCGCCGGCCAGGTGCTGGGCACGCTGGCCTTCCATTGCCACCGCCCGGGCCCGCCGACGGCCTGGCACCGGCGCCTGGCGGAGCTGTGCCTGCACCTGTGCGCGCTGGCGCTGGAACGCGAACAGGCGCGCTCGCGCATGCACCGGCTGGCGTTCTACGACGTCCTCACCGGGCTGCCCAACCGGCTGATGTTCAACGCGCTCAGCGAGCAGCCACTGATGCAGGCCGAACAGCAGGACACGCCGATGGCGCTGCTGTTCGTGACCTTGGACCGCTTCAAGCGCATCAACGAAAGCCAGGGCCATGCCGCCGGCGACGGCCTGCTGCGCGACCTGGCGCGGCGCCTGCACGACATCGCCGGCCCGGAGTCGGTGGTCGCCCGCCAGGTGGCCGACGAGTTCACCCTGCTGGTGCCGGGCTGCGCGCAGCAGCAGGCCGTGGCGCTGTGCGAACGGCTGCTGGCGATGATCGCCGCGCCCACCGTGGTCGGCAGCATGACCCTGCACGCCAGCGCCAGCATCGGCGTGGCGATGTACCCGGACGACGGCCGCGCCCTGGAGACGCTGCTGCGGCATGCCGACCTGGCCATGCGCCGGGCCAAGGACGAGGGCGGCGGGCGCTTCCGCTTCTTCAGCGCGGACATGAACCGCCTGGCGCAGGAACGGCTGCTGCTGGAGGCCACGCTGCGCGACTCGCTGCGCCAGGGCGGCCTGCGCCTGCACTACCAGCCGCAGGTGCATGCCGATGGCCGCGGCCTCTACGGCGTGGAGGCACTGCTGCGCTGGCGCCACCCGCACCTGGGCGACATTCCGCCGTCGCGCTTCGTGCCGCTGGCCGAAGAGTGCGGGCTGATGGCCGAGCTCAGCCACTGGGTGATGGAAGAAGCCTGCCGCCAGCATGCCGACTGGCGCCGCCGCGGGCTGGACATCCCGCGGGTCGCGGTCAACCTCTCGGCCAGCGCCTTCGAGCTGCCCTCGCTGGCCGAGCAGGTGCGGCGGCTGCTCGAGCGCCACCAGCAGCCAGCGGACACCCTGGTGCTGGAGATCACCGAGGGGGTGATGCTCTCGGCGCAGCCGCAGGTGCCCGCCAACCTGCACGCGCTGCACGCGCTCGGGGTGCGGCTGTCGCTGGACGATTTCGGCACCGGCTATTCCAGCCTCAGCCACCTGCACCGGCTGCCGATCAGCGAGATGAAGCTGGACCGCAGCTTCATCAGCGAGATCGGGCACGACCCGGCCGCCGGCGCGTTGATCTTGTCGGTGCTGCGCATCGGCGAGAGCCTGGGCAAGCACGTGGTCGCCGAAGGCGTGGAAACCGAAGACCAGCGCCGGTTCCTGGTGGACAACGGCTCGCCGGTGCTGCAGGGCTACCTGTTCTCGCCGGCCCTGTCCGCCAATGCCCTGGAGCAATGGCTGGGCGAACAGGCGTACGCCCGCCCGCCACGGTGCTGAGCGCCACGGCCACCGCTGCGGCCTGGTGGCGCGCCACCGGCACCACGGAAGGCCGATAATGCGCCCGCACCGCTGTTGCCCGAGGAACACCCCATGACGGACACCCCCACCCGCCACGACCAGCACGGCCGCTACCCGCGTGCCGAGACCGCCGACGATTTCCGCCACAACCTGGCCGCGGTGCAGGCACGCATCGCCGCCGCCTGCCAGCGTGCCGGCCGCGACCCGGCCAGCGTGCGCCTGCTGCCGGTGAGCAAGACCATCGACGAGGCGCGCATCCGCCAGGCCTACGCCGCCGGCTGCCGCTTCCTGGGCGAGAACAAGGTGCAGGAGGCGCACCACAAGTGGGAGGCGATGCAGGACCTGGGCGACCTGCACTGGTCGGTGATCGGCCACCTGCAGACCAACAAGGCCAAGCTGGTCGCGCGTTTCGCCAGTGAGTTCCAGGCATTGGACAGCCTGCGCCTGGCCCAGACCCTGGACCACCGCCTGCAGCTGGAAGGCCGCCAGCTGGACGTGTTCGTGCAGGTCAACACCTCCGGCGAGGAGAGCAAGTACGGGCTGGCGCCGGCCGACGTGGCTGATTTCATCGCCGCATTGCCGCGGTTCACGCATCTGCGCGTGCGCGGACTGATGACCCTGGCGCTGTTCTCCGAGGACGCGGCGCGGGTGCGCGCCTGCTTCGTGCGCCTGCGTGAACTGCGCGACCGCCTGCGCCCGCAGGCGCCGGACGGCATCGGCCTGGACGAGCTGTCGATGGGCATGTCCGGCGACTTCGAGATCGCCATCGAGGAAGGCGCCACGGTGGTGCGCGTCGGCCAGGCCATCTTCGGCGCGCGCGCGCTCCCGGACAGCCACTACTGGCCGGCCGGCGCCGGCTGAACGGGGGCGGACGGCGTCGCATCGGCTTCGCACGAAGCGCTATAAACTGCGCGCCTTCACTCACCCTTGCTCACCGGACGCGACGATGTTTTCCTGGATCCTGGCCCTGCTGCTGGCACTGTTCGTCTGGGGCCTGACCTCCGCCTGGTTGTGGATGGTCAAGCGCCGGAAGACCGAAACCCAGCACGGCCTGGCCGCACTGGCGGGCATGCGCTGGCGGGAGTTCTCGCAGATCGTGCGGCGTGCCATGAGCGAACAGCGCGGCATGCGCGACCTGTCCGGCGAGGACCACGGCGACCGCGGCACCAGCAGCGACTTCCTGATGGAACGCGCCGGCCAGCGTTGGCTGCTGTCGTGCAAGCACGGCCGCGCCTACCGCATCGGCGCGCCGGCGATCACCGAGCTGGGCGCGGCCCTGCGCCTGACCGGCGCGGCCGGCGGCATCCTGATCACCGAAGGGCGGGTTGAACGCGACGGCCTGGCCGCCGCCGAGAAGGAAACCATCGAGGTGCTGGACGGCCGCGTGCTGTGGCAGGTGCTCGCCCCCTGCGTGCCCGACGACATACGCACGATGGTGGAAGGCATTGCCCGCCGCGAGGCGGTACGCCAGACCGGCATCGCCGCCCTCGGCGCGCTGGCGGTAGGGCTGCTGGCCGGCCTGGGCTACACCACCCTGCAAGTCGACGAGAACCTGACCACGCGTGCCACGGAGACCGCCGCGGCCGCGCCGCCGGCAACGGCTCCCGGCCCGGCCCCGGCGCCGGCGCCCGCCGCACCGGCCGCGGCGCCTGCGCCGGCCAGGACCGCG
>NZ_JAKUKB010000020.1:0-5995 GCF_022436665.1 Stenotrophomonas sp. Y6
CCGAAGGCTCGGCGCTGGTCCACCAGGCCGGCAGCACCATGGGCGAGATCGTGACCTCGGTGCAGCGGGTGACCGACATCATGGCCGAGATCTCCGCCGCCTCGCAGGAACAGAGCGCCGGCATCGAGCAGGTCAACCAGACCGTCACCCAGATGGACGAGACCACCCAGCAGAACGCCGCGCTGGTGGAGGAAGCCACCGCCGCCGCGCGCGCCATGGAGGAACAGGCCAACGACCTGGCCACGGCAGTGTCGATGTTCCGCACCACGACCCGCCATGCCCCCGCGCGCCCGGCACTCACGATCGTGACGCCAGCCAGGCCGCAGGCGCCAACGCGCGCGCCATCGCGGCCACTGCCCGCACCGCCGGCGGATGGCGGCAGCTGGCAGGAATTCTGAGCCACCGGCCGGGCGATGGCGCCGGACCGCGCCCCCGGCGCTAAAGAGCCGGGCGATGGAGCCGATACACGGAGGTACCCTGCCGGTATGCTGTTGCCTCCAGGCCTCCGCCCTCCCTGTTCCAGAGATCATGTCAGAGCGCGAACCGACGGAATCCGCCCCTTCCTCCTTCGACGGCAGCCTGTATGCCGACGAGAAGTACATGGTTCGCAATCCGCGCCAGATCCGCCTGCTGCTGCAGGCGATGATCGACCAGCGTGCCACGGTCGCGGTCCATCCCGATGGCCGCGAACAGTCCTATCCCAGCGCGGTGCTGGACGTGGACGAGGACACCCTGCTGCTGGACGGCAGCCCGCTGCCGGCGGTCAACCGCAGCGTCGGCGAAGCCTCGCACCTGCTGTGCTTCGCGCAGGTGGACCGGGTCATGGTGCGCTTCCGCCTGGAACACCCGGAAGTGCTGGTGGAGGACGGGCGCACGGCGTTCCGCCTCGCCTTCCCGGAAGAGGCCTATCACCTGCAGCGCCGCGAGCTGTACCGGCTGGAAACCCCGGTCGGCGATTCGCCCTGGTGCGTGTTCCCCGATCCGCAGGGCGCCGAGCCGCTGCGCTGGCGCGTGGTCGACATCAGCGCCGGCGGCATCGCCGTGCTGCTGCCGCCGGACCTGAACCTGCTGCGGCTGCAGCAGCGGGTGGCCGGCTGCGAACTGCAGCTGCCCGACTCGGCGCCGATCGCGGTCACCCTGGTGGTCTGCAGCCAGCTGGTGCGCAAGCAGGCCAACGGCATGGAGCAGCAACGCGTGGGCCTGCGCTTCGAGGACCTGCCGCGCGGCGCCGACGCCGCCATCCAGCGCTACATCTTCCGGGTCGACCGCGAGCGCAAGGCGCGCAAGAACGGCGGCGCATAGCGGGCACCTAAAGTTCCGGCGGCCATGGCCGATACACGGGTGACGCCCCTCCGTACCCGCATCCCGCCAGGATCAGGACCCCAGATGAACGACACCAGCGCCCACGCCGCCACCTCCGGCGGCGAGTACCTCAGCTTCACGCTCGGCAACGAGCACTATGGGGTGGACATCCTCAAAGTGCAGGAAATCCGCGGTTACGACGCGGTCACCCGCGTGCCGGACGCACCGGACTACATCAAGGGCGTGATCAACCTGCGCGGCACCATCGTGCCGGTGATCGACCTGCGCCTGAAGCTGCGCCTGGACGAGGCCCGCTACGACGCCTTCACCGTGATGATCGTGCTCAACGTCGAGGACCGCGTGGTCGGCATCGTCGTGGACAGCGTCTCCGACGTGATCCCGCTGAGCGCCGAGCAGATCCGCCCGAAGCCCGAATTCGGCGCCGCGGTAGACACCCGCTTCATCTCCGGCATCGGCACCCAGGACGAGCGCATGCTGATCCTGCTGGACATCGAGACCCTGCTCGATACCGCCGACCTGGGGCAGGCCGCCACCACCGAAGAAGCCGCCGCCTGACAAAGCGTGGCAGCCATCACAGTTCCTGGCATGCCCTATCAATCATTGCCCGCGCCGGCCGATACCGAGCGCATGGCCGGCCGTTTGCCGGTGCAACCCAATCCGGAGAAAAAGATGTCCAAGCCCTTCATTTCGCTGATGTCCGCGGCCCTGCTGGCAAGCGTCTCCCTGGTCGCCGCCGCCGACGAGATGATCCCGCCGGAGAACGCCCCGCGCTTCGCCGGCAAGGACGGCATGGTCTGCGGCAAGGTCGAAAAGGCCCGCTACGCCGAAGGTTCCGAAGGCCAGCCGACGTTCCTGCACATGGGCGGTTCGTTCCCGCGCCACACCTTCTCGGCCCGCATCCCGGGCTCGGCCCGCGGCAACTTCGGTTTTGACCTGATGACGCTCGAGGGCAAGACCGTGTGCGCGATCGGCAAGATCCAGCGCGACGCCTCGCGCGCCGAGATCGAAGTCACCTCGCCGTCGAGCCTGAAGCTGGCCAACATCAAGTAATCCATCCCGTCGACGCCGCGCTGGCCCGGCCGGCGCGGGCCCCGGCGCGCCCGTGCCGGGGAACGCAGCAGGAGACCGTGCACCCATGCAGTGGATCAAGAACCTCAACCTGATGCCGAAGCTGATGCTCACCTTCGGCATCGTCCTGCTCGTGATGCTGATCCAGGGCATCGTGGCGTACCGCGGCCTGCACTCGCTGGACGGCGTCACCACCGAGATCGCGGACAAGCGCATGGCCGGCCTGCGCACCGGCGGCGAACTGGCCGGCATGGTCAGCGAATACCGCAACGCCTCCTACCAGAGCCTGATCCGCGCCAGCAGCGACGTGAAGGCCGAGGCCAAGACCCGTGCCACCGAACTGCGCACGCACATCGACGAATCCATCGAGAAGTATTCCAAGCTGGTGGACAACCCGCAGCAGCGCAAGCTGCTGGATACCTTCGTCGCCGACTGGGAGGCCGCCAAGAAGTCCTATGACTCGGTGACCGAGCTGCTGGAGCTGGACCTGCCCGACGACGCCATCGACACCTTCGTCGGCGAGACCCGTGACCTGCACCGCAAGGCGTACGCTTCGCTGGACGCGCTGTCCTCGGACGAAAATGCGCGCGCCCTGGCCGCCAGCGACCGTGCCGCCGAGACCTATTCGGCCTCCGTCATCGTCACCGTGATCGCGGTGCTGGTCGGCATCGGCGCCGGCCTGCTGCTGGCCTGGCTGTTCGCCCGCTCGCTGGTCGGCTCGATGCGCGGCGCG
Organism: Stenotrophomonas sp. Y6; assembly: GCF_022436665.1. Taxonomy (NCBI): domain Bacteria; kingdom Pseudomonadati; phylum Pseudomonadota; class Gammaproteobacteria; order Lysobacterales; family Lysobacteraceae; genus Stenotrophomonas; species Stenotrophomonas sp. Y6. Next base: position 3,125 of record NZ_JAKUKB010000020.1, read on the forward strand.
GTGGACGTGGCCAACGAGATCGCCAGCGGCAAGCTCGACGGCACCATCGACACCCGCCGTGCCGATGAAGTCGGCGAACTGCTGCGCGCCATGCAGCGCATGCAGCGCGACCTGCGCGAGCGCATCGAACGCGACCAGGCCGTGGCCGCCGAGAACCTGCGCATCCGCACCGCCCTGGACTATTCCTCCACCGGCGTGTACCTGACCGACAACGACCTGCAGATCGTCTACGCCAACCGGGCGCTGGCGCATACGCTGGAGCGCTACGCCGACGACGTCCGGACCACGCTGGACCACTACGATGCCTCGCGCCCGCTGGTGGGCCAGCACGTCACCGCGCTGGAATTCCGTGGCGAGATGGACCATGGCGTGCTCGACGCGCTGCAGCGCAACGGCGTGGCCTCGCGCGAAATGCGCTATGGCGACGCCCAGTTCGCGCAGACCATCTCGGCCATCCGCGACGATGCCGGCAGCGTGGTCGGCCATGTCGTCGAATGGCGCGACCGCACCACCGAAGCGATGGTGGAGCGCGAAGTGGCACGGGTGATCGATGCCGCCGCCGCGGGTGACCTCAGCGGCCGCATCGACACCGCCGGCAAGGACGGTTTCTTCCTGGAACTGGCGCGCCAGCTCAACAGCCTGCTCGACGCCAACGCCAGCAGCCTGGCGCAGATCTCCGACCTGCTGTCGGCGCTGTCGCAGGGCGACCTGACCGTGCGCATGCAGGGCGAGTTCCAGGGCGTGTTCGCCAGGATGCGCGACGACGCCAACGCCACCACCGAACAGCTGACCGCCATCGTCGGCCGCATCAAGCAGTCCACCGCCGCGATCAACGCCGCGGCCGGCGAGATCGCGTCGGGCAACAACGACCTCTCCCGCCGCACCGAGCAGCAGGCCGCCAACCTGGAGGAAACCGCCGCCTCGATGGAGGAACTGACCTCCACCGTGCGCCAGAACGCCGAGCACGCGCGCCAGGCCAACCAGCTCGCCCAGGGCGCGGCCGGCGTCGCCTCGCAGGGCGGCCAAGTGGTCGGCCAGGTGGTCACCACCATGGCCGACATCGAGGCCTCCTCGAAGAAGATCGCCGACATCATCAGCGTGATCGACGGCATCGCCTTCCAGACCAACATCCTGGCGCTCAACGCCGCGGTGGAAGCGGCGCGGGCCGGCGAACAGGGCCGCGGCTTCGCCGTGGTCGCCTCGGAAGTGCGCACCCTGGCGCAGCGTTCGGCCGGTGCCGCCAAGGAGATCAAGGAGCTGATCCAGGACTCGGTGGGCAAGGTCGGCGAAGGCTCGCAGCTGGTGCGTCGCGCCGGCAGCACCATGGGCGAGATCGTCAGCTCGGTGCAGCGGGTGACCGACATCATGGCCGAGATCTCGGCCGCCTCGCAGGAACAGAGCGCGGGCATCGAGCAGGTCAACCAGACCGTCACCCAGATGGACGAGACCACCCAGCAGAACGCCGCGCTGGTGGAGGAAGCCACCGCCGCCGCCCGTTCGATGGAAGAACAGGCCGCGCACCTGGCCGAGGCCGTGGCCCTGTTCCGGCTCGACGCGCAGGATGCACCGGCCGCAACCGCAAGGCTGGCACCGGCGGTGGTCGCCAACCCAGCACCGTCGGCACCGGCACCGGTACCTGCAGCGGCAGCCAACACGCCGCAACCCAGGCCACGCGCCGCGGCCCGCGTGGCCGTCGCCGAGGCCGTTGATTCGGACTGGCAGGAATTCTGATCCACCCCCCCAGAACCCCGGCGCATGCCGGGGTTCTGCTGTCGGCCCGCGGCCCGGATGGCCGCCCCGCCGGCGTTGCCACGGCTCAACTTGCGCGGGGCCTGGCCGATATCCAGCAATGAAGCCCCGCCGCCGCACGCCCCGTCGCGGCCGCCCTCCCCCTACATTCCCTATCGCGCATGAACATTCTCCGCATCTGGTCGAGCTTCATCTCCAACATCACCGTACGCGCCAAGCTCAATCTGCTCACCGCCATCATCGCGGTCGGCGTGATCACGCTGGCGGTGGTCGCGGCGCGCATGCAGTACGTGGATCTCTACGAAACCCGCAAGGTGTCGCTGCAGAGCGACGTGGAACTGGCCTATGGCGTGCTGGACCACTACGCGGCGCGCGCCAAGGACGGCACCCTGCCGCTGGAACGCGCCCAGGCCGAGGCGATGGCCGCGCTGGAAGCCATGCGCGCCAAGGGCGACTCCAGTTACTTCAACATCTACAGCGCCGACTACGTGGTGCTGATGCACCCGTTCCGCAAGGACCTGGTCGGCAAGGACATGGAGGACTTCCGCAGCGAGGATGGCGTGCGCATGTACCACGACCAGGTCGAGGCAGCCAAAAGCGGCGGCGGCTACGTCGGCTACGCCTGGCCCAAGCCCGGCCAGACCAAGCCGGTGCCCAAGCTCGCCTATGCCGGCATGTACAAGCCCTGGAACTGGGTGGTCTCCACCGGCGTCTACATGGACGACGTGCAGTCCCAGGCGCTGCGCTTCACCGGCATCATGACCGTCGCCGGCGGCGTGCTGGTGCTGCTGGTGTTCGCGCTGAGCTGGGTGATCGGCAGCCGCATCGTGCTGCCGCTGCGCAAGGCCACGGCCGTTGCCGACGCCATCGCCGGCGGACGCCTGGACAACGCCATCGCGCAGACCTCGCGCGACGAACCCGGCCAGCTGCTGGGCAGCATGCAGCGCATGCAGGCGCAGTTGCAGGCGGTGATCGCCGCGCAGCGCGAGATGGAGCGCCAGCACGACGCCGGCATCATCAGCTACCGCATGGACCAGGCCGCGTTCCCCGGCGACTACGGGGTGATGGTCGCCGGCACCAACCAGCTGGTCGGCAACCACATCGGGGTCAAGATGCAGGTGA
>NZ_JAKUKB010000021.1:0-5358 GCF_022436665.1 Stenotrophomonas sp. Y6
GGGTAAAGCCCCTGGCGATGACCTACTCTCGCATGGCTTGAGCCACACTACCATCGGCGCAGCTGCGTTTCACTTCCGAGTTCGGGATGGGATCGGGTGGTTCCACAGCGCTAATTTCACCAGGGAGAGGGTTGGAGGGTCGCTATCCGTTGGAGCAGGATAAAGCGCCAGCCTCTCGTAGGTCTTGTGACGTAGCGTGCACTTGGGTCTATCGACATGTCATGTCGGCCAAGGCAACTTGAGGTTATATGGTCAAGCCACACGGATCATTAGTATCAGTTAGCTCAACGCGTTGCCGCGCTTACACACCTGACCTATCAACCACGTAGTCTACATGGTTCCTTCAGGGGGCTTGTGCCCCGGGAAGTCTCATCTTGAGGCGCGCTTCCCGCTTAGATGCTTTCAGCGGTTATCGCTTCCGAACATAGCTACCCGGCAATGCCACTGGCGTGACAACCGGAACACCAGAGGTTCGTCCACTCCGGTCCTCTCGTACTAGGAGCAGCCCCTCTCAAACTTCCAACGCCCATGGCAGATAGGGACCGAACTGTCTCACGACGTTCTGAACCCAGCTCGCGTACCACTTTAAATGGCGAACAGCCATACCCTTGGGACCGACTACAGCCCCAGGATGTGATGAGCCGACATCGAGGTGCCAAACACCGCCGTCGATATGAACTCTTGGGCGGTATCAGCCTGTTATCCCCGGAGTACCTTTTATCCGTTGAGCGATGGCCCTTCCATACAGAACCACCGGATCACTAAGTCCTACTTTCGTACCTGCTTGATCCGTCGATCTTGCAGTCAAGCACGCTTATGCCTTTGCACACAGTGCGCGATGTCCGACCGCGCTGAGCGTACCTTCGAGCTCCTCCGTTACTCTTTAGGAGGAGACCGCCCCAGTCAAACTACCCACCATACACGGTCCCCGACCCGGATAACGGGCCTAGGTTAGAACGTCAAGCACGACAGGGTGGTATTTCAAGGATGGCTCCACTGCAGCTGGCGCCACAGTTTCATAGCCTCCCACCTATCCTACACAGACGAACTCAACGTTCAGTGTAAAGCTATAGTAAAGGTTCACGGGGTCTTTCCGTCTTGCCACGGGAACGCTGCATCTTCACAGCGATTTCAATTTCACTGAGTCTCGGGTGGAGACAGCGCCGCTGTCGTTACGCCATTCGTGCAGGTCGGAACTTACCCGACAAGGAATTTCGCTACCTTAGGACCGTTATAGTTACGGCCGCCGTTTACTGGGGCTTCGATCAAGAGCTTCGCCTTGCGGCTGACCCCATCAATTAACCTTCCAGCACCGGGCAGGCGTCACACCCTATACGTCCACTTTCGTGTTTGCAGAGTGCTGTGTTTTTGATAAACAGTCGCAGCGGCCTGGTCACTTCGACCATCGCCAGCTATAGCCCGCATGGGCCACCGGCAATGGTGCACCTTCTCCCGAAGTTACGGTGCCATGTTGCCTAGTTCCTTCACCCGAGTTCTCTCAAGCGCCTGAGAATTCTCATCCTACCCACCTGTGTCGGTTTACGGTACGGTCTGCGTAAGCTGAAGCTTAGGAGCTTTTCCTGGAAGCGTGGTATCAGTGACTTCGTCTTAAAGACTCGTCTCGGTGCTCGGTCTTGAAGGATCCCGGATTTGCCAAAGATCCAAACCTACCGCCTTTCCCCAGGACAACCAACGCCTGGTACACCTAACCTTCTCCGTCCCTCCATCGCACTTACGCGAGGTGCAGGAATATTAACCTGCTTCCCATCGACTACGCATTTCTGCCTCGCCTTAGGGGCCGACTCACCCTGCGCCGATTAACGTTGCGCAAGGAAACCTTGGGCTTTCGGCGTGCGGGTTTTTCACCCGCATTATCGTTACTCATGTCAGCATTCGCACTTCCGATACCTCCAGCAAGCTTCTCAACTCACCTTCACAGGCTTACGGAACGCTCCTCTACCGCGCATAACAAAGTTATGCACCCCAAGCTTCGGTTCTGTGCTTAGCCCCGTTAAATCTTCCCCGCAGACCGACTCGACCAGTGAGCTATTACGCTTTCTTTAAAGGGTGGCTGCTTCTAAGCCAACCTCCTGGCTGTCTGTGCCTTTCCACATGGTTTTCCACTTAGCACAAAATTTGGGACCTTAGCTGTGGGTCTGGGTTGTTTCCCTTTTCACGACGGACGTTAGCACCCGCCGTGTGTCTCCCATACAGTCCGTCTCGGTATTCGGAGTTTGCAATGGTTTGGTAAGTCGCGATGACCCCCTAGCCATAACAGTGCTCTACCCCCGAGAGGATACATATGAGGCGCTACCTAAATAGCTTTCGAGGAGAACCAGCTATCTCCGGGTTCGATTAGCTTTTCACTCCTAATCACACCTCATCCCCTACCTTTGCAACGGGAGTGGGTTCGGGCCTCCAGTGCGTGTTACCGCACCTTCACCCTGGGCATGACTAGATCACCCGGTTTCGGGTCTACTGCCCGCGACTATGCGCCCTTATCAGACTCGGTTTCCCTTCGCCTCCCCTATACGGTTAAGCTTGCCACGAACAGTAAGTCGCTGACCCATTATACAAAAGGTACGCAGTCACTCTTTCGAGCTCCTACTGCTTGTACGCACACGGTTTCAGGTTCTATTTCACTCCCCTCTCCGGGGTTCTTTTCGCCTTTCCCTCACGGTACTGGTTCACTATCGGTCGGTCAGTAGTATTTAGCCTTGGAGGATGGTCCCCCCATGTTCAGACAGGGTTTCACGTGCCCCGCCCTACTCGTCTTCACTGGAATGGCCCTTTCAAATACAGGGCTATCACCTTCTATGGCCGGCCTTTCCAGACCGTTTTTCTAGAACCATACCAGCTTAAGGGCTGTTCCCCGTTCGCTCGTCGCTACTCAGGGAATCTCGGTTGATTTCTTTTCCTCTGGTTACTTAGATATTTCAGTTCACCAGGTTCGCTTCCAGCAGCTATGTATTCACTGCAGGATACCGCCGGAGCGGTGGGTTTCCCCATTCGGACATTACCGGATCAAAGCTTGTTGCCAGCTCCCCGATACTTTTCGCAGGCTGCCACGTCCTTCATCGCCTCTGACCGCCAAGGCATCCACCGTGTGCGCTTATTCGCTTGACCATATAACCGCAAGTTGCCTTGGGTCATATGCGCATGGGGGTACAAAGCCCACGCACGAATATAACGACTCAATCAATAAAGAGACTTGCGTCTCTCGCCTTAGCCTCACGACACGTCGAGATAGACATCTCAAACGCTCGCTACGTCACAAGTTTTAAAAGAACAGGAAACGGCCACAATGCCGTACCCAATCAATTCTTTCGTATGCGCCAATCATTCAGAGTGGTGGGTCTGGGAGGACTCGAACCACCGACCTCACCCTTATCAGGGGTGCGCTCTAACCACCTGAGCTACAGACCCAAGTTCTGTCGAAGCTTAGTGGTGGAGCCTGTCGGGATCGAACCGACGACCCCCTGCTTGCAAAGCAGGTGCTCTCCCAGCTGAGCTAAGGCCCCAAAACGGGACTTATCCAAACCGGGCTTTCCCGGCGTGGAACTCTGAATGCAGGTCTCTTGTGAGGACGCCTGACAGGCGATGCTGTCATGCTCAAAAGGAGGTGATCCAGCCGCACCTTCCGATACGGCTACCTTGTTACGACTTCACCCCAGTCATCGGCCACACCGTGGCAAGCGCCCTCCCGAAGGTTAAGCTACCTGCTTCTGGTGCAACAAACTCCCATGGTGTGACGGGCGGTGTGTACAAGGCCCGGGAACGTATTCACCGCAGCAATGCTGATCTGCGATTACTAGCGATTCCGACTTCATGGAGTCGAGTTGCAGACTCCAATCCGGACTGAGATAGGGTTTCTGGGATTGGCTCACCGTCGCCGGCTTGCAGCCCTCTGTCCCTACCATTGTAGTACGTGTGTAGCCCTGGCCGTAAGGGCCATGATGACTTGACGTCATCCCCACCTTCCTCCGGTTTGTCACCGGCGGTCTCCTTAGAGTTCCCACCATTACGTGCTGGCAACTAAGGACAAGGGTTGCGCTCGTTGCGGGACTTAACCCAACATCTCACGACACGAGCTGACGACAGCCATGCAGCACCTGTGTCACGGTTCCCGAAGGCACCAATCCATCTCTGGAAAGTTCCGTGCATGTCAAGGCCAGGTAAGGTTCTTCGCGTTGCATCGAATTAAACCACATACTCCACCGCTTGTGCGGGCCCCCGTCAATTCCTTTGAGTTTCAGTCTTGCGACCGTACTCCCCAGGCGGCGAACTTAACGCGTTAGCTTCGATACTGCGTGCCAAATTGCACCCAACATCCAGTTCGCATCGTTTAGGGCGTGGACTACCAGGGTATCTAATCCTGTTTGCTCCCCACGCTTTCGTGCCTCAGTGTCAGTGTTGGCCCAGGCAGTCGCCTTCGCCACGGATGTTCCTCCTGATCTCTACGCATTTCACTGCTACACCAGGAATTCCACTACCCTCTGCCACACTCTAGTCGCCCAGTTTCCATCGCCATTCCCAGGTTGAGCCCAGGGCTTTCACGACAGACTTAAACAACCACCTACGCACGCTTTACGCCCAGTAATTCCGAGTAACGCTTGCACCCTTCGTATTACCGCGGCTGCTGGCACGAAGTTAGCCGGTGCTTATTCTTTGGGTACCGTCAGAACAACCGGGTATTAACCGGCTGCTTTTCTTTCCCAACAAAAGGGCTTTACAACCCGAAGGCCTTCTTCACCCACGCGGTATGGCTGGATCAGGCTTGCGCCCATTGTCCAATATTCCCCACTGCTGCCTCCCGTAGGAGTCTGGACCGTGTCTCAGTTCCAGTGTGGCTGATCATCCTCTCAGACCAGCTACCGATCGTCGCCTTGGTGGGCTCTTACCCCGCCAACTAGCTAATCGGGCATCGGCTCATTCAATCGCGCAAGGTCCGAAGATCCCCTGCTTTCACCCGTAGGTCGTATGCGGTATTAGCGTAAGTTTCCCTACGTTATCCCCCACGACAGAGTAGATTCCGATGCATTCCTCACCCGTCCGCCACTCGCCACCCGTAAGAGCAAGCTCTTACTGTGCTGCCGTTCGACTTGCATGTGTTAGGCCTACCGCCAGCGTTCACTCTGAGCCAGGATCAAACTCTTCACTTAAAACTACATGCCCGAAGGCAAATGCTTTAGCTGCAGATGTTCAATCTCTGGCAACGTTTCGCTTGCTTTAACAAACTATTCATTGCTTGATCAAACGTCTGCAAGATGGACAGTCATCCACTCCTGCAGGCGCCCTCACAAGATACCTGCGCATACTTTCAAAGAACTTCGGAATCGGCCTCAGCGCCTTCTTCCT
>NZ_JAKUKB010000022.1:0-3070 GCF_022436665.1 Stenotrophomonas sp. Y6
GGATGCGCGACGACGCCAACGCAACCGTGGCGCAGCTGACCTCGATCGTCGGCCGCATCCAGCAGGCCGCGGCCAGCATCAACCTGGCCGCCTCGGAGATCGCCACCGGCAACAACGACCTCTCCCGGCGCACCGAACAGCAGGCCGCCAACCTGGAGGAGACCGCCGCCTCGATGGAGGAACTGACCTCCACCGTGCGCCAGAACGCCGAGCACGCGCGCCAGGCCAACCAGCTCGCCCAGGGCGCGGCCGGGGTCGCCTCGCAGGGCGGCCAGGTGGTCGGCCAGGTGGTCACCACCATGGCCGACATCGAGGCCTCCTCGAAGAAGATCGCCGACATCATCAGCGTGATCGACGGCATTGCCTTCCAGACCAATATCCTGGCGCTCAACGCCGCGGTGGAAGCCGCGCGGGCCGGCGAACAGGGCCGCGGCTTCGCCGTGGTCGCCTCGGAAGTGCGCACCCTGGCGCAGCGCTCGGCCGGCGCCGCCAAGGAGATCAAGGAACTGATCGAGAACTCGGTGGACAAGGTTTCCGAAGGCTCGGCGCTGGTCCACCAGGCCGGCAGCACCATGGGCGAGATCGTGACCTCGGTGCAGCGGGTGACCGACATCATGGCCGAGATCTCCGCCGCCTCGCAGGAACAGAGCGCGGGCATCGAGCAGGTCAACCAGACCGTCACCCAGATGGACGAGACCACCCAGCAGAACGCCGCGCTGGTGGAGGAAGCCACCGCCGCCGCGCGCGCCATGGAGGAGCAGGCGCACCAGCTGAGCGAGGCGGTCTCGCAGTTCCGGCTGGCCGCCGCGCCGGGCACGGTGCGCGTGGCGGCGGCCGCACCCGCGGTGCGCGGCATCGGCCTGGCCGCCGCCGGCGCGCAGGCGCACTGAAGTATCCGTCGCGCGGTCCGCCACGGACCGCGCACGGGCGTTGCCGGGCGGCGGTGATCCGACACCACCGCCCTTTCTTACAAAGTCATGAGCCGGTGTCCCGATGTCCCGGGGCACCTGGCCGCAGGAGAGAGCTGTGTCCCAACCCCGTTCCGGTTCCAGCATCGTCAGTCGCCTGATGCTGGGCGTGGCGCTGATCGCCTTGATTTCCTTTGGCGTCACCGCCGCGATCAGCTACTGGAAGAGCAGCAGCGCCCTGCTCTCGTCGTCGCAGGACGCGATGCGTAACCTGGCCGGGCTCGAGGCACAGCGGGTTTCGGCCGGGCTCGGCGAAGCCTACGACACCGCCACCACCCTGGCCGCCACCCTGCGCCTGCAGCACCAGCAGGGCCTGCTGACCCGGCCCGCGGTGTCGGCACTGCTGCAGCAGCAGCTGCTCGCGCACCCGGAATGGGTCGGGGTCAGCACGCTGTGGGAGCCGGACGCGTTCGACGGCGCCGATGCCGCGCACGCCAATGCCGAGGGGCACGATGCCAGCGGCCGCTTCATGAGCTACTGGGCCTGGGCGGACGGCAAGCCCGTCACCGAGGCCCTGCGCGGCTATGACGTGGCCGGCGACGGCGACTGGTACCTCAAGCCCCGCCAAACCCGCCAGCCCACGCTGGTCGAGCCGTACAGCTACACCATCAACGGCAAGCAGGTGCTGATGACCACGCTGTCGATCCCGATCGTCGAGCAGGAGCGCTTCCTGGGCGTGGTGACCGTGGATTTCGCCCTGTCCTCGCTGCAGGAGCACCTCGCGCGGCTCACGCCCATGGGCGAAGGCCACGTCGAACTGCTGTCGCCGGCCGGCCGCGTGCTGGCCAGCCGCGACCCGGCCGGGGTAGGTACCCAGCGCCAGGATCCCGCCACCGGCGCCATCCTCGCGCGCATCGCCAAGGGCGAGGTCGCCGAGGCATTCACCCCGGATGCCGACGGCAATGTCGCGGTGTACGTGCCGATCCAGGTCGGCAAGGCCGCGCAGCACTTCGCGCTGGGCGTGATCGTCCCGCAGTCGCTGCTGACCCGGCAGGCCGACGTGCTGCTGTACATCGTCGTCGCGGTCGGGCTGCTGGCCGCGCTGGCGCTGTGCAGCGCGCTGTTCGTGCTGCTGCGGCGGCAGGTGGTGCTGCCGCTGGCCGCCGCCGCCGGCGTCGCCAACGACATCGCCCACGGCAAGCTCGACGGCCGCATCGAGGCCACGCGCCACGACGAGATCGGCACGCTGATGCGCTCCATGCAGACCATGCAGGGCAACCTGCGCGAGCGCATCGAGCGCGACGCCGCCCTCGCCGCCGAGAACCTGCGCATCCGTTCCGCGCTGGACGACGTCACCACCAGCGTGATGATCGCCGACGCCGACCTCACCATCATCTACGCCAACCGGCCGCTGTTCCAGATGCTGGGCAAGGCCGAGCAGGACATGCGCCGCGACCTGCCGAACTTCGACATGAAGACCCTGATCGGCAGCAACATCGACGTCTTCCACAAGCACCCCGCGCACCAGCGCAGGATGCTCGGCGAACTGCACGGCACCCATCGCGCGCAGATCACCGTCGGCAACCACGTCATGCGCCAGATCATCAACCCGGTGACCGATGGCGACGGCAACCGCCTGGGCTACGTGGTGGAGTGGGACGACCGCACCGTCGAGGTGCAGGTCGAGCGCGAGGTCAGCGGCATCGTCGCCGCCGCCGCCAACGGCGAGCTCTCCGGGCGCATCATGCTGGACGGCAAGAGCGGCTTCCTGCTGCAGCTGTCCGAACAGCTCAACGGCCTGCTGGATAGTTTCGCGTCCAGCGTCGGCCAGGTTTCCACCCTGCTCGGCGCGCTGTCGCGCGGCGACCTCACCGCGCGCATGGAAGGCAACTACCAGGGCGTGTTCGCGCGCATCCGCGACGACGCCAACGCCACCGTGGCGCAGCTGACCTCGATCGTCGGCCGCATCCAGCAGGCCGCATCCAGCATCAACCTGGCCGCCTCGGAGATCGCCACCGGCAACAACGACCTGTCGCGCCGCACCGAGCAGCAGGCCGCCAACCTGGAGGAAACCGCCGCCTCGATGGAGGAACTGACCTCCACCGTGCGCCAGAACGCCGAGCACGCGCGCCAGGCCAACCAGCTCGCCCAGGGCGCGGCCG
>NZ_JAKUKB010000023.1:0-2510 GCF_022436665.1 Stenotrophomonas sp. Y6
AGGAGCTGATCGAGAACTCGGTGGACAAGGTTTCCGAAGGCTCGGCGCTGGTCCACCAGGCCGGCAGCACCATGGGCGAGATCGTGACCTCGGTGCAGCGGGTGACCGACATCATGGCCGAGATCTCGGCCGCCTCGCAGGAACAGAGCGCGGGCATCGAACAGGTCAACCAGACCGTGATGCAGATGGACGAGACCACCCAGCAGAACGCCGCGCTGGTGGAGGAAGCCACCGCCGCCGCGCGCTCGATGGAGGAACAGGCCACCCAGCTGGCCGCGGCGGTCGCCCTGTTCCACCTCGACGATGCCGCCGCCGCGCCGGCCAGTGCCCCGCCCGCCCCCCGCCGCGCCGCCGCCCCGGCCCGGGCCCCGGCGCCAAAGCTGGCGCCCGCGCCGCGCGTGATCGCACCGGCGAAGGACGCCGATGGCGGCGACTGGCAGGAGTTCTGAGCCGGTCCAGGCCGCGGGCTGCCGCCGGTTTAGAATGAAGCCGGCGGTCCGGCGCGGGTTTTCCGACGGACGGCAGCGGCGGCCCTCAAGAACCGCCGCCGGCGACCGATGAAGCTGGGGATTCCGCCCTCATCGGTCCCTCCATGTCCGTCTCGTCCCCCCGTTCCTTGTCCGGCGAACGCAAAAGCAGCGTCGCCACCCGCCTGATGCTGGGCATCGCCCTGATCGCCCTGGCCGCGTTCGGCCTCACCGCCGCGATCAGCTACTGGAAGAGCAGCCGCGCCCTGCTGGCCTCCTCGCAGGCGACGCTGGAGAACCTCGCCCGCTTCGAGGCCCAGCACCTGTCCACCGAGATGAGCCAGACCTACGACGCGGTGCAGACCCTGGCCGAAAACCTGGCCACCCAGCGCGGGCAGATCAGCCGCGCCGCCGTCTCGCAGACCTTCCGCCAGCAGCTGGAGCTGCACCCGGAGCGCGCCGGCATGTGCGTGCTGTGGGAGCCGGACGCGTTCGACGGCAATGACGCGCAGTTCGTCGATGCCCCGGAACACGACGCCAGCGGCCGCTTCATGAGCTACTGGGCACGGGTCGGCGGCGAGCTGGTCAGCGAGCCGCTGCGCGACTACGAGGATCCCAAACTGGGCGCCTGGTACGTCACCCCCAGGACGCTGAAGAAGCCGGTCATCATCGAGCCGTATGCCTATGAGGTCGGCGGCAAGACGCTGATGCTGACCACCATCGCGATTCCGATCATGGACGGCGACAAAGTGCTGGGCGTGGTCACCTCCGACTTCGAGCTCTCGGCGCTGCAGGCGCGCATCGCCGAGCTCCGGCCGATGGGCCAGGGGCGCACCGAACTGCTGTCGCCGATGGGCATGGTGGTGGCCTCGCCGGACCCGGCCAACGTCGGCAAGACCCGCGACGACGACACCACCAAAGCGATCCTGGCCGCCGTCGCCGAGGACAAGCTCTACAGCAACTTCCAGGCCGATGGGAACGGGATGGTGCAGGTCTATGCGCCGCTGCGCATCGGCAAGAGCGACCGCCGCTTCGCGCTGGGGGTGATGGTGCCGCGCGACCTGCTCACCGCCCAGGCACGCTCGCTGCTGGGGCTGGTGGCGCTGGTCGGGCTGCTCGCCGCCGCTGCGCTCTGCGCGGGCCTGTGGCTGCTGCTGCGGGCCATGGTGCTGCGCCCGCTGGCCGACGCGGTGCGTGTGTCCGCCGACGTCGCCCAGGGCAGGCTGGACACCCCGATCCCGGCGCGCCGCAACGACGAACTGGGCCAGCTGCTGCGGGCCCAGTCGCACATGCGCGACCAGATCCGCGCGGTGATCGATGCCCAGGGTGAGATGGCCGCGCGCCACGACGCCGGCAGCGTGAGCCACCGCATCGATGCCTCCCGTTTCCCCGGCGATTACGGGGTGATGGTCGCCGGCACCAACCAGCTGGTCTCCAGCCACCTGGAGGTGACCGCGCGGATCGTCGAAGTGATGCAGCGCTATGCGCACGGCGACCTGTCGGTGGACATGGACCGCCTGCCGGGCGAGAAAGCCGCCATCACCCGGGCCATGGACGAGACCAAGGCCAGCCTGTCGGCGATCAATGCCGAGATCAAGCGCCTGGCCGGTGCCGCGGCCGCGGGCGATTTCAGCGTGCGCGGCGATGCCACACGCTTCGAGCACGACTTCCGCGACATGGTGGCCGGGCTCAACCGCCTGATGGAAACCACCGACGGCAACCTGTCCGAGGTCTCCGCGCTGCTGCAGGCCATCGCCCGCGGCGACCTGACCGCGCGCATGCACGGCGAGTTCCAGGGCGTGTTCGCGCGGATGCGCGACGACGCCAACGCAACCGTGGCGCAGCTGACCTCGATCGTCGGCCGCATCCAGCAGGCCGCGGCCAGCATCAACCTGGCCGCCTCGGAGATCGCCACCGGCAACAACGACCTCTCCCGCCGCACCGAGCAGCAGGCCGCCAACCTGGAGGAAACCGCCGCCTCGATGGAGGAACTGACCTCCACCGTGCGCCAGAACGCCGAGCACGCGCGCCAGGCCAACCAGC